>CAZBPK010000144.1:0-20277 GCA_964493765.1 uncultured Bacteroidia bacterium | reverse complement strand
AATACCTTTGATAAAAATTATCAGATTTCATTTGTAATTGATAAATACTAATAAATTTATAGTTGAAAAATTTGGAAATCATGAAATGTAGCAAATTATCAAATTAATCATTAATTTTGTCTTTTAAAATTAATAAAAATGAAATTCAAACTATTATTCAGTTTAGTACTTTTGTGTTATAGTGTTTATGCTCAACAAAAAGTTTCTTTCGGCGAATTTGAGAAATTCATTCAAAACAAAATAACATTTAATTAAATGGAGAGGTTTTTTGGAATTATTGGTCTAATCGTTTTTATGGGTATAGCTTTTTTAATGTCTAACAATAGAAAAGCAATAAACTATAGGTTAGTGGGTGTAGGATTATTGCTACAAATAGGAATGGCTTTATTCATATTAAAAACGGAAATAGGTAAATCTATTTTTGGTTGGGTAGCAGAATTCATTAGCAAAATTTTAGACTTTTCTGACCAAGGTGCACAATTTGTGTTTGGTGTTCTAGTCAATAAAGAAGTTTTAAGTCAAACATTTGGACCTTCCAACGCGTTTATTTTCTTTTTTAAAATTATTCCCACCATAATTTTTGTAGCAGTTTTAGTCAATATTGCATATCACTTAGGAATCATGCAAAGAGTAGTTTCATTTTTTGCGTTAATTGTGAATAAATTGATGGGTGCAAGTGGAAGCGAAGCATTATCCAATGTAGGAAGTGTATTTGTAGGGCAAGTAGAAGCTCAAATTATGATTAAACCTTATGTAAAAGGAATGACCCAATCGGAACTTTTAGCTTCTATGTCTGGAAGTATGGCTTGTATTGCTGGTGGAGTAATGGCAGTATATATTAGTATGGGAGTTCCTGCTCAATATTTATTAGCTGCAAGTTTAATGGCTGCACCTGGCGCTTTAGTGATTTCTAAAATTGTACTTCCAGAAACTGAAGAATCTCAAACCAAAGGCTCTGTTTCCTTAGAAATTGAAAAAAATCACGCAAATTTGATGGACGCTATTTCTCATGGTGCTTCTGATGGTTTAAAAATTTCCCTTAATGTAATTGCTATGCTATTAGGATTTATTGCATTAATTGCTATGTTGGACGCTGGTTTAAGTTTTATTGGAAATTTATTGGGTTTCACATTGAATTTATCTGTTTTATTAGGAACTCTATTCTCTGGATTCGCTTTCATTATGGGAGTTCCTTCTCAGGATATTCAAGTTGTAGGTGGATTAATGGGAAAAAAAATGGTAATCAATGAATTTGTTGCATATTCAGAATTAATCCCTATCATGAAAAACTTAGATCCTAAATCCTTAGTAATTGTAAGTTTTGCATTATGTGGCTTCGCAAATTTTAGTTCTATTGCCATACAAGTAGGCGGTATTGGTGAAATTGCTCCTTCAAGAAGAGCTGATTTAGCTTCGCTGGGTTTTAAAGCTATGATTTGTGGAACTTTAGCTTCTTATATGTCTGCTACTATCGCTGGAATTTTATCTTAAATTTAACCAATTTGCATGCCTTTAATCAAAAAAAAGAAAAAAGTTTATCCCGTTTCTGATAACCTTTTAAAATATCTTAAACACTATGGGCGTGGTATGCGTTTACCAATTAAATACTCCGATTTACTCCGTTACGAAACTTCTATTTCTTTATATGACAAAAAAGGTAATGATACCCTTTGGTCAACTGTAATTTTTGCTGAAAATGAAAGAAATGAAATTTATGAAAATCTACGAAAAATTTATGCTATTTTAAAAGCTAATGGCGATGAACAGTTAATGAGGCATCTCTTTATTGAACGTATTGATATTTGTGAATACGGTAATACCCTACCCTTTCGCGTAAAAATTGTTAACCGTTTTAATGAAAATTACGATTACTTTTATATCAAACAAGCCGATGAATCCCGTATTTTAGGTTTAGAATTAGAGCATTTACTTTCTCCTAATCGCATCAATTACGTAGTTTATAACGAAACCCTAATTGAAGAACATATTCCTGGTATACCCGGTGAACTTTTCATAAAACAGTTTATTAATCCTGACAATAGTTATTTAGATGAAATTCGATTAGCAAAAGAATTTGTAAAATTTAACGAAAGATGCTTCGTAAGATTATTGGGTGATATGCACTGCAACAACTTTGTGATTGAACTTACTCCAGATTTTGATGAAACCCATTACCGTATGCGTTCTATTGATTTTGACCAACAGTGCTACGAAGGTAATATTAGAGTGTATATGCCACAATATTTTAAAGAAAACAATCCCATTATTTACTTAGGAATCAGAGGTATGACACCAGAAACAGTTAAACAATACCAAAAAGAAGAACGTGCCGTAATGCGTTACAGAGTTCGTTCTCAACGTTATCAAATTAAAGATTTTATGGACATGATCATTCATGAAGATATTGCACCTAAAGAAAATATTGAGGAATTAAAAGAAGGGCTTTACAAATATTACAATGAACCTAAATTTCTTAAATATAAAACTATGGGTGGTTTATTAAAACAATCCTTGAAAATGCTTTTCAATAGCTAAAATAATGGAGTTTTCACTGCTTTAACAGTTTTGCTATTGAGCGTTTGCTCATGTTATAATTTTGAGTTATTTTAGAGTTTTACCAGCCTGTGTAGAGCCTGCTGTACGATGGATTGGGTTTCAACGCAAAAGCATAGAAGCCTAAATATTCATATTTTTCCCAAATAGGTTTTAACCAACTGTACAAAAAATGATTAGGATATTGATAATAAATCCATTCATCACAAACTTCCCAACCACAATGAATAGCCAATAGTTTCCAGTCTTGTGGGGATAGTTCAAAAAAATGGACGTCTTCGGGGTAAGCGAATTGGTTATCAATACCTAATCTTATATGATGTAAGCCTACTCTACTTTTTTTCAGGAAAGGAACAGTAAATAAAACAAAATGAGAGGGAGGGTTCTTAGATAATTTATACAAAAAATCAGCAGGAGAGGATAAATGCTCAAGCATTTCAAAACTTACCATGACATCACAAGATAGGTTGATTTCCTGCAAGTTTTCTGCTTTTTGTAAAAAGGCATTTCCACCATTATCACGAATTTTTTGTATGGCAACGGGGTCAATATTAACGCTATAAGCGTCTTTAATTCTATAATGATATCGATTTTGAAGTATTTGTAAATATTTTATATGATTTCCAGAAGAATCGCCAATATCTGCGATAATAAAAGGTTCATTTTTGCAATATTTTTGTATCATCCTAATAGTAAAGAAAATTTGAAAAGTATGTTGTGCTCTTACCTTAAACGCGTAAAAAGGAACATAATCAGGGCTTTTTTCGTCCATACAATTCATCCCATCGGGATTGGTATACTGGTTTGAGATATCTGGAATAGCTAAACAAAGTTCTTGGAATAGTTCGTCTAATTTTTGATACTTTAACGCTTTTTTTAATGACCAAAATAGCAGATTGTCTAATCGAGATTTGCCATCATGAACCTCAAAATATTTATCAAACATAGATTTTATTTTAAATAACTTAATTTTTTTTCTGTTGCGAAAATATGGTCAGTACTTTGATTAGAATGAAAATCTACAAAAGCTAAAGATGCCACCCATCTTTCAAATTGGGGTTGGGGATTATTAGCCTTATGAATTCCATTAGCATCTAAAATAATTACATCTCCTATCTTCCCTGTAAAATATTTTTTTTCAAAAGAATCTAAATCGCTTTCTTGAAATCTAGACCTACTATAAGAATAGTATTTCCAAGAAGTATTATGGCTACCTAAACAATAAGCAAAAGGTCCGTTTTGGATATCTACATCACATAAATACACTAAAACTTTATAATAATGAAATAAACCATCATGATGCCACAAAAAAGAACCCGTTTCTTCTGGTAAAGGCTTAGATAAGTATAATCTTAACAACTTCTGGGATTCCCCATAACCCCTAGCATGGTAAATAAGTTTTTCTATAAAAATATCATTGTACAATTGTAATAAAACTTCGGGAATGGGGTCTGGATAAAATGTTATCACAGAGTCTATCTCTTGCCCATTATTTAGCAGTAATTTTTTTAGAAAATGGATTTCCTCAGAACTAAAATCAAAATAAGAAGGTAAATAAATTACACCTTGTTGCCTGAGTTCTTGTATGAGGTTTTTATGTTCATTCATAAATTGACTATCATCTACAAAATGTTTCTTTCTTTTTTGGATAATTCTATGAAATGCATTCTTTTCCATAACGGAAATTATTCTATCTACAAAACGGAAATTTCCTAAAAAATTTCTGATATTTTCACCATAATTTAGAATTTTCATACTTCATTTATTTTTCTTTTCAATTTTTGAAATTCTGATTGAGCTGTTTCAATTTCATGAAGTAACTCATCACTCATTGAATCACTCCTTGTTACTCTTTGGTTAAATATTTGGATACTGCTTTTTAAGCCCATATTGACCTTTATGCTTACTAAAAAAGCATCAGGCAAATTTTCTGGAATAATTTTTTCTACTATGGGTTGTATAGTTTCTACCGTCATAACATTAAAAATAAAAGAGGGAAAATCCCCCCCTCTTTCCGAATTAAGTTGCAAAATTAAGTATTTTTATATGCGATATAAAAATTCCAAAGTATTTATTGAGTTTTTTTGTTAACGCTATTATTTTAGAGATTTAAGCGTACCACTTGCCCCAACACAAAAAAGGCAGGTTCTAGCCTGCCTGAAAAGTTTATTCCTTGAACTTTATTTACTCCACGATAATCTTCTGCGTCAAACCTGTTTCTTTTTCACGGACAAAATACATCCCTGCGGGAAGGTTTTCATTTACCTGTAAGGCAGTGCCTTGAGTACGGTAAGTATTGATAAGTTTACCTGTAATATCTGTTAGTTCAAAAATAGCAGGTTTTTCGGAATGAATGCTGAAAGTACCGTTATTGGGATTGGGATATAACGAAAACGTACTTGTATTTTGTAGAGTTTCATTAACCGAAGTTACCCCTGATAGGTCTAACTTCGTAACAAATACATCATTATATCCCCCTCCATACGTCGTCTGAAACGCCCCGGTGGTAATGTCGTAATCGGTGGAACCTGTCCTTCCCGTTACGTAAGCATTCCCGCTGCCGTCTATGGCTATGCTACGTCCTTCATCCAAACTACTCCCCCCAATATAGGTGGAATACACTAAAGCCGTACCCGTGCTGTTCAACTTCGTAACAAAAACATCATAACCTCCCGCATACGTCGTCTGAAACGCCCCAGGCGTAACATCAAAATCGGAAGATATTACCAAACCCGTCACGTAAGCATTCCCGCTGCCGTCTATGGCTATGCCATATCCTTGTTGACTACCACTCCCCCCAATATAGGTGGAATACACCAGTGCCGTACCCGTGCTATTCAACTTCGTCACAAAAACATCCATACCTCCTTGCCCCGTCGTCTGAAACGCTCCTGCGGTAATGTCGTAATCGTTGGAATATGTCTCTCCCGTCACGTAAGCATTCCCGCTACTGTCTATGGCTATGCCCCAGCCTTCATCTTCATTACTCCCCCCAAAATAAGTGGAATAAATCAACGCCGTACCCGTGCTGTTCAACTTCGTAACAAAAACATCCCAAACTCCTCCTCCATACGTCGTCTGAAACGCCCCTGCGGTAACGTCGTAATCGATGGACCCTGTCGCTCCCGTCACATACGCATTCCCGCTGCCGTCTATGGCTATGCTGCTTCCTTCATCCGAACCACTCCCCCCAATATAGGTGGAATATATCAATCCAGTACCCGTGCTATTCAACTTCGTTACAAAAACATCATTATGATTTCCTCCATCACCATGCGTCGTCTGAAACGCCCCTAAGGTAACGTCGTAATCGGTGGATTTTGTAAACCCCACCACGTAAGCATTCCCGCTGCCGTCTATGGCTATGCTTTCTCCCTTGTCTTGGCTACCCCCACCAATATAGGTAGAATACACCAATGCCGTACCCGTGCTGTTCAACTTCGTAACAAAAACATCTTCACCTCCCTCATATATTGTCTGAAACGCGCCGGCGGTAATGTCGTAATCGGTGGAACGTGTAAATCCCGTCACGTAAGCATTCCCGCTGCCGTCTATGGCTATGCTATATCCTCTGTCTTCATCACTCCCTCCAATATAGGTGGAATAAACCAATGCCGTACCTGTGCTGTTCAACTTCGTAACAAAAACATCCGAAGCTCCCCCTTTCGTCGTCTGAAACACCCCTGGTGTAATGTCGTAATCGTTTGACAATGTATATCCCGTCACATACGCATTCCCGCTGCCGTCTATGGCTATGCCATTCCCTACATCACCAATACTCCCCCCAAGATAGGTGGAATAAATCAACGGGTCTATGATTAAGTCCTGGGTTTTGTCATAGTTGCTTACAGCTATTTTCCAAGTATTGCCTTGTTTTTCAAAGCGGCTGGTTACCGTGTTTTTACCTTGGTACGTATGTAACTCTGCCATGGCTACTTCGCCAAAGCGAGTAGTAAAGTACAGGTTGCCGTTTTTAATAAACGCATCGTTTTGTCCTTCCAAGGTAAAAGCAATTTTAGAAGGGTCGGCTCCGGGGTGTACTACGTAATCATAACGTAAACTTCCTTTGTCAAAGTAATAACGTAAGTCTATTCCATCATATACATTCTTTACCACGGCTTCTTTGTAAAGCCCTACATACGTAGCATGTTTGCTTGGGTCGTTGCCAATGAAGTAGTTATAGTAGCCTTCCTGCTTTTGTTTGCCTTCGTGTTGCGGGGCAGGATTGTGGTTCTGCAGTTTGAGAAGGACACGGTGACCAAGCAAGAGGGTGTTCTCTGGATCGTCGTGGTGGAACTTGTCACCAGCAAGGATGCTGATGTTACCGTGACCAGCAGGGATGGTTGTGTTACCTTGACCAGCGGGGCTGCTGGTGTTACGTTCTACTTTGTAAAACGTATAATTCACACCATACTTGGTTATCCAGGCGTCTAATCCGCCCATGCGGCATAGATATAGCACGTCGCTATGCCACTGCCCTTTGTTCTCAATAAAGTAGCGTCTGTCTAATTTGCTCATTTTTTTCTGAGCCTCTGCGTTCTGAGCTTGCACTTGCGTTATTGCAAGGCATAGCAATAGGAGAAAAGATAAAGTTTTCATATCTTGTTGTTTTTTAAAAAGTTAAAAGGTTTTTGGTATTCATGCAAATTTTTTTTAAGATTTTTTTTAATGTGTATGTGGCATTTTCCCCGCCGCATGCATAACTAATAAAAAAAGGCAGGTTTTACCCTGCCTAATTCATTTATTCCTTAAACTTTATTTATTCCACGATAATCTTCTGCGTCAAACCTGTTTCTTTTTCACGAACAAAATACATCCCTGCGGGAAGGTTTTCGTTTACCTGTAAGGCAGTGCCTTGGGTACGGTAGGTATTGATGAGTTTGCCTGTGATATCCGTTAGTTCAAAAAGAGCAGGTTTTTCAGATAGATAATAAAACCAGCAAACCAATTTGTAATAAAAACAACTTTTTCTTCATATTACTGTATTTTAAAGTTAACTTATGTTAACTTATTGTCAAATTTCACAAGATTGTTGATGAAAAATATGCCTTAAATTACTGCAAAGTTAGTATTTTATACTTAAACTGTCAAGTTTTTTATAAAAATTTCAAGTTCTCACGAACCATTTTTTTACTGCTTCAAAAGCAGTCCTTACTCCTAATTCCCGCCTTAAACTGCCGTGTTAGATAAATAAATTACACCTTGTTGCCTGAGTTCTTGTATGAGGTTTTTATGTTCATTCATAAATTGACTATCATATACAAAATGTTTCTTTCTTTTTTGGATAATTCTATGAAATGCATTCTTTTCCATAACGGAAATTATTCTATCTACAAAACGGAAATTTCCTAAAAAATTTCTGATATTTTCACCATAATTTAAAATTTTCATACTTCATTTATTTTTCTTTTCAATTTTTGAAATTCTGATTGAGCTGTTTCAATTTCATGAAGTAACTCATCACTCATTGAATCACTCCTTGTTACTCTTTGGTTCAACTTTATGTCTTCAAAATAAGCAAAACGAAAATAATACAAGGTCTGTTCTTGCATTTTATCACTAACAAATTTAGGAATGGGTCTTTTTATTCTGTCTGACTGGGCATAAATCATTATTGACCTTCCCAGAATATTAGCAAAGTTTAATAAATCCAAGTTTTGTAGAGTAATTGCTTCATTTCTCAATTTTTCAAATATCTTTAATCCATATTGAATTGTTTCAAAATGTGGTGCTTGATTATGAGAGGATTTTAAAAAAATCAAAGATAAATAAGGTCTTAACGAAGAAGAGTAATTAGGAGTTCCTCTGTGAATAAGCCTTAAATCTCTTATGGAATAGTCTCCTAAGTTCATATTCAAATGTATAGGCTGTTGATTTTTAACACGTTCCATAACTTCTTCGTCAGAAAAAAGATTAGATTTTGTTGTAAAAATTGGGTTTTCAGGATCTAAATGGGTAGATGGAAAAATTTGAGTAGAGCCATTATTTTCGTCTGATTGGACAAGAGGAATGTTTAAAGCAATACCAAAATCATTTGTATCTTGATGACTGGTTTGAAACTCAGAACCCGGAGCCGCAATATCAGAAGAAAAAAATACTAAAGCAAAATCTTCTTTGAAAAGAGAGGCTAACAATTCAAAAAGTGTGTTATCCATCAAAAAATCGTTTAAATGTAGTATAAATTCACTAGGAAGTAACATGTTCCATCGGTTTTTATCATGATTGGCTTGATAATTAAACCTTTTCATTTTATCTTGAATCAAAAAATCCCATTCTGATTTTAATTTTTCAATCAAAAGCGTAGATATTTGATTTTTTGCATGGTAATAACCATTTTTTTTAAAAAATTCTATTTCATTTATCATATTTATTTTATTTTCTTTCAATAACAGCGATATATTGGTCGATAGAATCATCATCAAAAGTATAAGATACTTTCCAACCTGTATCTACTAAAATTTCATGAAGTTCCTTTTTAGAGACAAAAAGATAATCTTTCCAAGGCGTAACAAAGTGTCTGTATCTTACTCTAATGCGCATCTGCCCGCCCATTCTTCCATTCAAAAGATTTTCTTGGATGTACTTTTTATCATCTTCCATAAAAAAGGCTTTTCCGTAGGGGTCTAAAGTTTCTATAAGAATTTTTGCATTTTCATTACAAATTTTATGAGCTTTCATAAAAAATCGCTTAGCGAGAACAGGGTTTTGTAAAAGCCCAAAATTATTTCCCCACATTAAAACGGTTTGAATGTTCTGAACAACTGTTTCATCGAGATGAATAACATCACACAATAGAGCATATTTTAATCCTCTATCTAAACAAACTTGCAACGCTAAAGGCGAATTATCCATTCCAATAACTTCATAACCTAAATTTTGAAAATGAATAGCATGTTTTCCTCCTCCACAACCAATATCTAAAATTTTTCCTGATACTAATTGGCTTGCCTTTTTTTGTATATCTGACCAGTTTTCGAAACTTTCTGTATAAGCATTGCTATCCCCATTCAGAGTAAAATGCCCATCTTCTCGTTCTATAATATCATAACCGCCTCCTCTGCCATAGTAAGTATCGGCGATATTATTGCCATAAGCATCTTCAGCAGGCAAAAGCCCTATAATTTTTTTTAAGTTTTTCATTTTATCAAATTTGGGTAATTATTTTTAATAAATCTACTACTAAATTTTTCATTTTAACATAATCAAGAGTTTCAGGGGTATCAGTTAGCTGATGATAATGAGGATTTCTAAATAGAGAAGTATCCGTTATCATAATAGCAGGTATATTTTTATTCCAATAATTTCTGTGGTCAGACCAATCCATCCCCCAAGTTTTCAATGGAGATATAAATTTTTTATAGTTTAATGAACTTTTTTTTAAAATTTTATTTATCTTAAAAAGTTGTTTGGCAGATTGTAAATTAGAAACCAGCATTAAATAATTCCCCTTATTTCCATAGATATATTGAAAGAATGAATACGGATAATTTTGACTTTTAGGTTCATCAGAAAAATAACCTACCATTTCTAAGGCAATCATCAATTGAGTATTATGTATATTACAGTCCTGTGCGTGCACGAAGCTTCCCATAGACCGAGTACCAAAGAATGGCGGTTCTTCACAAGCATAAAATACTAATTCTGTATCAAAAGGCAAAACTGAATAATTTTTGAGGGATTTAGCCAAACAAAGCAAAACGGCTACACTAGAAGCATTATCATCGGCACCGGGCGTATTTTCATAAGTATCATAATGCGCTCCTATAACAATTCTTTTTGAGCGGTTACCTTTGTATAAAATAGAATAATTTTTATAACTTCTTTTATTTTCATCTTTCCATGCTTGAATATTAGGAATATTCCCCGTTTCCATAATCAAACTTTCCATGAGATTCATAGCCGAATCCCATTGACTGCCTTTTGCATTTCTTAAACCTGGAACAGAAAGTCTTTGTATAATATTTTCTAATTCTTTTTCCATCTTAAAAATCAAAATCATCAAAATGTATTTGCTCTAACTTTGTCTGAATAACTTCTTTAAAAGATTCGCCTTTTAAAATTCTATCTAACTTATCAAAAAATAAATCAGATTTTTCTTTTGCAGTAGGATTATCCCACTCAAAAATTAATTGAATGTTAAGTGTTTCTTTATAAACTGTTATTTGAATTTCATAAGGATACTTACAAAATTGAGGTAAAGCATTTTCGAAACGAATGGTTACATTATCAGGTATTTCAGGAGCATACATAAAATTAAAAACGCAAGAAACAGGTTCTTCTGTATAAATATTTTTTTGGAGAATCGGAAGGGATTCTTCAGAAAATAAGGCTTTGCAAGTATTCAAAAACGTGAACATTCCCGGTAGCCCTAATTGATAGTGATTATCTGTAAAAGCCATCACCTGAGCAGACTCAAAAACAGAAAAAGTCAACAGAATAAAAAAATCTTGAACCGTGTAGCCTAAACTCTCTGCAAGACGATGAAAATATATTTTAGCGTCGTTCGGATAATTTTTTTCTAATACTATAGATTTTTTATGAGAAATTTTTACCTTAGCTAAGTTTTGAATATGCGATTGTTCTAAAAAATTTTTATAATTTTTAGGAACAAAATCATGGTTATTCGTTAAAGCATCATAAAAGGCTTGCATTACCATAGATATTCCAACAGCATCTAATAAAATATGATGCCACTGAACATAAATGCTGTTATTTTCCCAAAATATTCTTAACAAAGGTTCTCGGTTTTCTAAACTTTTATAAGAAAGAGGTTGATAAACAAAATCTAAAAAATGAGGATTTTTTGTCCAATGAACTTCATTGAGGTCTTCGGTATTTTCAATTACGTAAGCAAGATGAGGATATATATCAAAGATAGATTGAACAGCAAAATGGAATGATTGAGATGAAATAGGGTTCAAAAATTGAAAAGAAAAAGAAAGAAGGAAAGGCGAATTTTCTTTTAAAGAATTGCCTTTTTCTATCATCCAAATATCTTTTTGAATAGCATTAAGAGGGAATTGATCAGGAAGAGAAACTCTTTGTTCTTGTAATTTATGGTTGATTAACTGCTGAAAATCTATAAAAGTTAAATTTTGATACAATTCTTTAATGGAAATAATTATTTGATAATTTTTCTGGAGCCATGCTTGCAATTTCATGATTTTGATAGAATTTCCTCCAACCGATAGAAAATGGCTATTTTCATTAAAATGAGAATGCCCCAAAACAAACTCCCAGCTATGAAATGCTTTTGATGAATGTAAAGAGCTTTTGCTTTCTTGCTTTTTAATTTTTAAATCGGATAAATAATTTTCTAATAACCTTTTTTTATCAATTTTACCGTTAATATTTCTTGGAAACTCATTAATACGCACTTGAACTTCAGGAATCATAAAATCAGGCAATATTTTAGAGCAAGCATTTCTAAATTCTATATCGTTCATAGGAGTTCCTATCCAGAAAGCAATAAGTTGAGTATCCTGTTGTTTATGTACAACGATTGTAGCCTGTTGAATGCCCTCTACTTGATGTAATAGGGTTTCTACTTCAAACGGTTCAACTCTAAAGCCTCTAATTTTAATTTGGTCATCAATTCTTCCAAGATACTGTAAATTACCATCATTTTTTACTCTTCCTAGATCTCCCGTTTTATACCAACGAATGTTGTTTTGAGTAAAGAATTTTTGGTTAGTAAGTTTCTTATCGTTCAAATATTGATGTGCCAAATAGGGTCCTGCGATATAAATTTCCCCTATCAACCCTGCAGGTACTTTTTCTTGGTTCTGATCAAAAATTCCTACCACCGCATTATAGATAGGTTTACCGATATCAGGAATTGTAGATATATTATTTTTGTCAATAATTTTGGCTGTAACAACATGCGTTTCTGTAGGTCCATAAAAATTAAAAAGTTTTATATTTTTACGTAGAATCCAATTTTTTAAATTGGAGTTAATAATTAGTGCTTCGCCCGTAGTAACAATTTGCTTTAAAGAAATACACTCTTCAAAATAAAAAGGGTCTATATCGAGAATAGCGTTTAAGAGTTTTGCGGGTATCCAAGCAAGAGTTATTTGATAATTCAAGATATAATTTTTTATTTGATGAATATCTTGTCTAAGTTCATAAGGCATTTCTACATAAGTAGCCCCTAATGAGAGCCATAAAATCATTTCATGATAGGAAGCATCAAAACCATAAGAGGATAAAGCTAAAATTTTTTCATCAGCATTTAAATCTAATTGAGTGGATGTCCAATGAGCTAAGTGAATAAGGCAATCATAGGTTTGTATAACTCCTTTCGGTGAGCCCGTAGAACCTGATGTATGTAAAATAAAAGCAGACTTCTCTGCATGTTGATAAGGCGTTTCATGATTTCTTTTAATTTGTAGTTGATGGTTATTTTCTTGAATTATCCATCTACAAGAAGCGTTCTTCCATATAAATAATTTTCGAGATTGAGGGTACTGATAATCCACAGAACAAGGCACAGCATTGACTTTCCAGATACTCAATACCGCTATAACAAAATGAACCGTAGATTGGACTTCTATTCCTATGGCTTCGTTTTTTAAAACTCCCTCTGCAAGGAATTGATTAGCAATTTCATTTACTTTTTCCATAATTTGATAATAGTCCATAGAGATTAGCTCTTTCTGAATTTTAATATTAGAATTTCTCGTAAAGTGAATGAATAAATTTTCAGAAGTTAAAACGGAGCTTGACTTACCTTCTAAGAAAGGTTGTTGGGAGAGTGAGTTCTTGATTTCCCTTAAACTTTTATCCCATGCTATACTTTGTATAAACTCATCAAATCTATGGAGAACGCTCTGCACATAATCTTTTGAATAATATCGGTTATCAAATAAAACTCTAATTTTTAATTTTTCAGGATTAGGATAAAAAATGATTGTCCATTTAGCGGCAGTTTTTTCTTGAATTTTTTCAATTTTTAATAAAAATTTATCAAATATGGAATTATCAATGGGATAATTTTCAAATACAAATAAAGTATCAAGGTTGATTTTAGATTTATCTAAATCATCAAAATAAAAAGGTTTGTTTTCATAATCTTGTATCAATAAGTTCTTTACGTGTATCGCAAAAGTTAAAAAGTCTAATTCAGGATTTACTTCTACAATAAAAGGTAAAGTTTGGATTAACATTCCTACTTCATTTTCTAAACCTTCTTCTCTTAAAGAAACTACATTTCCTAAAGTAATATTTCGTTTTTGAAAAACCGTGCTTAAAAAGGCTAACCATGCAGAAAATATCCATTGATGATATGTTAAATCTTGGGATTTTAGGTCATTTATAATGGGGTTTAATTCAATTTCTAAAACAAATTCATTGTTTTCATGAATATCCTCCGAAGAACAAAAGGGAATTAAAATATCTGAATGAGAATGTAAACACCTATTTTTCCAATAATTCGCTTTAACCTCGGATTTTTCTTGTTCTTTCCATTCATATAAATAATAAAGAAAGTTTTCTTGTTTAGTAAGGGCTTGGTGATTTAAGGACATCATTAAATATTTACAAAAAATACTTAATGACCAGCCGTCCAATAATAAATGATGATGAGTCCATAGCAATAATTTTTCGTGATGTTTATTTTCTATGATAGTGATTCTCACAAGGTTTTTGAATAGATCAAAAGATTGATAAAAATCTTCTTGAATGAGTTTTTGTGGGTCATCATCAAAATCTTTGAGATGAATTTCCCAATGAGGATTTTGAGGTAAAACCCAGAAATAATTTTCTTGAAATTGTGTAATTTTTAATTGAAGTACGGGCAAAGCCTCTAAAGTTTTTTTATAAGCTTCTATTATTTCGGGGGTTGTAATATCAGCACTTACTCGCAAAACGATTTGAACAGTATAAGTATTATCGGAATGAATTAAAGATTCGTATAAAATTCCTAATTGAGCTTGGGTTAAAGGAAATATCCCTGTAATTTTATCTTCATGGCTTTGATTATAAGCATCAATCAAAGTATGATTTTTCCAATGGATTTTTTTTACAGGGGGATTCATTTTTTTTATTGGCAAATCAGAAAGTTTATTCGTAGAAAACAAATCCTGAATAGATAAATGTAAATTTTCTTTTTTTAGAGCATTAATTAACCGTATAGCAGAAATGCTATCTCCACCATTTTCTATAAAACTCTTATTAAAATGGATAGAATTTCCTAAGATTTTTAATAGGTAAGATTGAAGCAAAGAAGAATGATTATCATGGGGTAGTTTGGAAGGTAAATGTAAGTTTTTAAAAATAGCCTCTAAAGCTTTATCATCAGTTTTTCCATTAACGTTTAAAGGCATTTCATTTAAACGAATGAATGTAGAAGGGTTTGCATAATCAGGCAAATACTCTTTGGACATATTTCTATTGATGTCAAAAGAACAAGTATGAAAAGCAACAAGCTGAGTTTCTTGAATGAATAGTACTCTAAAAGTAGAGTGAAAATATTTTTGTAGTATAAACTCAATTTCGCCGAGTTCAACTCTGTAACCTCTAATTTTAATTTGTCTGTCATTTCTTCCGAGATAATAAAAATCGTTATTCATTCTCCAGCCTAAATCACCAGAACGGTAAAAAGGGGTTTCAGAAAAATCAAATTTTTCGTATGTTTGATGGGGGTTGAGAAAATAACCTTTACAAACACCATTTCCTTCCACTATAAACTCTCCAATAAATCCATCGGGAACTCTTTGCTTTTTGGAATTACAAACCGATAAAGTATACCCAGGAAGCGGATTACCGATATTACTAAAAATCTCTTCATCTTCAATTTTTTTATAGGTAACATGAACCGTAGTTTCTGTAATTCCATACATATTAACTAGCTGGATGTGGGGATTGAATACCTTCCAATGAAAAACTTTTTGTAGATTTAATTTATCGCCTCCCAAGATAATATACCTAACGTCTGGAAGCGAATTGAAATGTTCAGTTACTAGCATCAGATTATCAAATGCTTTGGGCGTTTGATTAAGAATCGTTATTTTTTCACGAATTAATAAATCATACAATTCGAAAGTATTCTTCACTTCTTCTCTATTAGGAATATAAAGCATAGCACCACTCAGTAAAGCGCCCCAAACTTCCCAAGTAGAAAAATCAAATCCATAACTGTGAAACAAAACCCATCGGTCTTGATGATGAAAATCAAACACTTTAAAGCTACCCAAGAAAAGGTTACATAAATTTTGGTGAGTTACCGCGCAGCCTTTGGGTTTTCCCGTTGTTCCTGATGTATAAATTAAATAAACAATATCTTGAAGATCTGAGGAAATATTTTGAGTTTGAGGAATATCCTCTTTGGGATTACATAAAGGATGCAAGACATGAGAAAATGAAATTTCCCAATCACTTATAATCCATTGAATTTGAGCATCATTTAATATGTATTGATACCTTTCCTTAGGAATCTCAGGGTCTAAAGGAACATAAATTCCTCTTTTTTTCAATACCGCAAGAATCGCAATAACAAAATTGGCAGAATGAGTAGTTCTTATGCCTACAGGCTCCTGAACTTTGATATTTAACTGGCTCGCTAAACTATCCGATAACTCTTCTAACTGTTTATAGGTATACTCATTTCCCAAAGAATCTTTAACCGCTATTTTATCCGCATACTTTTTAACGTTATCTTTCCATATATCTAAAATAGGAATGAGTTTATCCGAAAAAGGAGTATTAGTTTTTGAAAAATTATATTGATTTTGTAAAAATTGATGAAAAGAACGAACAATTTGTTTAGCGGCTTCAGAAGAAATTTTATTTAAGTTCCAAGTAAAACCCAGTTCTGTGGTATCATGTTTTGGAATAATTTGAATAGATAAAAGATAGTGAGGTTTAGTGCGAAAAAAAGCATGAATTTCTGTATTAATTACGGGCTCTAAAACCCAACAATGGTCAAATAATGAAGGAGGAAAATGATTTTGAACAGGTTCATCAGCATGTTGAAGAATAAAAGAACGTTGAATTTTTAAGGTTTGTAAAAGATTATCTTGGCTCTTGAATACAATAGGCCAGGTTTGAACATAAAAACCTAAAGCATTCTGGGCTTCCCATTCCGAATTTCTAAAACTAAAAACTTCACCAACACAAATTTGTTCCTCGCCCGTCGCAATCATTAAAAATTCTACCCATCGGACCATAATTTCTAAATAGTCTAAATGACTAATGCATAATTTGTCATAAAAAAAATCTTGTTTTTCATGAAGGGAAGGAGGTACATAATTTTGTAAATGAAAAGCATAAAAAGAATTTTCAAAATCTTTTTTTACAATAGAATGAGAAGGAAACCATTCCTTAAAATTAGGCAAAGAATTCTCAAAAAGTAAAGAAAAAACATACTGAATAGATATTGCATCAAAAAGTAAGTGATGGTAACAACAGGCAATCCATTGATTGGAAGGACCGTTGAATACAAATATTTTAAATAAAGGCGCTTGCTGAATAGAAAAACTTAAAGATTGATTTTCTAACCAATGTAAAATTTGATTTTCATTTTGAAAACCTTTTTCTATTTCTATCCATTCTATAGGTAATTCTATAGACTTTAAACGCACTCTCAGAGGTTTTTCTACTTTTTCGTAAATGAATATATCCCTAAAACGCGGAATAGAAGCAATCCAAGTTTCTATTTCTTTGAGAATGAAATGTTTACTTTCAGGAACTTTTATTAAAGCAGTTTCTGTATATTGAGTAGAGCATTCTTTATTCATTTCTAAAACGATAAGACTTTGCTCCCCAAAATGCGTATGAAAAACCGCTTCAATATCTTCTTTTGAATATTTTTTATTGCTCATTTAGTACCGATAAAATATCATCAATATTATAATCTACTTCAGTAAAAGAACTGTTTGATTTTTCGTTTTTAGTATTGGAATGTACCGAATTTAAAAGGAATTGAATCGTTGGGTTTTGGATAAAAGCATTAATGGGAATCAACATTCCTTTTAAATTGAGTTCATTAGCCAATGATAGTAATTCTATACTGTTCCAACCGAAAGCTATAAAACTATCATGAGCCTGCCCAAAAGGTTTATTTCTAGCTATCAGCGTGTTATGAATAATAATTTCATAATCAATATTTTGGGGTTTCCAAGCGTTTGAATTTTCTAATTTTTTTTCTTGAAACCATTCTATAAGTTTTTTTCTATCAACTTTTCCATTTTGATTAATCGGCCAATCTTCACAAACATAATAATCATCAGGCAATTGGTATCTTGACAAATAACTTTTAAGTTTTTCTTGAATAATGTCTAAGGGAACATTTCCATATAAAAAGAGTACTACTGAATTTTGAATGGCTAAAACCATACAAGCTTTTACAGAAGGTATAGAGGCTACAAATTGTTCTATCATAGTTTTGGGGATTCTTCTACCGTTGACTTTTAGAAAATCTTCATTCATTCTACCATTCACGATAAGCCCTTCTTTGGGCAAAATCATCCCTTTATCTCCTGTTCTAAAAATATTAGGAGAAGTATTTTCTTCAATGTTTTTTCCTACACAAATTCCTTCAATACAAATTTCTCCCCATACTCCTAAAGGTTTATATTCTAAATTTTGGGTACGAATACTAATAATTTGATTACCCAATGGGAAACCCGATGGAAAGCCTAAAAATGGATGTTTATTTAATTCAGAAGCCGCAGAATCAATACTACATTCCGTAAGCCCATAACTATTATAAAATTTTATAGATTTCCATTTTTCTTTTTGAATTTCACTCCATAAATTGAATGGAATAGGTTCTGAACCACATACAATACATTTTAAACTATTTATATTCAATAGATTAGGCAATAAATACAAAAGAAATGAAGGTGTAGTTTCTAAATGTGTTACCTGATGTTCAGAAATTAAATGGTTAATAGCCAAGGCATCTAATCTTTCTGTTTCTGTTGCAAGCACCAAAGTTTCTCCGCTCAAAATAGAACGTAGCAAATCCCCTAAAAAAACATCAAACAATTGATGGGTAATAGATAAATGAACACTATTTTGAGTCTTGTATAATTTTTTCCAATCTGTTATTAAACTAGAAAGAGCCTCAAAGGAAATAAGAACTGTTTTTTGGTGTGTTGTTCCTGAAGTTTTTGCAATATAGGCAACAGAATCGGAATAGAAATCAATAGGCTTGATGGAATGGTAAGTAATAGGTATTCCTTTTTTCCAAGCGGCTAATAATTGAATAATGTTTTCGGCATTTCTTTGAGGTTCTAAATATAAAAATTTGCTAGTCAAGGCAATATCAATGTTTTGTATAATATTTCTTAACTCTCCAAACGTCCATTTTTGGTTATTACAAATCAACGCAGTTCTGTTTTCATCTGCATTATCAAAATAATACCAAAATCCGAAGTCTTCACTTTTTTTATAATTAGGCTCTAATATCGCAAATTTTTGTAGGTCTTTTTTCTCCTTAATAGAGAGTATATCGCTTATAATTTGACGTGTAACTTTTCTTATAAAATTTTTCCAATAATATTCAGAAGCAAAGTCTAACCTAAAATCTAAATGAATCGTTAGACGGTTGTCATCATATTCTAGTAAATGAAAACTTACAATATTATCATCACAGAAAGGAGGTTGAAAAAAAAACTGAACTTTTAAATTTTCGGAAGTTAAATATGATTCTTTTTGATAAGAAAAAAGCACATTAAAAGCAATTGTTGAGGAGTGTTCATTCAGATAATGAATTAATGGGTAATTTTGATTACGAAAAAGTTGCATAATTTTTTCGTACAAACTTAATGATTCATCCTCTGACAGAGGTAAAAAATTTACATGGGTAAAAAAGTTATTTTTTTGTTTAATGTTCATTCGGTTTCTTAATGCTATACCGATTTTTAAGGGAATTTCTAAGTCATTTTCAGAATATTTAAGTTGATTTTGAATATATTCTAAAAGTAATAACATAATATTAGAGCCTTTTTGGGAAGCCCAATTTGTTAAATGATTTTTAATTCTTTCGTTCAAATGAATAGAAATTCTTTGAATAGGTCCTAATCCTAAGTCTGATGGTAATTGTTTTTGAATAGGTTGCTGAAATGATCTGTAAGAATTTTCATCATCAAAACAGAGAGAAATAGGTTCTAAATTTTTTTGTTGGTAATAACGAAATATTTGATTCCAAAAAAGATTAAAGGAATGAGCGTCTGCTAAACAATGATGAAAAAACACATACATAATCACTTGATTGGGTGTTTCTTGAATTAACTGAACAGACCATAAGTGATGATTGAAAGAAATGTTCGGTTGAAAACAATATTTTTCTAAGGAACCTTGCCAAGTATCATTTTTTTTCCAAGTATTATTCAGGACATCAATTGATAAATAAGCCCATTCAGAATTTTTCAGAACATAAAAAACCGCTTGGTAAAATAATTCAAAATCAGCGCCAGTAATTACCGCTTTACCTTTTAGGATATTGGAAGCAGAATTTCCATAATGAATTTCACGGTTAAAAAAAAGTAATTGAAACGGAGTTAGCTTGTTCATAATAATTAAAAATGAATTTTTAAGTGGTTCCAAATTTTCGGAATTTAATAATGAGTAGTATTTTCAATTTTTATAAATGAAACTTCGTTTGGGTTAAATAGTTTCCATGTTTCGTAATCAGAAGAAACATATTAACCTTCGAAATAATAAACATAAATTTTGAATTGAATACAACATTTTTGATGATAATGCTAAATAAAATTT
>CAZBPK010000143.1:0-2901 GCA_964493765.1 uncultured Bacteroidia bacterium | reverse complement strand
ACTTTTTTAGGAAGGAAAGGGACAAAAATAATATCTCTCCATCAGGGTAAAGAGGAGAAAGAATATTTTCTTTCTCCCTTTCCTTGAAAAATATAATTTTTTTACTCCAAAAGTTGCATTTATTAGTTGAATTTAGTAAATCTAAAAATTCTTCTATGGACATCTCAAAAATTTTGCAGAGTTTTTGAAGATGGTCTTCACTTATAATTAAAACTTCGTTTTCAAAACGAGAATAGTGGCTTTGGGTCACCCCTAATTGTTCTGCTACATATTTTTGAGTAAAATTTTTAAATTCTCTAATTTTTTTAATTTTACTACCAATTCCACGCATAAATTATTCATTTTCATTATTTTCTATAACAATTTCACGTTTCCCCCAAACTTTTTGAAAAGCTTGTAACATATAGTTAAGAAGAGCGTAGTATCTTTGGTCTTCACCGGATAGAATATTAATATTGACGTAAACGGTAACTACATTAGCCCCTGTAAGTCTATGAAGGGCTTTTCCTATCCATTTTTGGTCATAGTTTCCGATGACATGTTCTTTAATATCAAACTGAAAAGCGGATTTTCCTTTATTTTGAGTAAAAATTTCCGTACCTTGTAAACTCAAAAGTTCATGTTTCCATTGCAAAAATTTATCAGGATTATGAATAGTAGAATGCTCCCATTGATTTTCGGTAGTATCCTTTTTATTGCCATATTCAATATTGACTTCTGCCCCTCTACCCGAACCAGCAGAACAGAATACAAAAACATAATCATTTTTTTGTATTCCGGGTAACCCTGAAACATAATCACCCTCTATCATATCCTCCATATAATCATCAAATAAAGGGGATGGAGGTAATTTTTGGTATTCCGAAGGGATTCCATACCATTCAAAATATTCACTAAAATTATTTTTAATGAGTTGATTTTTCGCATTATAAAATCTTTTGGTACGGGCAACATAATTTGAAGGAGTATTATTGAAAAGGGTATAAACAAAATGATTAACGCCTTTTTCCACGGCTCCCATAGGATTAATAAACCATAAATTACAATCAGGATACCTATAGTATGCGCCGTAATTCTTGTTGGCAAAAGTTTTTTCAACTACTAACATATCGTTAATAATAGCATTTTCACTACTTTTATGGGGTCTTAATAAATAATCAGAAGTTTCTCTAACGGATTCTACTATTTCTTGTTCTGTTAAGTCGGTTTTGGAAGTAATTGCAAAAAAAGTAAAATGCCTACCATAAGCAAAATTTTTATTTAAATGTTTTTTAGAGGTATAAGTATCATAAAAAAACTTATCTATTTTTTGAATATTTTTTTGAATATTTTGTTGATGATTTCTTTGGTTTAGGGTATCAATAAAAGCAGAGCCTAAAATCCCCGCAGGGACAGCAAAAATAGCAATTCCTAAAATCCCGTTAATAGTAGCTAATAATTTTCCCATAGAAGTTTGTGGAGTAAAGTCTGCAATCCCCCCATAATCTCCCGTGTATTTCCCAATAGACCATAAAAAGGCACTTAATATACTTTCAAATTGTTTTTGTCCGCCTTGGTTTTCAAAATAATAAATAAATCCCGAAACAGGTATGGCTAATAAAACTACTATTAACAAGGTAATCACTATATCATTAGCTTTGGATATTACAGCTTGGATTAAGTCATCAACACTCTTTACATACCTAATGCTACGCCACAAGCGAAAGGTTCTTAAAATTTTTAAAATTTTATATTGATTAAAACCCAAAAGTTCTAAATAAAAAGGCAATAAAGAAATTAAATCTATAAGACCATAAAAACTGAATAAATAACGAATTTTTCCTAAAAAACCTTGATATTTGTCTTCTATATATCCTACTACATATAAACGTAAAAATATTTCAATTGTAAAAATGATACTGGTAAATATGTAAATAAAATCAAATATAGTGTTAAATTCTTTAAATTGATTGTCTGTAGCTAGCATGACTTCTATGCTACTTAGTACAATCATTAAAAACATAAATCCATTCACCCAAAAACTAATTTTGGAAGAATAGATATCATCATCAAATATATCTACTAAAGCTTTAAAGAAAAGTGGTTTTTGATGTAATTTTTTTAAAACTTGCTTAGATTTGATACGAATAATTGGTAATCTTGAATACATAATATCTTAACAATTAAATACATATAGTATTATCCTAAAAAATTAATTTTATAATTCAGAAAGGATAATACCTTTCTGAATTATTTTTTAGCGTTTTTGTAGGCTTCTTGTGCTTGTTTTAATTCTCTTTTTAAGGATTCTATTTGAGTTTTTATCTTGGCTATTTGATCTCTACAATTGGCTATACTACTATCTACATTTTTTAAATCGTTTGCCATCCAATTTCTATAATTGGCTTTATCATTAGAATTACTTGCACTTTTGATTCTGGCTTTATATTTCTCACGTATATTCGTTTTCTGGGCTTGATAATCCTTAATTTTATCATTATAACTTGTAATCTCGCCTTTCTTTTTAGCAATATTCGTTTTAATAGAGTCAATTTTATTTTTATAATATTCTTTGCTCATGGTTGATAAATTTAAATGCAATATTATAATTTTTTTTTATTTATTCTTTATTTATCAAAAAATTTACATAATAATTTAAAATTTTCTAGATACATTACTTTTTTAGTTTTAGTTTAGTTAGTCTATATAAAAAGTTAAGAAAGTTTAATGATAGTAGGGAAATATCTTGATATTCAATCATTTATTTTATTTCTATACCTAGCTTTTTACAATGGTTTTCACTTTCACATAATTGATACCTAATCTGATTGAGCATTGAAGTTTTTCCAGAACCCTATTCTCCTTGAATTCCTATAGTTGTGGGCATTTGACAATTTTTTATGAATTCAACCAATGCAATTA
>CAZBPK010000142.1:0-16427 GCA_964493765.1 uncultured Bacteroidia bacterium | reverse complement strand
TTAGATTCTTCAATATAATTCCTTCCTACTAAAATCATATCTTCTAATGCAACAGAAGAATTGTTATTGCCAATAAACTCTATTTCAAGAGAACCTTCCCTAATCTCATCGTCATCTAATAAAGTAATAATAACTTTTTTTCTTTTATAACGATAGATGTATCCAATAATACTATAATTTCTTCTATAGCTTCTCCTCCGATTACTGGGAATGTTTTATAAGATAGTTTACATTTTAATTTTTGGGGAAGAGTGATGCTAGAATGGGTAAAGAATGAAATAATTAGCTTGTCTAATTTACCATAATATGATGAAGGCTTGACAGAAAAATTATAAATATACTTTTGATTAGTTTTTAAAACTTTATAAGTTTCTTTTTTTCCGTCTGTTTCTGGGGCAGAAGGATCGCCTAACACGAAACGAGGGTTTTGTGCGTAGGATATATGTATTACTATCCATACAAAAACAAAAACAGTTTTCAATAACTTGTTTGCTAGCAACATAACAATTATTTTTTACAAATTTAAAAATATTTTAGATAAGTTGTTCTTTGTTATTAAAAATTTTCTTTCAAAAAAATTGATACTTTTGTATCATGAAAATAAAGTTTATTTTGTTGATTTTGATGGCATTTCAGAGTGCTGTGTATTCTCAAAGAATAGGATTAGGAATGCGTTTTTTTTCAGATTTTAATTTTGGTTATAGAGCTAAAGAAAATTTATTAGTCAATGGGCTATTCTCAACGGGAGGATTGGGTTTGTATTTTTTTAGTTATAATGATTTTGGCGGGATAGAAATAGGGGGAAATTTTGGATATAAAGGCACCAAAGGAAATTTTTCTATGCCATTAATTATGAAAGATTTAACCAAAGATGACAAACAAAATACAGGATTAACTTACACGGAAATAGATTTGAGAATGGGTCCGAAGGTCGGAAAAGTTTTTTATCCTCAATTTGGTTATACTGCGGGTTATCGTTTGAAGATGGAAAATTTAGTAGAAAATCCTCAAATTAAACACGAATTAAAAGATTTTTATATGAACTTGCCCGTAGGTACGAGTATTTACCTGCCTACACAGTTTGGGAATACGGGCTTCGGCTTTTTTTATGTCATTGGTTTAACGAATACCTTAATCGCAGAAAAAAATTTTGATTATAAAAGAGAAGTAGGCAGGCTACATGCATTAAAGTTTCAAATTACTGTTCTTTTCGGGGAATAAGCATTTCATTAGTCAATCCATTTTCCTTTAATCATAACTTTCGCAATAAAATTTTCGCCAAAGAAATAAGGAATTTTAGATAAACTATCAATAGAATGTGTTAAAATAAGATTAGCAAGTTTACCTTTGGCTAAACTGCCTACGTGAGTATCTCTTAAAGCATAAGCGGAATTTAAAGTTAACGCGGTTAAAGCCTCTTCGGGAAGCATTTTCATTTGCAAACAAGCCAAAATCCAAACAAAATACATATTAAACGATGGAGAAGTTCCCGGATTAAAATCAGAAGCTAAGGAAACAATGGCATTATTATCCAATAATTTTCTTGCGGGAGCATATTGTAATCTTAAATAAAAGGCTGTACTAGGCAAAAGAGTAGCAACGGTTTGAGAATTTTTTAGCAATTCTATTTCTTCTGCTCCCAAACATTCCAAATGGTCAACTGAAACGGCATGATATTTCACGCCTACCTGTACCCCCCCCGATAAATCCAATTCATTCGCATGAACTTTAATTTTCAAACCCCGTTTTTGAGCGGCTTCTAAGATTTTACAGGTTTCTGAAGGCGTATAAAAACCCGTTTCACAAAAAACATCTACAAAATCCGCTAACCCTTCATCTGCAATAAAAGGAATCATTTTTTGAGTAAGTTCTTGAATATAAGCTTCTCTATGATTTTTATGTTCTTTGGGCATAGCATGAGCGCCTAAAAAAGTCGCATAAATATTTTGTTGAGCAAAAGGCTTGAGTTTTTGTATCACCTTTAACATTTTTATTTCGTTTTCAAAATCTAATCCATACCCTGATTTTATTTCTAGTGTAGTGGTTCCACTTCTTGCCATTTTTTGCAGGTATTCAATACCATGCTCTAAAAGTTCATTTTCGGAAGCCTTTTTCATTTTTTCAACAGAACTAAAAATGCCACCGCCATTTCGTGTAATTTCTTCATAACTAAACCCTTTGAGTTTCATAATCAATTCATGGTCTCTGGTTCCTGAAAAAATAGCATGTGTATGCGAATCTACAAACCCTGGAAAAACTATACCTTGATTACAATCAATAATTTCATTCACCTCTTGAGTAAATGGGGCATTCATGAAACCATAATCCAAAATTTTATCTTTGTCAATGATTAGCCAAGCATTTTCTAAACAAAAAGGATTTTTCATCTCTTTGCCCCGCAAATAATGAACTTCTGGATTATCAGTAATTAAATATAACTTTCCAATATTTTTTAAGCAGATTTTCATGCGACAAATATAGGTTTAAAAATTTTCAAAAATTATAAATTTATTCAAAGTAAAATGTTAATTCTGTAAAATCATGAAAGATATACTTTTTTAGCCATGCTTTTAAGATAGATTTCTATTTGATTTTATGAATTTATTGGTTAAATTTGCAACGAAAACAATTTTATGTCTATAGAAATTTACCAAATTAACATAGAAACAGAATTAGAATTGCCCCTTGTAACCGAAGGAATTAGCGCAGGTTTCCCTTCCCCAGCTCTTGATTTTGTGGACTTAACCATTGATTTGAATAGATATTTGATTAAGCACCCTAGTGCAACTTTTTATGGTCGTGTAAAAGGTCATTCTTTAAAAGATGCAGGCATTGATGACGGAGATTTGTTAATTATTGATAGAAGTTTAGAGCCGCGAGAAGGCTGTATTGCAGTTTGTTTTATTGATGGTGAATTTACCGCTAAAAGAATTAAAATTCAGAATAAAGAAATTTGGTTAATCCCTGAAAATGATAACTATAAACCTATCAAAGTTGAAAAAGATACTGATTTTATGGTTTGGGGAATTGTAACCTACGTAATTAAATCTTTGTAATAATTTTTATTTTATATCTATTAAAAAACTTCTAGTTTTGCCCAAAAATCAAAAAATGCAAAAAATCTTATTTTCTATTGTTTTCGCTTTAGCATTGGTGAGTTGTAAAAAAGGTAATCAAGCAGATAATCAAAAAACAACAGAAGTTGGAGAAGATTTAATCATAACTTGTGAAGGAATTGGAAAGCTGAGATTCTCTATGTCTTACGATGAAATTTTAAACACTTTTGGCAAAGAAAATGTAAAGTCTGATACTTTTGTATATGATAAAAATTCAGATTTTGCCATCATGTCTTCAGATACAGTGGATAAAATTTCTACAACGGTTAGCACCTCAGAGGGAAAAATTTATGTTTCTTGGGCACCCGGATTAAAAGCTACCAAAATAGAAAGCTTAAGCTTAAACTTTTATGATAATCCCAAATATCAGTTTGCTAATGGAATTAAAGCAGGTTCTACTATTGAAGAATTTATTAAAGCTAATGAAAATGGAGAATTTGAATTTTATGGATTTGGATGGCAATTTGGTGGATTAATTTTAGAAAATCCTAAAGGAAAATTTTTTAAAGATTATCCTTGTTTAGGAGGTTTTACCCATTTTAAACCCGTGAATGATAAGTATGATAATGTTCAAAACTTGATGGGTGATCAAAAATACAAATCAACAGATGTAAAACCAGAACAAGCAAAAGACATTATTTTATCAGGAATTACAATTCTCAATAAATAAATTTGATTTTTTTATTTTAAGAAGCAAAAATTTCAAAGAAACTTATAATTTTGTGAACTTTTAAAGGAATAAGAATTATGTCTCAAGAACAAGAAGAAGGAAAAGAAAAAAATACCGAAATGATGATAGGGCTTTTGGTAGCCTTTTTTGGTGCAGTATTAGCAATTGCTGGTATTGGTAGCGGAAAATATGGAGGAGATCAAAACATGGCTGCTGCTGAAGCAACAAAAGCTTATGCTTGGTATCAATCTAAAAGTATTAAAAATACTTCTTTAGATGCACAAAAAGATTTATTAGTTGCTTTAACTAAATCAGGAGCCATCAATAAAGATTATGCTACAGGTGTAGATACATTTATTACGAAGTTAGAAAAAAAATCAGAACGCTACAAAAAAGAAATGAAAGAAATTTTAGAAGGTTCTGATAAAGTAGGTAAAGAAAATTGGATTCAAGATAAAAATGGAGAAATGGGAGTAATAATAGGTGCCCAAGAGTGGGAAGAAAAAACGGCTTACTTGGAAATGGTAGGTAATTGGTTCAATTATACCAACTTATTCCTGAATCTTTGTTTAGTTTTGGGTGCTATTTGTTTGGTAATTAATAATGATAAAGCTCAAAAACTCTTTTTTACAAGTATGATGGTTTTAGGTATTATTGGTACCATTTTGTGTATTTACTCTTTTTATTTAGGTTGGTTTACTCCCTATAATTAAATTATTATGAAATTTCTTCATACCTCAGACTGGCATATTGGGAAAAAATACGCTAATAAAGACCGTTTAGAGGAACAAAAACAAGTTTTAGAAGAAATTTTACAAATTGCTAATAATCATAATGTTGATGCTATACTTATAGCCGGTGATATTTATGACCAATCCAATCCTCCTAATGAAGCAGATAAACTTCTTTATCAAATGTTACCCCTTTTTTCAAAGAAAGGAGAAAGACCTGTGTTTATCATTGCTGGTAATCACGATAGTTCTTCTAAAATAGAAGCTCCAAAGTATCTTACAGAAGAACTATCCATTTTTTTTGTAGGTTTTAATGATACTCAATTAGAGATTTTTCAAAATTCCAATGGGATTCAAGTAACCCAAACAGATTCTGGATTTGCGGAATTTCAGTTTCCAGCTTATGAGTATCCATTACGTATAATTTTTGCTCCTTACAATCATCTTGCGAGAATAAAAAAAGAAACTCCAAAAGGTACCACTTCTGAATCGTTAGAAGTAAGAGATTATTTCCAAAAAAAATGGACTCATTTAGCTCAAAAGTATTGTGATAACCAAGGTGTTAATATTCTAATGGCTCATTATACCGTTAAATTACCCGATGACTTTTCTCCAGAAGATTATGATGCTGATTATATCATTGGCGGTAATTATACCCTTTATCCTGATACTTTCCCTGAACAAATTCAATATGTTGCCCTTGGACATATTCATAGTTTTACTGAAGTAAACTTAAAACCTTGTCCTATCATTTATTCTTCAAGTCCTTTATGTTACAGCAAAAAAGAAACCGATTCCCAAAAATATGTAGTAGTTTTAGAAGCAGAACCCAATAAACCCGTTCATTATGAAAAAATTCCTTTGAATACTGGGAGAAAGATTTTTTTTTATGAAAATGTAACCTTTGATGAAATTGAAAATATCATTGCAAATAATCCTGAACACTTTTATGAATTTACGGTAAAGATAGATGATGATTTGGATTATCAATCACGGAAAAACACATTGCAATCACAATATCCACAAATTATCAGAATTACCATTCTAAAGCCAGAAGTAATAAGCCAACACGATTTCCAACAATGGAAAAGTTATTCAGAGAAAGAACTATTTATTCAATTTTTAGAGAAAATTAGAAAAGTACCTTTAAGCATAACTCATAAAGAAGTTTTAGAAGAAATTTTAAATTTTAAGGTTGATAACGACTAAAGGTTTGGATAAATATTGTATTTCTAAATACTTAAGACAAACTTTTGTGATTTTATCAATTTTTTAAGTTCCTCTAAATTAAGCAAATTCTCTTTCTTATTGGAAATATAAACAAAATTTTCTGGAAGTTTTTTTCCATTAGAGGTTGTAAGAATATTAAAATCAGGGTAAATGACATAGTAATTATCAAACTCTAAGCAGGTATTGGAGTCTGTTTCAGTAATCAGGTGTTCATGCAATTTTTCACCGACTTTTAGACCCGTAATTTCAATTTTTGCTTTTGGGGCAATGGCTTTTGCTAATTGGATAACTTTAAAGGATTTAATTTTAGGAACATAAATTTCACCCCCTTTTGAATCATTTAATGCAAATAAAATCCATTGAATACCTTGTTCCGCTGTAATGATAAATCTACTAGCCTGAGGATGAGTAACATAAATTGTATTTTGATTTTTGCGTTCTTCAAAGATTTCAAATACAGATCCTCTACTATTTACCACATTACCAAGTCTTATAACGGAAAAAATGGTATCATTAGAATCTTTTTGAGCATTGACAAAAAGTTTATCTGCACAGAATTTTGTTGCACCATATAAATTATGAGGAGAAGCCGCTTTATCACTAGATAATGCAACTACTTTTTTGACAGCATTTTGTTTAGATGCTTTGATAACATTTTCAGAACCTAAAATATTGGTTTTGATACACTCTAAAGGATTTTGCTCGGCAATATGAACATGTTTTAATGCCGCTAAATGAAAAACAATATCAATATTTTTCAATACTTGGTTTACCCTATCAAAATCTCTAATATCACCAATACAAAATTTTAAATGTGGGTATTGAGCTTCTGGGTAATCTAAACGCATTTTAAATTGTTTATGTTCATCACGAGATAAAATAGTGATGGATTTGCAACGATATTGATGAACAAGATAATGCACTAACAAACGTCCAAAAGAGCCTGTTCCACCAGTAATTAGTACATTACTATTTTCTAACATTTGCATGCGTAAGTTATTCTGAGTTATTAAAGAAATGCAAAATTAATTTTTTTTTTCATATTCCCCAAATAAAAATTGAAATGAAGAAAGTGAATATTTTGGGCGTGTCCCTTGCTGTGCTGCGGGTCGGGCTGCTTCGGGCTTCGCTATTGGCTTCGGCAATCCTTTTGCCACTTTTTCAAAAGCGTCAAAAGGCAGTGCAGCTACGCTCCCTTCGCATCCCTCACGCATCTACGCACGAATTGTAATTCGTCTCAATAAATGAATTACAATCTATGAGCCCATGCTGCTGCTTCCATTAACCATGCTATCCCTAAATGTATAGCAATTCCTCCCCAAATACTATCCGTCTTTGAAGACAAAACGCCTAATATCAATCCTCCAAAAAATGAACCTATAGTTTCTCCGACAGGCTTTTCAAAATGAATAAATACATAAACCGTTGCCATTGCAAATATTACACTACTTCCAACATATCTTATTAACGCAAAAATGACAAAACCTCTGAAAAACAATTCAATAAATAGAAAGTCAATTCCATAACACAATTCAAACATTAAAGAAGTCTGCCAATCTTTCCAACCTAAATATTCTTCGGCTTCACTATTTTCAGGCAAGTAACGAGGATATTGATTTAAAAAATCCTCAGTAAATGATGCTCCAATGACTAATGGTATCATAATCATGAACATCCATAAATATAATTTTAGATCTTGTTTTTGTGTCGGAAATAAACCATAAAAACTTGAATTATGCTGACGGTCAAAATAATTCCAATAAAAATAAATAATTGGCAAGATTAAGATAGGTTTCATGGTGTTATTTAAACATTTCAGAACAAAATATTGAACTTCATAATGAATATTCTCATAAACCCAGAAACGATAAAAAATATCAAAATTTACATATATGGTAAAAGTAAGCAGTAAAACCAAGCTAATCCACCAAAAACGAATGTTTTGTAATATTTTTTTTTCAGGATAAAAATAATGGTAAATTCCAAATGTACTTAACCATGCAAATGTATAAAAAAGAAAATAATACAAGAAGTGCCACCCTTGAAAAACGTTTGGATTATTGATATAAGAGGATTCAAAATGGAAATAATAGTTTAAAAAAATACATACCGCATTAAAACTTAGCAAAGCAAAAAGAAAGTTTTTTTTAGGATGTTCTTGATAAAATTCTTGAAGGTAATGAATGATTTTCTTCATTTCTTTTTCTTTTTTTTCTTTTTGATGATGGAAATACGAATTTTAAACCAACCTTTATTCGGGTCATCAAATTTTTGTTTATAATATTTTCGTTGTAAAAATGTTCCACCTAAACGAAATTCTACCATAGGTAAAAAATGATTTAAAACTTGTTTTTGAGGAGTAGGTTCATTAGGGAAACGGGTTAGAGTTTCTTTTGCATACATTGCACCCAAACCAAATTCTGCATAAACAGTTCTTAAATAATTTAAGGGTACCCTAGTACAAAAAGTAAGCATAAAAAGTTTAATATCTGTTCTTGGTTTATTGAGTGTTCTATTTCTGATGTCCGAAAGGAAATAATCATCTAAAAAATATAAATTTGCGTAAATGGGTCTATCGTTACGAATTTTTCCATTATAATCCAATAATTTTTGAGATAAACCTACACCCCAATAAAATGGACCTGGGGCAAGCCTTAGAGTTGTATGATGTTTATGTAAATCAAAACTAGGGAAACCGAAAGTATGTAAACCACCTGCACCAATAGAAGCCCCTATTTTGAGCCTTTTTGGTTCTAATATTTGTCCATAACTTCTAAAAAAAGTTAAAATTATGATGAGTACCAGTAAATTCTTCAAACCCTAATTTCTGACAAAATTAGAAATTTTTTTTAAGTTCGGTTATAATTATTCGTTTCAATTCAATATTCACGAATTAACCCTCCAAATAATTTTGATATAAATCTATATCGCCTTCAAAAACATCATTGAGTAAATCTATATTATCGAAAATTGTGGATTCAAAATCCTCAAAAATTTCTGTATCCTCAAAATTCTCTTCAATGTCTTCAAAAGAAGTTTTTTTAATATCCTTATTTTTCATCAATATATTTTTAAAGCGAATTTATAAAACTTTCTTTAACATTCAAAAAAAAGTTATTTTTGCTATTCATAAAGTTTATGAACAAATATTCAAAAGAAATCAAAGTAGGAATTTTTACGGTAATTGTTGTGGTGATGTTTATTATTGGAATGAATTATCTAAAAGGTACATCTTTTTTTCAAAGCCGTATATCCCTTAATGCTAAATATAAACAAATCAATGGTTTAATGGTCGGTGGTAAAGTACTCTATAATGGATACCAACTGGGTCAAGTACGTTCTATTTATATTGACCCTCAATCTAAAGATATTGTAGTAAATTTTGATTTAGCTCATGTTTTTGATATCCCCAAAAATTCTGTTGCCATGATTCATTCTGTGGACTTTCTCGGTACTAAAGGTATTCAGTTAATTATGGGTTCTGGTGATCCTTGTGTTGCTGGAGATACCCTAAAAGATTCTTTAGAAGTAGGAATGATAGATAAAGCCATGACAGAAATTGAACCTGTGAAAATAAAATTGGAAAGTACTTTAACAGAAGTAAATCTCTTAGCCAAATCTATTAGAAATGTTATTGAAGATTCAACGAATTATCGTATTCAAACTATGTTAGCACATTTCCAACAAACTACTTATAATTTATCTCAATCCACCAAAAAGTTACCGCAATTATTAGCAAAATTTGATACCATTGCTTCCAATACAAGTACTATTACAGGTACTTTAGCTCAAGAAAAAGAAAATATTCAAAAAATTGTTCATAATGCAAAATTATTATCCGATTCATTAGCTGCTGGCTCAGGTGATATTAAACAGTTAATGCAAAACGCTCAAAAAACTTTAGCTGAACTCCAAGGCATTGTAAAAAGTATTAATAATGGTGAAGGAACTATCGGCAAATTATTAAAAGGTGATGAACTTCATCAATCCATTGTTAAAACTACAGAAAGTTTAAATGCTTTATTGGTAGAATTTAAAGAACATCCTAAGCGTTTTGTACATTTTTCATTATTTGGTAAAAAAGATAAACCACAAAACTCACTCCCTAAATCTGATAAAAAATAATTTCTTTATGAATACAGAACAACAATATTTTGAAATTATTGACCATTGTAAAGATCTTTTCTTAAAAAAAAATCATGATTATGGAACCTCATGGACTGTTTTTAGGCTTCCCTCTTTAACAGACCAAATCTACATTAAAGCCAAAAGAATTCGTTCTATTGAAGATACACAAGTAAACTTAGTTGGAGAAAATACACAAGGAGAATATATTGGAATTATAAATTATTGCTTAATGGCTTTAATTTTAGCTCATTGTTCAGAAAATCAAATTCAAAATGATTTATTAGATTGTTATAATCAACAAGTGAAATTATGTTATGAAACCATGTTAAAAAAAAATCATGATTATGGTGAAGCATGGAGGGAAATGCGTATCCCTTCTTTTACCGATATGATTTTAGTCAAACTATTAAGAATTAAACAAATTGAAGACCATCAAAAAGAACTTATTGCATCAGAAGGTGTTGAAAATAATTATATAGATTGCATAAATTATGCTATATTTGCTCTAATAAAACTCAAAGAAAAACCCTAAATTATTGGAATTAATTACCTAGTTCAGTTTTTATCAGTTCTAAATCCAGAAGAAATTGAAAAATTGAAATACATTGAATTAATAGGTAAAGAAAAAAAACTTTTGGAAATTTTGATTGAGTACAAAAATAAAAATTTACCAAAAGATACAATTCTTGAAAAACTTCAATTCACTGAAAACCATTTTTATAAAACCTGCTCTGTTTTATTGGATAAATGTTATGAATTTCTTTTTAAAGCCAATATTTTTGAAACCTTAAAATTTTTATCCAAAAGAGACTTATACCAAAACCTAAAACATGAAATTTTCCAGCAAGAAAAAAAATTTAACAACAATTTTAAATTTAATTTATTAGCATTTGAATTACTTCAAAGAGGTTCTTATAAAAATCATGATGAAGAAATCATTCAACATTTTTTCCAAAAATTATTAAAATTATCAGGAAACCTACCTAATTCAAATATTAGAAAAGATTTACCCTATTTTCTAGAAATCCGTAGGATGCGTTCTAAAATTTTTGAACTAGCAGCATTACAAAAAAGTGAAGAAGCCAAAACGTTAAAAACAAGACTTTTAGAATTAGAGCAATTATTAGATTTTAGTGTAAACGCATGGTCTAAATTTCATTTATACCATGCTCTTTATAATTATTACAATTTTTTTGAAAATTCTCCCAACAACATACATTATTTAGAAACGGCTTTATTTATAGTGAATTTTGATAGTTTCGGAATCATTGAATTAGAAGATATAGTTCTTACCAAACTCAAAATTGCTGAAAATTATTATTATTTATCCGATTTTTTTCAGGCTTATGAAAACTATCAAATGATTCAAAAAGAATACCCTCAGTTCTTTTATGAAGACTTTTATCATTTAACCAAATTTGTTCAAGTCAGTTTGGTCATGAGTGATTACCAAAACGTAGAAAAAATTCTTAATCAATACTTTTTGAATTACCTTCAAATTTTGCATCCTACAAGAGGCACAATGGCTGCTTTAAATTACACCAAATTTTTCTTGCTTCAACAGGATTTTAAAGAAGCAAATTTTACACTACAAAAAGCCCGATTTTTGAATGATAAAAATTTTTATTTACCTTATGAATTTGAAATTCGTTTATTAGAAAGCACGCTTGTCTTTTTAACCGAAGATTTCGAATTTTTATTAGCAAATTTAAAAAAACAATACAAGTATTTCAAAAACAAAGGATTAAAACCCAAAGAATCCAATTACGTAAATTATTTACGTTTTTTGGAAAAGATTGCAAAAATGAAAAAAAACAAAAAAATCTCTTTGAATAAAGAATTTCAAAATATCTACGAAACTTTTCAGAAAGGAAGTTATGCAGTTTATGGAAAGTTAATGGATTTATGTATTCATAATAAAGCAAAAATTTAGAGGATATTTAGGGCGTGTCCCTTCGCTTCGCTACGGGTCGGGCTTGCTTCGGGCTTCGCTGTTCGCTTCGGCAATCCTTTTTCCACTTTTTTCAAAAGTGTTAAAAGGCAGTGCCACTTCGTGCCCTTCGCATCCCTCACGCATACTCATAAGCAAAGCTTATTGATAAACTTTTAATTGATTTGCATAAATTATGCATAATAACGCATATTTTATGCAAATATAAATTTGACAAAGTCTGAAATCTCCATGATATTTGTAACATATTAATAAAACATTAATTTTTTTAAAATTTATGGCAGATTTTAGTATTTCAGGAAGAATGACTGTTAAAAGTCTTAAGAAAAAGTTTAAAGATGAGTTTGGCTCAACTTTAAGAGTTTACAATGGAGCAAAGTTCGCTGATGAAGATGCAACTCTAGCCTCTATTAGAAAAGAAGGTGCCTCAAAAGGTGGGGAGTTAGCAGTGAAAGGAAACATGAAAGTAGGAAACTTTGAAGACAAATTTTTTGAAGCCTTTGGAATTAAAGTTCAAGTTGCTAGCGCTGATGATTCTAAGTTAGTAGATAATAGCTTGACTTTATCCCAAAGTGGTAAGTAATTTTTAAATCAATATAAAGAGTATATGAATAAATTTATATACTCTTTATATTTTTTAAAATTGTAAAAAATTATACAAATTTAATTTATAATTAATTTCTTTAACTTATAATAAAGTTTTTTATCATGTATATTAAAACACTAAATAAATTATCGGAGAAAGATAAACAAGAATTGAAAAATGGCGTAATTGAAGTAACTGGAAAAGCCATGAATCGAACGGCTTTAGGAGTAGTTGCAGCAATCTTTAAACTTTTTCCGAATATAACCTTTGCAGAACTTAAAGAAATGCTTCCTGATAAGATTAATCAAGGAGCTCCAAAAACGTTTAAGCATGGTTACATGCCTTATACGGATAGACCTTATGGCGTAGTTCAAAAAAAAGAATTAGTAGATAAACTATGCGACGAAAATAGAAATTCTGATGGTAACATTAATCAAACTCATTTTACCGAACCTGATGAGATGTTTAAAACTTCAGATGGAGTAACCGTATGTGTTTCTAGATTGTGGGAATCAAAAGATACTGTAACTGGCGAAAATAATCTCCAAAATTTAATTGACCATGTCGCTCAATATGGTATTAAAGTAGTAAATTTTGAAGGAAAGGAAGGTTTTAAAAAAGGTGGATATTCTTTGAAAGTAATTAATCCTATATTATTTGAAAAGATTCAAAATCCACCCAAAAGTAATAAAAAATTATTCATTGCGGCGGCCGTTCTAGCGGGATTAGCCATAATCTCACTTTTGATATATCAACTTAATAAAAATGATGTGAAAGTTGAGTCACAACAAAATGTTGAGTTACAAGTTGAAAAAGAAGAAAAAAAAGAAAATACAGTAGAAGAAGTAAAAGTTAAACTTTCTAAAGGCGAAAAAGTAAAAGACTTATCCATTAATTTTCATAATATTTTATTTGAATATAATTCTGATAAAATTAAACCGGAGTCGGAAACAGATTTACAAGAAGCTTTTCAATTTTTAAACGATTTTCCCAATTTAAAAGTAAAAATTATAGGGCATACTAGTTTAGAAGGAGACGCGAATTATAATCTACAGTTATCAGAAAAAAGAGCAAAAGCTGTTTATGATAACTTAATAAAAAGAGGGATTACGAAAGAACGGCTAAGCTTTGAAGGTAAAGGTTCATCTGAACTATTAGTAAATGCAACAGATGAAGAAGCAAATAAAAAGAATAGAAGAACTGAATTTAAAATTTTAGGAGAATAACTGTCGTAATAAAAAAAAGTATCCAATTTATCCAAACAATTTAAAGAAAAATACAAAATGATAGCAAACATAATAGATAAACCAAGACCAGAAGGTCATACTGATTTACTGGGTGTAGACAAATTCATAATGGCATTGGTTGAATTCATAAAAAATTGTCAAATGCCCACAACTATAGGAATTCAAGGAGAATGGGGTTCTGGAAAAACTTCAATGCTCAATCAGATTAGGTATCAATTATGTGAAAGTGAAAACCTAAGCTTTGAAGAAAACAAGAAAAAACCTTTCTATGGTATATGGATTAATACTTGGCAATACTCTCTAATGAAAACCAGAGAGGAAACCTTAATCTCAATATTGACAGGTATAACTGATGAAATTATTAGAATCATTAAATCTAAACATGAAAACAGAACCAAAGAGGTAATCAACCAAGTATCAGGTATATTTGGAAAAATTATTAAAACCACTGCAAAAGCTGCAGTAAATGCAACAGGTTTAGATGGTGATGAAATGGTTAAAGCCTTTGATACTGGTGAAAACAAAGCTACTTTATTGACCTTTAAAAAATCATTAACCGATGCAATTAATAAATGTTTAGAAGAAGATAGAAAACAAGGAAATAACAACAGAGGTTTTTTATTTTTTATTGATGATTTAGATAGAATAGACCCGCCCGTTGCCGTAGAAATTTTAGAATTACTCAAAAATATCTTTGAAGTTGATAACTGCATATTTATATTAGCTATTGACTATGAAGTAGTTGTAAAAGGTTTAATCCCTAAATTTGGACCAATAACCGAAAAAAATGAAAGAGAGTTTCGCTCTTTTTTTGATAAAATTATACAATTACCATTTACCATGCCGGTTAACTCTTATGATATTAGCAATTTCTTAATAGAATCGCTTAAAAATATTGATTATATAAATGCGCAGGATATAAATGATGAAGAAAAAGTGGATTATATAGTTGAATTTGCAAAAGTAACCGTAGGAAATAATCCCCGTTCTCTAAAAAGGCTAATAAATACTCTCTCGTTAATCAATATAATTAATAAAGTAACCGATGCAGATGCCAGTTATAAAGATTTTTTTGATAAAATACTCAATTTTGGTTTAGTTTGTATTCAGATTGCCTATCCTAAATTGTATGAATTTTTATCTCAGGAACCTAATTTTACAAGTTGGAATCTAGAAATAGCAAAAAAATATAATTTACCAGAAATTAATGAAGTGGATAATGCTCAACTTTCTACTAGTGAATTATTTACAGAAGAATGGGAATTGATTTTGTTTAGATTTTGTTCCAAAGATATATTTTTAAAAAATAAAGTATTTGATATTTCTGAATTGTTAAATAAAATTGAAGCAATTATTGTAGGCAGTTCAAAAGATATAGAAACTGAAGTTTCAAGAGTACTCAATATGAGTGCCGTAACTTCTGTTACTGTTAATATCAATCAGCCTAAACAAAAAAGAACTGATAGATCTGGTAGAGACATAAGTAAATATATTTATAATGGTAAAGAATATGGAAAAGGAAGATGTGTTTTAGCTGTGATCAAGGATTACGTAGATTCTCATCCTAATATTACTTATGAAGAATTGGAAAAAGTCTTTCCTCAATCTTTACAAGGTAGGGAAACATTTACTACCGAAGAAATAGCAAAAGCAAAGTCTTCTGTAAGGGTAAGGAATTTTATTAGACCTGAAGATATTATTGTACTAAAAGATGCTAGGATTGCAGTATCTTCTGGATGGGGGCTTGATAATTTTACGAGATTTATTGAGCATTGTAAAAAGCTAGGTATAGAAATAAAATAAATGATTGAATATCAAGATATTTCCCTACTATCATTAAACTTTCTTAACTTTTTATGTACGGTCAGGCGTGAGAAATTACCGAAAATATACATTTCCTTGTAAAGGTATAAAAAAACAATCAAAAAGTATAATTTGGTAACTTAAAATGGGTATTAAATAAAAATATCTTAGGTATTTTGTTACAAAATATTGCGGCAATATTTCGGTGGAGACCAGAAACCATCTAAAAAAAACGGGGCAAACGCCGAAAAGCCATAGGAGTAGGCAAATTAAAAATGAAAAAAATGGCAAAAGAAATCAAAACAACAGGAAGTAAAAAAGTTGCAACTCTAATGAAAGAGTTTAACGAACTTTATCCTTACCTAAGATTAGGGATTTATCCACCTGAAGCCAAAGAAATCGTGGCAAAAGGTGGCACAATAACCGGAGTTGATAAAGAAAAGACACTTTCAGAACTCAGAACGAAAAAAGGTCCTGGTGATATTTCCTTTTCTGGTAATAAAAAAGTTAGTACTATAGAAAAAGAATTTGAAGAAAATTATGGATTATTCGTTCAAATTTGTTATACCACAGCTGAAGGGAAGAGATATTACACTAGTGGGAAAGATGATGAAAAAACCTTGTCTCAATTAAACAAAGAAAAAGAAAAAGAAGGTTGTAAAAAAGACGTTTGGTCGTAGTCATCTTGAGTTAAAATTTCTATACCAATCGAAAGATTGGTATAGAAATTTTAATAAATAAGTTATTTTTGGCACCAATTTATCCAAACAATTTAAAGAAAAATACAAAATGATAGCAAACATAATAGATAAACCAAGACCAGAAGGTCATACTGATTTACTGGGTGTAGATAAATTCATAATGGCATTGGTTGAATTCATAAAAAATTGTCAAATGCCCACAACTATAGGAATTCAAGGAGAATGGGGTTCTGGAAAAACTTCAATGCTCAATCAGATTAGGTA
>CAZBPK010000141.1:0-6039 GCA_964493765.1 uncultured Bacteroidia bacterium | reverse complement strand
TTAGCAGACCTCGCAATGAATCACTTTGATGCATTCAAAGCCATTGTAAAATCCGCTTCTTAAATCATTTTAATTTACAAACAGAGAAAACCCAGTTTTAACTGGGTTTTCTCTGTTTGTATAAGATTTTTTTTAGATTTTATTCTAATGGCAAAATAATTTGTGAATCTTGATGTATTTCCCAAACATCAGAATTAGAAATCTTAAAAGTATCTAACTCACTACTGCTTAATGATAAACGAAGTTTTGAACCTTTTTTTACTAAATAAGAAATAGGCTCCAAATGATATTCAATCAATTCAAATTGGTTGGAAGGCATTTGTTGAGCATCTTTACGAGTATAACTATGATAAGGTGCTTGATATTCATAATACAGAGGATCTGAATACGATTTTCTATGAATGGCTCTAAAGGCACCTTCTGTGATATATTTTATTCTTCCATCTGGTAAAACTTCCTCTAAAACAGCAAAGATTCTTGGGTCAGGGTTCTGAGTTTTCAATACTAACTTTAAGATCGGCATACCTGTAATTACCCTATCCTTTTGAACTTCGTAAAAATCTAAGTTCAATTTTTTTTCATCTAAGGGTTTTCTATCTGGAAATTGTTTTTTTGCAATTTCAAAATCTAAATTATATCTTGTAGCTGTACCATTAGTAGTTAAAGAATCGGTTTGAAAAATTATGTTTTTAGAAGTTAAATTAAAAGATTGATATTGAATATTTTGTGGAGGAAAATTATCAGAGATTTTCCATTGATTTTGATTTAAGGTATAGTAAACCACTTTAGGATTTTTATCCTTAGATATTTCAATTCCTTTTAAATGTTTATCAAAAAATGCAAGTACTGGTTGAATATGGTCAAATTTTGTTTTTCCTAGATATTTTTCATCTATACAAAAATCTCCACCGTGTCTCCAAGGGCCAATCACTAACTGATTTTCTGAATTTGGGTAGTTCTTAAACAACTTAATACTTCCCTTCGTAAAGCCTGCATCCCACCACCCCGTATAACCAAAAACAGGAATATTAACCATTTTATAGTTTAACATGTGTGGAGACAAAATAGAATCAACAGAAACATATCCATTAATTGTTCTTTTATCGTCTAAAAATGCTACTGACCATGCTTCAGTATCGTAATACCAATTATTTCTATTTTTGAGAATTTCTTCTAATCTTTTTTTTTCGCCCTTTACAGGTCTAACATTATTGCTCACTAATTCATTAAAGAAATTACTTTTTAATGCTGGTAATTTATTTTTATCTAAAGCTTTGCAGAAATCGTTCCATTTTTGGTTTAGATTATGATTAAAAACCCCACCTGATAAAGAAATATCATCATAATAATCAAAACCTGAATACATTGGGGCAGATGCTTTAACAGCAGGATGCAAATTAAACAAGGTCATTTGAGCTGCCATTCCTATGTAAGATATACCCAAAGTACCTACTTTTCCATTACTCCACTCTTGCTGAATAATCCATTCAATAATATCATTAGCATCATGCATTTCCTCTAAACCTGATAAAGCAGAAATCTTTTTTCCTTCAGAAGCACCTGTTCCCCTTACATCTACACTTACCAATACATATCCATATCTCACAAACTCTAAAACATCAAAATTTTTGGCACTTGGTACCATGATTTTGAGTAATGAGAATGGAAAAATTAGCTCAATTCCTCTCCAATAGCGAGTTTGATACAACAAGGTAGGAAATTTTTCTTTGGGGTTTCCTTTTGGAACATATACATCTACAGCTAAATGCACTCCATCTCTTAAAGGTACGTAATATGTTTTAGGACTTGGTATTTTAAATTGAGCCTTCGGTCGATAATGAACAGGAAAATTTTGAAATGGCTGGCAAAATACCCAACTTGTGTTTATCAATAGGTATAAACCCATAAAAAGAAGAAATTTCATTAGAATTTAAAAAATTAAATGCAAAAATAAGCATAAACCAAATTGTATCTTTCATTTTTTTTTGAAAGAAAAACTTTGCTCATTTTAAAATATTAGAATGAAATAAATAAATTGAAAAAGGTAATAGTTCTTGAAAATAATTTTATAATTAAACGCCGCATACACTTTCTTCTTTAATTTTAGATTCTATGAAATATTTTTAATAATTCAAAATAATTTTATATTTTATGAAAAAATTTCAACCGAATTGTTAAAAGTTATCGTTGATTGAAATTGAATTGAAAAAAATTTTTATTTTTGCTTCCTTAATAGTATCATTCCAAATGAATAATCGTTTCAGTATTTGGGCTTTTTTAAGCATTATATTTTTTAGTTGTAATACTTCAAAAGAAATTCAACCTTCTGAGGATGTACAAAAAATTTTGCAAGAAAAACTTTTAACAGTCCAAGATGGAGAAACTATTTTGCTTGGAGAGGGAAAATTTCAATTTACCTCAACACTTTCCTTAGATGGTAAATCTAATGTTACGATTAAAGGTAAAGGACAAGATAAAACCATATTATCGTTTAAAAATCAAAAAGACGGTGCAGAGGGATTAAAAATTAAAGGAAAAAATATCATTTTAGAAGACTTTTCTGTAGAAGACACCAAAGGAGATGCTATTAAAGTACAGGATACAGACAGCATAACATTTAGAAGAATACGAGTGGAATGGCTCGGTGAACCCAAAACTTCTAATGGTAGTTATGGATTATATCCCGTAACCTGTAAAAATGTTTTAGTCGAAAATTGTTATGCAAGAGGAGCTTCTGATGCTGGAATTTATGTGGGTCAGTCAGAAAATGTTATCGTAAGAAAAAATAAAGCTACTGAAAACGTTGCAGGTATTGAAATTGAAAATTCAAGCAATGTTCAAGTTTATGAAAATGAAGCCATTAATAATACAGGTGGTATTTTAGTTTTTGATTTACCCAACTTACCCAAAAAGAACGGCGGTAATATTGAGGTAAAAAATAATATGGTAAAAGATAATAATTATCCCAATTTTGGACCCAAAGGTACTACAGTTGCCATTTTACCAGCTGGAACAGGAATGATGGTTTTAGCTTGTAGAGAAGTTTTGTTTAAAGAAAACAACATAGAGAATCATCAATCCATAGGTATAACAATTGTTTCTTACCCGACCACTGGATTGCCTTTAAAAGATGACAATTACAACCCATTCACTTCTCAAATCACCATAGAAAATAATAAATTAGAAAAATCGGGATTTTCCCCTGATACCACTAGACCTTTAGGTCAGTTATTGTTTCAATTGTTTCAAAATCAAGTTCCTAATATATTATTTGATGGATTAGTACCTCCCAATTCACCAAAAGACTTTCGTTCTATATGTTTAAAAAATCAAGAAGGAACTTTTGTGAATATAGATGCAGCCAATCAATTTAAGAAACCTATTGCGGATAGAAAATTATATGAGTGTAAATAAATTATGAGTAAACTTTCTGTTACTGAAGAGAATTATTTAAAAGCAGTTTTCTTACATGTTGATTCACAACAAGAAAATAGTTTAGTAAATACGAATAAACTTTCACAAGTGTTAAATACTACTGCGGGTTCTGTAACGGATATGTTGAAAAAATTGAGTGAAAAAGAATTAATTCATTATGTACCCTACAAAGGAGTAAATTTAACCCATAAAGGAAAAAAAATTGCCATTTTTACAATCCGAAAACAAAGATTATGGGAATATTTTTTGGTAACTCATTTAAAATTTTCTTGGGATAAAGTACACGAAATTGCAGAACAATTAGAACATATTGATTCAGAAGAATTGATTGAGAAATTAGATGAATATTTAGGACATCCTGAATATGACCCGCACGGAGACCCTATTCCTAACGAAAAAGGAGAATTTCCACAGCGTCAAACATTGTTATTATCAGATGTAATTATACACCAAAAAGTCATAATAGCGGGAGTTTTAACTCATAATCCTGATTTTTTACAATTCTTAGACCGCTTAGGACTTCATATAGGCACAGAAATTGAAATAATGGAGAAAATTCCTTTTGATGATTCAATGCTTATCCATTTAAAACAAAATAAAGAAGCGATAATTAATCGTTCTGTTACCAATAATATTTTGGTTTATAGTCCTGAATAATAAAAGAAAGACTCATTATCGCAATATAATTGCGTGGTAAGCGTGAGGGATGCGAAGGGCAGGAAGTGGCACTGCCTTTATCCACTTTTTTTAAAAGTGGATAAAGGATTGCTGAAACGAAGTGAAACCCGTAGCAGCCCGACCCCTTAGCTTTAGCATAGGGGGCACGCCCTAATGATCATAATTCTAACTTTGAATGCTTTGTTGAACTTTCTCATTTTTTGTAATCCATACATTTCTAATTATCAGGACTACTATAAGAGCTTGAACCAATGGAATGAGTATATTAGTTGCTGATAATTCAAAATTTTTATCATAAGGAATGGGATAAAATGCGGGTAACAATTGTTCATTGCCTGTAGTTGCTATCAAGGCGGGTAAAATATAGTAAAGAACAAATAAATAAGTTAAAGTAAGCCCAATGGCATTTTTTCCTTGAGTAAAGTTGTTGAACATAAAAATTCCTATATCTCTTATTGCAAATAAATTGATAACCAATAAAAAATACAAAATTTTTTGAGGAAAATCAGGTTCTAATTTACTTAATTCACGAGAAGAAACCGTAAAAATCAACAAAGCGAAAAGAGAAGCCACAATTTCAATGACTAACGCAATTAGCCATAAAGGGGTATCATAACCAACTTTTTTATAATTTTTTAATTCTAAATGATAAAACAATCTTCTAAAAGTAATAATTTCCATTTTGTCTATAAGTGCAGTTAAAATCGCAGCTTGATATGCAAACACCGCAATCCCGGCAAATAAAAGAGTTAAATAAGCACTTGTGTTAATTTCAGGAAAATTGAATAAATAACCACTAAAATAAAAAGGCAAAGCAATTAAAAAAATAATAAAAAATTCAGGTCCATTAAAATAATACATTTCAGTTCTAAAACTTCTATATAAACCAGCAAAAGACCAAAAATTTAAAAAGACTAAGGCAAATAAAAAATGAGTTAAGATTGGTAGCTTAATGAAAAACCAAGTAACCGTAGGAATATCTAAATTTTTATCAATTCTTTTCTCAAAGTAACTAAATACACCAATAATAGTAAAAACAGAAACTAGTAAGATAGCTAAACCTAACAATACACCAATAATCAGAAACCTTCTAAATCTTAAAGGCATTTCACGTGTACCAATACCCAATAACATTGCATAGGATTGAAAAAATGTAGCTACTAAAACCATACAAATAAGAAATTGAATCAAATTGATAAAATTCATTTTGATAGTTAAAGCGGAAAATAGAAAGCCCAGAATGCAAATAAACCCCCCATACCATTGAAAAATTGTTGAACCAAACATTTTACCGATAGTCATTTGCATGGGGGTCATAGTGGACATTCTTTGCCAGTCCCAAGTTTTGTCTTGGATTTCATTAGGAATTTCTTCTCCTGCAACATAGGCACCCACCATAACAGTTATAATGTAAAAAAATACTAATGACATAATCCCGACATTAGTTGCACTACCAGCAATCATAAATATTAAGCCTAATAAAACAGGCATTACCACTAACTTGGTAGGTGTAATATTTTCCCAAATATTTCTTTGTAATTCTGGATTGATTTGAATAAGTTTCATGAATTCTAATCAAAAATTACAAAGATAAGAAAAATTTTTAATTAGAATAAACAATCACCATTGAGAAAATTGGGTTTTCTTTTTTATAAAGAAATTCCAAATCATTAATTTTGGAATCACACCTTTAATTTTTCGTAAAGGAATTTTATTTTTTATTTTGTTTCGTTCATAAATGGCATGAGGCAAAAGGGCATAAAATGCAAAATGTCCTTTTAACACTAACCACATTAAGCGTGTTTCGCCTATAAATAAACCACGAATAGCTGCTATTCCATCTAAACAAAGCCTTATAAAAACCTTATAAAAAACTTCGCTTAAAGGTAAATTTTTGGTCATTACTACTAAGGAATTGCGAATATT
>CAZBPK010000140.1:0-34608 GCA_964493765.1 uncultured Bacteroidia bacterium | reverse complement strand
GCGATTTAGAAACTATCTCGCAGAACAATACAAAAAAGAGGATTATGTTGATAACGAGAAACAAATTTTACCGATTACAACCATTTACATATTAGGTTTTACTATTCCTGAAATTGATTCTGCATGCATCAAGGTAGAACGAAATTACAAAGATTTGATAGAGAAACGGATAATAGACAAGAAAAGTGAATTTGTAGAAAAGCTCACTCATGATAGTTATATTGTTCAAGTAGAGAGAATTACAAGCCGTTACCAAACGAAATTAGATAAACTGTTAAGCATATTTGAGCAATCTTATTTCATAGACAACAATAAAATCATTAAGGATTATCCCTATCCCATAGACAAGGAAGAAATCAAGCTGACAGCAGAGATATTGCATTATTCAGGGATAAATCCAGAGGAAAGGAAACTGAGAGAAATGGAACAAGAGGCATGGCGAACCGTGAATGCAATGTTTGAGGACAAAGAAAAGAAGTATATAAAAGCATTAGCGGAAACAAGGAAAGAGTTAGAAGAAGAAAAGAAAAGGGCAGAGGAAAAAGAACGATTGTTGGAGGAAGAAAAGAAAAAAGCTGAGGAAGAAAAGAAAAAAGCAGAAGAAGAAAAGAAAAGGGCAGAAGAAGAAAAGAAAAGAGCAGAGGAGAAAGAACGATTACTGGAGGAGGAAAAGAAAAGAGCTGAAACGAAAGAACGATTATTGGAGGAAGAAAAGCAAAGAGCAGAGGAAGAAAAGAAAAAAGCGGAGGAGGAAAAGAAAAGGGCGGAAGAAGAAAGATCTAAAATTATAAATGCGATTAAGAGTTTAAGGTTATCCAATTTTAGTGACGAGCAAATTGAAACGATGTTATTTATTAAAATCATTGATTATTTAGAGTAGTTTTAGTTCTTAATTGAGTGAAAAAGCGAGGAGGGAGTAATGATTAGTTTTGAGTGAAAGTATCCCCAACATTTTTGTTTGGGATTTTTGAGTGAAAGTATGGAAACAAAGAAAGGTCGCTGAGAAACCTTGGTCTCCTATGTTGATGCTAGAAATTGTAAGGCAACGTGAAATTACCTTTCGAGAAGTCTGGTAAGGAAGTGGAAAATCTATTGATTTGGATATTTACGATGAACATTATTTGCATTTGTGTATATGGGATAGAGAAAAACAAAAATTAGTAGGGGTTTGTGGGCAGATGCCTGATGAAGAAGCCTTGAAGGGCTATTTTAAACCCTTGACCGTTACAGATGCCGCAAAATGTATTTTATTTATAGCGGCACAAGCCTCTCGTTTTTTATAGATTATCCTAAAATTTTGGATAAAATGGTTTTGATTTGGGGCGAAAAAGACACTTGCAAACCGCTTGCTACCACAAAAACTTTCAAGAAAAATTTCCTTCTGTTATTTTAAAAATCATTCCTGATGCAGTGCATTGCCCTATGGAAACTCACTCCGAAGTGTTTAACCAATATCTTTTAGGGAGGATACTCTTAAAAAAATAATGGATTATGTTTTGAGTTGCTCAGCGAAATATTGCAGGGTGAGTACAGTCAAAATTAAGCAGGTAGCAGGAGCAAAAAGTAGCCATTTCCCTGAACTTAAAGCAATGTAATAAAAACCGTCAAAAATCAAAGTTCCCCAAGAGGGAGCGGGAGGTGTTACACCCAAACCTAAAAAACTAAGACTTCCTTCTAAAATCAATGCGGTAGTAAAAGTGGAAAAACTCATCACCAATATTGGAGTAATTAGATTAGGAAAAATATGTATAAAAATAATTCTCCAATGTGAATAACCCAAAGCTTTGGCTGCCTTAATATATTCATTTTCTTTGAGACGTAAGGTTTCTAATCTAACCAGCCTTGCTATATCAATCCATAGAACCGCACTAATTGCAATTACCAAAGTAAAAAATCCTTTTCCTATTACAAAAGCAATAGCAATAGCCAATAAAGTAGAAGGCAAAGCCCAAAAAACATTCATCAACCAACTAATGAAAAAATCAAAAATACCTTCAAAGTAACCCGCAATTAATCCTAAGGAAACCCCTATAAAAATGGTAATCAAAATGGAAATGATAGAAATCCCTAAGGAGTAACGGGTACCTATGATTAAACGGCTTAGAATATCTCTTCCTAAAGGGTCTGAACCCAGATAAAAAGTAAAGATAACGGGTTTTGAATATTCCAATTCATTTTTGTTTTTTTTTAATGTAGAACCATCATTCAAGAAAAGCAGTAAAGTATCATTAGGCAACTCTTTATAGGGAGTATTAGGGTTTAAAACCCAAATTTCAGAAGAATTTTTACCATTCCATAGAATTTCTAAGAATGAAGATTCTTGCTTTTTAGCAAAAGCTAAATAAGATGTAAACAAAGGAGGTTTTTGAGCTAAAGACGGAATTTGTTGGGCTGCCAAAAAAGTATTATCAGGAGCGATCCAGTATCCTAAAATAGCCCAAATCAAAAGCAAAATAAAGCAAGTAAATGCTAAATACTTCAAAATCTTAAACGCTGTAACCTAGAATTTTAAGAACTTGTTTAGAGTTTTGCTCTTCATCTTTTACATCATAAAATAAAGTTTCATCTCTATTTTTTCGGATAAGTACATGGCGAGGAGTAGGCATTAAACAATGGTGAATACCCCCCGTTCCTGACAAAGTTTCTTGATATGCACCAGTATGAAAAAAGCCTATATATTGAAGTTTACGAGTTTTGGGCATAAAAATAGAGTTGATATGTGCATCATTATTGTAATAGTCTAAAGAATCACAAGTTAAACCCCCTATATTTACACGTTCATAGGTTTCGTCCCAATTATTTAATGGTAAGAGAATAAATCTTTGGCCTAAAGCCCATATATCTGGAAGAGTAGTCATTAAGCTACCATCTAACATTAACCATTTTTCACGGTCATTTTGTTGTTTTCTTCCAATTACTTTAAATAAAGTGCCTCCACTTTCAGCAACCGTATAAGAACCAAATTCTGTAATTAAATCAGGCTCTTCTACTTGATTTTCTGTACATATTTGTTTAATACGATTAATAATTTCTGTAATCATGTATTCATAGTCATATTCAAAAGTTAAGGAATCTTTGAAAGGCATACCTCCTCCTATATCCAAATATTGTAATTCTGGATTGACTTTTTTAAGTTTACAATAAAGTTCAACATTTTTTTCTAACTCATTCCAATAATAAGGAGTATCACGGATACCAGAATTAACAAAGAAGTGCAATAAAACTAATTTAAAGTTAGGATTATTTTTAATACGGGTATTGTAAAAATCAATAATATCCTCATAGCGAATACCAAGACGCGAAGTATAAAAAGGGAAATCGGGTTTTTCTTCTGTGGCAATTCTGATACCTACTTTACAAGGAAGCTCTAATTCGTTATTGTAAAAATTAAATTCTTCTTTATTATCCAAAATGGGAATTAGATTTTGAAAACCATCATGAATTAAATCCACAATGTATTGCATGTACATGTGTTTTTTAAATCCATTACAAAGAATGAAAATATCTTTAGAAACCATACCTTTTTTTTCTAGGTGCTCAATGATGGGCATATCAAAAGCAGAGGAAGTTTCTAAATGAATATCATTTTTCAGTGCTTCTTCTAATACATGCTTAAAATGAGAACTTTTTGTGCAATAAGCATATTTATAGCTACCTCTATAGTTGTATTTAAGCATAGCTTTTTGAAACATCAACTTCGCTTGTTGAATTTTTTTAGAAATAATGGGCATATAGGTGAAGCGAAGAGGAGTACCAAAAGTTTCTACTAATTCCATTAAATTGATATCGTGAAAATAGAGTTCATCATCAACGACTTCAAAACCATCTTGTGGAAAACCCACACTTAAATCTAAGAATTCTGCGTAACTTTGCATTGAAAGTTTTGGATTTGAAAAAAACTTCGTAAATTTACAACAAATATTTGATATGCATAAAAGGCAAAATAAAATTATTCATTTTTTTGAAGTCAAATCAGAGCTTGGAGCAGGCACTTATGGTGCTAGTTTAGGCATTGATGCGATACATTTTGCTTCTATTCAACATCAATTGAATATTTTTGAAAATAATCCTATTAAAAGAATTGAAGCCCCTTTAGAATGGAACTTTGAGCATGGAAAGAACTATGAATATGCTTATAACATTGATGCTATCATTAAAATTTATGAACAAATTGTCCACGATTTAACTCAATTAATTCAACAAAATTATTTTCCTTTTATACTCGGTGGCGACCATTCCTTTGCGGGTGCTTCTATTAAAGCCATTCGCCAAGCTTACCCTGATAAAAGACTGGGTGTAATTTGGATTGATGCTCATGCAGATTTACACTCCCCTTTTACGACTCCCTCAGGAAATTTACACGGTATGCCCTTAGCTACTGTATTAGAAGTAGAAAAAATTACCCAACCTCTTAATCATGTTTCTGAACAAGAAATGAATCAGTGGAATCATCTTTGTAATTTAGGGGGTGATGATATTTTGTTTGAAGATATTGTTTATATTGCTTTGAGAGATTGTGAACAACCGGAATGGGATATTATCCATAAAACGGGTATTCATTATTTTACTCCTGAACAAATTCAAAATCAAGGAATAGAAACTATCGCTCAAAATGCTTGCGAGTATTTAGAAAAATGTGATTTGATTTATGTAAGTTTTGATGTAGATAGTATGGACCCTTCGGTTTCTACTGGGACAGGAACCCCCGTTCCTAACGGTTTATCCTTAGATCAAGCCCAATTTTTATTACATTATCTCTGGAAATCTCCAAAATTATCCGCTTTAGAGTTAGTAGAAGTAAATCCTTTATTAGATTGTCATAATAAAATGGCAACTATTGCAGCAAATATTATAGCAGAATTGCTAAATTCAAACTTCTAAAAACTATGAGTAAAATTTTTACCTTAATCCTTTTTTTTACCATTCCACTTTCAGCTTTAAGTCAGCTTCCCAAGTTATATTGTGTAAAATTTGACCCTATCGGTGGACTTTTCGGAGAATTTCGCTTTAGCTACGAACGTAAAATTACTCATTACAAATATGTTTACGCTTCAACAGGTTATTACCATAATGAAGATGAATTACCCGATGAAAAATCGGCAAAGCCACCTTCAGAATTTCAGGCATTAATGAAAGAATTTTGGACTTCCCCTTACAATAAGTTTTTTTATACCTCCGCAGGTTTTTTTTATAGAGATTATAAAATTCAACGTGAAAAAATTCTAGGACCCGTTGCTCGGGTAGGGATAAAGCAATATGTAAAAACCAAAAACGCTCCAGAAGGTGCATTCTTTTATATGGGTATCAATTACGCTTTTTTAAGAGGTATTTACTATAACGAAAATTACAATGTAGCAGGAAAAATTTATATTCATAAGCCCGGATTTACTCTTTCTGCTGGAAATCAATGGCTTTTAGGTACTAAAAAAACTTATGCAATTTGTTTGTTTGGTGGCGCAGAATATTATTATTGGGCTTTACAACCTGATAACGCAAAAGGTCATTTTTGGGATACTACACCCAATTTTATGATTTATCTTGGTTGTGAAGTGGGATTTGCATTTAGACAAAGAAAACTGCATTGGTAATCAATCGTTTTCAAAAAATATCTTTATAGATTTGATGAAAGGCTACACAAAGCAAATCATAAAATTGAGGTTTGTTCTTAAAATTATTCATGTTTAGGTGCTTCGTTTATCATAAAAATCTTCAAATGAAGTAAGGTTTATAAATTCTTATTACTTTTGCATAAAAATGACCCTGCTTCAAATTACTAATAGGATTCCATACCCTTTAAATGATGGTGGTGCTATTGCTATTTATCATGTAAGTAAATACATGTATTTGGCTGGTAATCAAGTGATTATTGCATCACTGAATACCAATAAACACTACCATGACCCCTCTGTGATGAAAGAATTTGCCCAAGTTTATACTCATGATATTAATACGGATTTGTCTATTTGGAAAGCTTTAAATAACCTGATTTTTTCCAATATTCCTTATAATATTCAACGTTTTTTATCTCAAGAGTTTTCTGAACTTTTGATAGAAGTAATCAAAAAACATCGGCCAGATATTATTCAATTAGAGGGTTTGCATTTATGCTTATATTTGGATTTGATTAAATCAATTACCCAAGTTCCTGTAATTTTGAGAGCACATAATGTAGAATTTGAAATTTGGGAAAGACTATCACAAAATGAAAAAAATCCTTTTAAAAAAGTTTATTTACAACATTTATCGCAAAAAATCAAAAAATACGAAATTCAAAACCTGAATTTATTAGATGGAATTCTATCTATTACTTCCAAAGATGAAAATCATTTTAGGGAATTAGGTTATAAAGGTCTAATAAAAACGGTTCCAGTGGGAGTTAGTGAAAAATGGCTGAATCAAAATTTATTTTTTGAAAAGAAAATAACCAAAATAGGATTTTTAGGAAGTTTAGAATGGCTGCCTAATATTCAAGGATTAGAATGGTTTTTAGAAAATATTTGGCTAAAATTCCATGAACAATTTCCCGATATTGAATTGCATATTGCTGGTAAAAATCCAACCGATAAAGTAAAAAAATGGAAATACCCTAACGTAGTGATTCATGGTGAAGTTCCTGATGCTTTAGAGTATTTAAAGCAATTTTCTTTGGTCATTGTACCATTATTATCAGGTTCAGGAATGAGAGTAAAGGTAATTGAATCCATGGCATTAGGTAAGTGTATTATGACTAGTTCTATAGGAGCAGAAGGAATTGAGGTTCAGCATTATGAAAATATTATTATAGCTAACCAACCTCTAGAATGGTTAAAAGAATTAGAAAATTTGATTAAAAATCCTTCTTTTGCAACTCAATTAGGCGAGAAAGCTAGAGAATTTGTTAAAAAACATTATGAATGGTCTCATTTAATTCAGGAAATGCAAAACTTTTATCAACAATTTAAAATTAAAGAAAATGCTTGATTGTTTTGTTTTGTTGATATTTCTATTATCTGGCTTCTTTATTTTGCATACTTACCTATTTTTCCCTTTACTCATGAAACTTTTGAGTAAAACTCAACAAGAATTTCCAGAGGAAATCCTTCAATTAAAAGTTGCTATATTAATGTCTGCGTATAATGAAGAGCAAGTGATAAGAAAAAAAATGGACTCTATGTTAAATACCCATTATCCAAAAGAATTATTGGAAATTTGGGTAGGCTCAGATTGTTCTTCTGATAAAACTGACGAAATTTTAACAGAATACGCCCAAAAATTTTCGAATGTTCATTTTATAAGATTTCATGAAAGAACTGGTAAGCCTCAGATTATTAATCAACTTCAGCAGAAAGTTCAAGCTGATATATTGATTTTAACAGATGCTGATACAATTTTTCATTCTGAAACCATAAGCGAACTATTAAGACCTTTCCAAAATCCTAAAATTGGAGGAGTTCAAGCATTATTTATAAGTTCAGCACCAGAAAACAAAGATGTTAGCCATCAAGAAGTTGCATATAATAATAGGGAAGTAATGATTAAAAAAGGTGAGAGCCGTTTAGGGTGTGTTATTGGTGCTTATGGAGCTTGTTATGCAATGAGAAATGAGCTTTATGTCCCTGTTCCTAAAAATTTTATTGTAGATGATTTCTTTTTATTTATGAATGTTTTACTGAAAGGTTTTCATACTGTAATAAACGAAAAAGCAGTTTGTGAAATGGAAATTTCTGGAGATAGCAAAATTGAGTTTCAAAGAAAAATTAGAATTGGTTCGGGAAATTTTCAAAATTTTTTTTATTTCAAATCGTTTTGGTTCCCTTTCCATATTAATTCATGGGTCTATTGGTCTCATAAAGTTTTAAGATGGTTTACTCCATTTTTTTTGGCACTATTATTGCTAACTAATATTTATATGCTTAATCTAAATCCCATATTTATGTTTTTTTTCATTTTACAATCCATGATTTATTTGGCTGGGTTTTTGGATAATTTTTTGGAAAAAATACAAGTCAAATTGAAAATATTCCGATTTATTAAACATTTTTTGTTTATGAATTTTGCATTATTCTTAGGATTTCTTAAATTTGTAAACGGAATTCCCAAAAGTAGCTGGGATACAAAAAACTAAACTTTTTAAAAATTCAATTATATGAAATCATTATTTCAAATTTTAGTGTTCGTAGGTTTATTTACCTACCAGTTAGTAGCTCAAGTAAATTATACTTCTAAAGAAGGTAAATTTTCTTGTACGTTTCCTTCAAAACCCACAGAGGAAGTGAGTGAATTAGAGGGTGGAACGAAGTTTTATCAATTACAGTGTATGAAAGGTGAAGAAATCTACATGATGTTTTTTGCTAATTATACTGACAAAACCGACAAAGCCAAAGCCAAAGAAGCAACTATAGCAGCTAAAGATGCTTTTGTTAGCAAGTTAGAAGCCGATGTAAATTCTAAAAAACCTTATGAGTATATGGGTTATACAGGTTATGAACTTCAATTACAAACTAAAGATGGTTTTAAAGTTCATTACAGAGTAATTCATATTAATCAAACATTATATCAATTTGCTATAGTGGGTGCATCTCCAAATGCTAAAGATGTTAACAATTTCTTTACTTCCTTTAAATATACGGGTTCTAAGTAATTGAAATTTTAACTAAAAAATCCTCAGTGAGAAATCATTGAGGATTTTTTTATTGTAATTTTGTATTTTTCTTTTTGTTATCTTCTAAATAAAATGTCAAAATCCTTATTAACCATTATTTTATTAACTTTGTCCAATATTTTTATGACTTTTGCATGGTATGGACATTTAAAATTTAAGGAAATGCCTAAGTTTCAATCTCTTGGTTTGGTGGCAATTATTTTAATAAGTTGGGGAATAGCTTTGTTAGAGTATATTTTTCAAGTTCCTGCTAATAAAATTGGATATGAAGGGAATGGCGGTCCATTTAATTTGTGGCAACTTAAAGTGATTCAAGAATTTATTAATTTAACTATATTTACTTTATTTGCCATTTTTGTTTTTAAAACGGAAGATTTAAGAATCAATCATATTATAGGTTTTTTGCTATTGATTTTGGCAGTATACTTTTTGTTTAAGAAATAATATATTTTTTGAAGTTTAAGTTCAAGTAATAAGCGTGAGGGATGTGAAGGGGTAGCACTGCCTTTGGCTGCAAAGAATGAGCAGGCAAAGGATTGCCGAAGCGATAGCGAAGCCCGAAATAGCCCGACCCGAATGCAAAGCATGAGGGACACGCCCAAATAGTTACAAAATTTTAGAAAAAAATAAAGTTTTGATTTATATTTGCGATGCTAAAGCAGGTTATCGTTGGTGAGGAAACTCATCAGAGGAAAGTCCGGGCAGCGTAGAGCATTCTGCTTGCTAACGGCAAGGTGCTTATTAGAGATAATAAGTAACAGATAGTGCAACAGAAACATACCGCCTGTTAATTTTTTGCAGGTAAGGGTGAAATCGTGGAGTAAGAGACCACGTATTCATTAGGTAACTAATGAGTAGGGCAAACCTCAGAAGCTGCAAAACCAAATAGGCTGGCGATTGAAGGTGGCTCGCCTGATGCCAGTGGGTAGGTTGCTCAAAAGGTTTTGTGAAAAACTTTTTAGATAAATGATAACCCTAGACAGAACCCGGCTTACCGCTTTAGCATCTTTTATTTCAACTTTTTTTCATTGACTTTTGTTTCATTTCCAATTCAAAATTTGTACTAATTTTGTAACCTTCTTCCATGAATTTACTTTTTCATTTTACAGATTGGCAGTCTATTGTTTTTCATGCTTTACCTCTTTTGATTCCTGAATATCTATTGATTTTTGGTATTGCTTGTTTGGTAATTTTTTCTGTTATTCCTAAATCCTATCTTTTCCTGCCTTATTTCACAGTTGCAATTTTATTATCAGAATGGTTTTTTATTCATTCCACCAATCAAGAATTGTTTAATGGCATCATAAATCATTCAGACCTTTATAAGAAAGTTAGTTTTATTGCTTTGATAGGAAGTATAGTTACAGTAATTTTTAGTCAAATTACCTTAGAAAAATCATTAAAACCTGAATATTTAATTTATATATTGACAGGTCAATTAGGGATTCAAATTTTAGGATTATCACAAAATTGGATTTTGAGTTTTATAGCTTTTGAATTGGTTTCTTTTGTGGGTTATTTGTTAGTCTTAACTTTTAAGGAACATTCTTCTTCATCAGAAAGTGCAATCAAATATTTTATTTATGGTGCGTTTTCTTCGGGAATTATGCTTTATGGTATTAGTTTGTATTATGGGGTTCATGGAAATGTGATGCTAGGAAATGAATGGAAATTGATAGGTATTGAAAAAATTGCTTTAAGTTTGATTTTGATAGGAATATTTTTTAAATTGTCTATATTTCCTCTACATTTTTGGACTCCAGAGGTTTATCATGGTGCACCAGCGGCTATTGGGGCATGGCTTACAACGGTTTCTAAAATAGCGGGTATTACCATATTTTATGCTTTATTTAAAAATTCTATTCCTAAGGAATTTCAATATGGATTATGGATTTTATCAATTCTAACTATGTTTATTGGCAATTTGGGCGTATTAAGACAAAACCACATCTACCGTTTAATGGGTTATTCCTCTATTGCTCACAGTGGCTTTTTGTTAATGACATTATCGGTATCCCAACATTTTGCTCAATCAACAGTTTTGTTTTATGTTTTATTTTCTATACCAATTACTTTCTTAACTTTTTATTCTGCCAATTTTTTTTCTAAAATTACACAGTGTTCAGATTTTACTTTGTGGAATGGTTTGGGAAAGTCTTATCCTTGGTTAGCAACCTTTTTTTTACTAGGATTAGCAGGGTTAATTGGGTTACCTCCTACGGTGGGTTTTATTGCAAAGTTGATTTTGGTATTCCCTGTTTGGAATGAATATTCCGCAACTCAAAATCCTTTCATTCTATGGGTTTTAATTACTTTTGTAGTGAATACATTATTAGCATTAGCAGCTTATTCTAGAGTTGCAATTTTGTTAATACTTCGTACTCCCAATTTAGAGTTTACAGAAAAACCTTCGTTATATACATTTTTTGGTGTAATTTTGAGTTTGATTACTGTAATTTTTGGGATTTATGGCTTTGATAAAATCCTTCAATTGTTGATATAAAAACTCTATTCAGTTTGTAAAAAATCTTAATATTCGTTATTTTTGCAAATAAAAAATGCCATGAAACTATTATTTTTTGTGTTTATTATCACTTTTCTAGGAAATTTTCTGGGGAATGAAAATAATCAATACAAAAAAATTCAAGAAAATTTTCCTATACCACCCGACCAAGCCGCTTCTGATGTGTATATTGTTGGAAAAGCTAAGGAAGAAGTTTTAAAAATGCTTAATGCTAGTGATCCTTTTCATTATGAAACCTTTTTTGAAAAAAATATTAAGTATTTTAAAGATGTTCCTTACGGTGCAGGTGCTTCTAATAGTGTAAGTTTTGATAAAACTTTGGTTTGTACTTCACCGCTTAATTGTGTTACAATTATTGAAATGTTTTGGGCTATTTGCTACACACAATACCAGCTTTCCCAATTAAATCTTACACTTACTCAAAATCAAATTTTTAATTTGTTTTTAAAAAACTTGAATTTCATTAAATATTATGACGGTTTAAATTGTGAACTTCATGATAGAATTCATTATTTTACTGATGCTTTGTTTCAATTAGAGTCTAAAGGGCTTTTAGAAAATATTGGTGCTTATAATGGGGAACCCATTACTAAAAAAATTCATTTCATTTCAGGAAATAAAAAACAATGGGCTGCAATTAAAAATTGGACAAAAATTAAAGTAATTGAGGATAATATGAACTCAAGACCTCGTTATTTTTATCCTTTAGATAGAATTGAGGATTATAAATTGTATGCTAAAACAGGTGATATAGTCGCTCTTGCTACTGATGTTCCTGGTTTAGATGTTTCTCATTGTGGTTATATTACTTTTAGAAATGATTCTTTATTGTTTTCTCATGCTTCTTCTGTAAAAAAGAAGGTCGTTATTGAAGAAGACTTATGTAACTATTTAAGCAAAAGAACTAGTATTACTGGAATTTATGTTTATAGACCCTTATTCCAAAAACTTAATTATTACAATCATTGAAATTATACGTTATTTCTGATACTCATATACAAAATCGGTATTCTCATTTAGATTTAGCGAAGTTTGCGAAAGCGGCTAAAGTAGATTTTTTCCAATATCGTGAAAAATTTTATAAGGAATCAGTTCATTATGAAGAGCTTACACAAATTCGTGATTTACTCAAGAATTCCCATACAAAACTTATTATCAATGATGATTTAGAATTAGCCCTAAAAATTGATGCCGATGGTGTGCATGTTGGTCAAGAGGATAAAAGTTTAGAATATATTTTTCAAGAACAACTACCTCCAAATTTTATAGTGGGTGCCACTGTTCATAATGAGAATGAGCTTTTTAAAGTAGAAAAATTTCCTATTCATTATATGGGTGTTGGACCCGTTTTTGGTACAAATTCTAAAAAATTGGAGTTGCCACCGTTAGGTATTAAGGGTTTAAAACATATCCATTCTCTTACATCCAAACCCATTTTCGCTATTGGAAATATACAATTAACCAATTATAAGGATATAGTTTCTTTTGGAGTGGAAGGTATAGTACTTTTATCAGCTTTTGTTTTGGCGGATAATCCTATTGAAATCATTTATAAATTTAGGGATTTAGTGCAATAAAATTCATTGGAATGTTTTTACTAAAATAGGTTTTCACAAATTTTTTTCAGTGTTTTATATGTGATTTTGAGGTTTTCATGAATTTATTATCATGGTGATGAATTTGAAATATTGATTTGTTTTACATTTGACATCAAATTAATCTATCAAAAAGCAATGAAAAATATCAGTTCTCTTTTATTTTTAGTGTTTGTTATACAGTTTTTACAATTAAATTTTGTAAGCGGTCAAGATTTGGATTTTACGGGCAGTTATTATAATCCTGTAAAGCGTGAAGTTTTACTTTTAAAGTATAAAAATGGAAAAATTACGAAAATTATGTTAAGTAATTCTGCTGGAAAGTTTAATAATTTGCCTGTGACATATTCAGAGTATGATGAAAGCTTAATGCTTGTTCGTTTTTCTTGTAATAAAGTAAATTCTCAAGAAGCATATATAGGAACAATAGGAATTAACCCAAGTGGAAACGTTTTAGTACTCGCTGAAAATCCTGTGGATCCAGGAAGAGAATTTTATGTAATAAAATCTGAAGAGGATCCCTTTTATTTTGCACAATATGGAGCAGGAATGTACATAAGAGATATCTATTGGAGGAATTTTATTTCTAGTACAAAAGAAAAATGGTTTGCGGAAGATTCTCAAGAAGGCACAGGGGATAATCAAATTATAATGAATTATGATAATCAAAAAGGAAAAACAGAAACACAAGTTGCTAATATCAACCCATCAAATCATAAAATTAGCTATACGTCCAATTTTTTTGGAGCAGTGGAAGGTTCAATTAATTATAGTAATGGCTGGGAAGTAAAACTTATTCAAAAAAGTACCAATAAATTCATTGGAACTTTCAAAGAAGATTGGGAACCTAAATAAAACCTTTATATCAATACATTTAATTATATCCAATTCGATTTAATGAATTGGATATTTTTTTGTATTAGTAAATAAAAAATGCTCCTTAGCAATTTAAGGAGCATTTGAAAATTTTTAGGAATTTTATTTTTTCATTAACTTACTTTTACTTTAATACTTTCAATAGATTTTCTCCATAAATAAAAAATACCACCTAAACTGAAAATCCATAGAATGAATTCTATCCAATTGGGATTGGAATTGTACCCAAAGAAACCTTTTAAAAATTCTCCAATGGCTCCTTTATCATGAAACCAATGATAAAATTTTTCACCTTTTTGCGTATAAATCCATGCAGATTCAGGAAGTTCTTTTATGGGTTTTAATATGTCATAAGGTCTTTGGATAGATTCTTCGTTAAGCCAATTCATTTTTACAAAAAATTCTTCCATTTCATGGGTTCCATAAGCAATCATACCTGCAGCCATAAAAATTAAAAGTACAGAAGTTACATTAAAAAAAGATTTGATGTTTATTCTTTTGCCTAAAGCAAAAATTTGATAACCTAAAAATGCTGCGGTTGCAATACCCGCAAAAAATCCTAAGTATGAAAAACTTTTTGTTGCTTGAAAAGATGCAAATAAGAATAAAACAGTTTCAAAACCTTCACGGATTACTGCAAAAAATACTAATGCAAAAATGGCTTTGTGTGTAGTATTTTGTTGGATACCTTCTTCCAAGTTTTGCTTAATATGGGTATTTTTTGCCATCCAGATTACCATGTAACTCAAAAATCCAGCAGCTAAATACATCATTGATGCTTCAAATAATTTTTCATAAGCTTCATGATGAATGTTGGATTGAATGATTACAAAAAATATTGCTACCAATAAACTTGCTAAAACAGCAGCACCTAAACCTTGCCAAGCATATTTTTTGAGGTGATGTAAACTTTGTTTGTTTAAAAAAGTGATTACAATACCAATAATTAATGAGGCTTCAAGGGTTTCTCTTAAGGAAATAATAAATTCGTTCATTTATTTAGACTTAATCTAAACTGCAAAACTATATCAATTTTCTGTTTTTTCATATAAATAAGTAAATATTTTTTTAATGTATTGATTTTCAAGAGACTTAAAATTGCTGTTGGAAATAAATGCAAGTAGGTTAGTTTAGCAATCCTTAAAATTATAATTTTTCACCTGCTAAAATTTCAAAATTTAATGTATTTTCTTTGGGAGGTTTTTTGCAAATGTATTCAGAATTATAGACACAAAAGGGATGGTAAGAATAATTAAAGTCTAGTGTAATTTCATTTTTACCTTGATAAGCGATGTTCAAATATCTACCTCCACCATAGGTTATTGTGCCACTGGTTTGGTCTTTAAAAGGCAAAAAAAGTAAATTTTTGTTGGAAGTGTTTTCCCAAAAAACTTTTAATTGATGATTTTGATTTTGGTATTGAAACTGAATAAAACCTGCTATTTCAGAATCGTTACTATCCGATTGAGGCGTAAATTGTGCTTTAAAAATCCATTTTTCATCAATTGGAAAGTAAGATAATCCTTTAAATTGAGGTTTTAGGGTATCAGGAATTGGGGAGTCTGGCATATTTTTAAAATGAAAATCTTTTTCTTTACGAAAGGTTAATAACTCTTTTTGGTAGGGGGTAATATCCGCACAACTTGATAATAGTAAAATGCTAAAAAGAACAAAAAAGAACTTCATGCATCAAATAAATTGGATAGAATAAAATCGTATTCGTAATTTTTTTCTAAAAATTTTCTTAGTTGAGATTCAGAAAAATTTTTGATTTCAGTTTCTGGGTTGTACAAATCATCAGAAACCATTTCTGAATATTTCACAAATTCTTCATCATCTTCATTATAATAAATTTCTACAAAGCCTTGATGGGTTTCAGTATCTTTAAAAATTTTTCCATTTTTAAGAATTTGCACAATTTCTTTGGATTCTTCACTAGTCATAGATAGGGATAAAGTTTTGCAAAAATATAATTTTTTTATTTTCAAAGAAATAAAATTTTTTAGTTATTAAGCGTGAGGGATACGTAGGGGAAGCACTGCCTTTGACTGAAAGGAAAAGGATTGCCGAAGCGAACAGCGAAGCCCAAAGCAGCCCGACCCGCAGCGTAGCAAGGGGCACGCCCAAATCAAAAATATTCTAATCAAGTTCTTAATTCTTTATCGGTAAACTGATTATAAATGTTGTTCCTTGGTTTTCTTTGGAGGTAAATTTTATATTTCCGTTGTGAGCATCAATGATGTTTTTGCACATGGCTAAACCTAACCCCATTCCAGAAGTTTTGGTAGAAAAATTCGGTTCAAATATTTTAGAATGATAGCTTGCTGGAATGCCCGTTCCGTTATCTTCAATGAAAATATTCACCATTTCATTTTCTAAATGGGATTTAATTACAATTTTGCCATACTCTTTCATGGCTTGCAAAGCATTTTTGATAATGTTAATAAATACTCTTAAAATTTGTTCTTTATCGGCATAAATATAAATAGGATCTTCAGGAATATGAAATATAACTTCTGCTTCGTCAGCAAATTGATACAACTGTTTTAGTTCTTGTAAAAGCAGATTAAGTTCAATGGTTTCTTTTTTTCCTTCAGGCATTTTGGCAAAATTTGAGAAGGAATTTGCAATATGAGTTAGTGCGTCGATTTGAGAAAGTATAGTTTTGCCCATTTTCTGGACTAAATCATGAGCAGGGTTTTGTTCGTCTACTTTTTTCATAAGCATTTGCATGCTTAATTTCATGGGAGTTAAAGGGTTTTTGATTTCGTGAGCTACTTGCCTTGCCATGGTTCTCCATGCTCCCTCTCTTTCACTTTTTGCTAATAATTGCTCTGATTCGGATAACTGTTTTACCATTTGGTTGTAGGTTAAAATTAATTCTCCAATTTCATCAGAACTTGACCATTCAATAGGCTCATTGGAAGCCCCTAATTCTAATTTTTGTAGTTTTTCGCTTAATATTTTGAGAGGAAAGGTGATGGTAGAAGAGGTAAATAAACCAAATAAAATAGTGGTTAAAATTAAAACGATGTATAAATTGATAAGATAAGCTAAGAATTGGCGTATTTGAGAGTTCAAGAGGTCTTGTTTGGCTAAATAGGGAATGTTTAAAAATCCAACAATTTTATAGTTTTTGTCAATTAAGGGAACATAAGCCGATATATATTCTAAATTCCCAACAATTTCATTTTGAATAATTTCTGATTGATAGCCATTTTTAAATTCATTGTAAACAAAGGGATTCATGTATTCGGAAATAATATCAGTTTGAAAAAGACGTGGCAAGGTGGTACTCATAATTTTTCCTTTTTTATCAAAAACATTGATATCCACATCTAATAAATCGGAGTAATAGTTTAGAGTTTCATAATTGACAAAATTTTCTGATGGAGTTACAGTATTTTGAAAGAGACGATTTTCTAAATGATTAGCAAATTGTTTGATATCTTCTTTGAGTTCTAGTTCAATTTGAGTTTGAAAAAAATTGGTAAATAATGGAGTGATTAATAAAGAGAAAATTACAATTGGTAATAAACTAATTAACAAAAAGTAAGTTTGAATACGAAAAGCTAAGCTTTTATAGAGTTTTTTGTAATTAATGTTCAAGAATTGTTGAACAAATGAGGGCATCAATTGAACCAAATAAATCAATGAAAAAATATAAAAAAGAATGGTGAAAGAAGTGAGTTTTGAGAAAAAGGTTCTTGCTGGTGCTTTTAAAATGATAGACCTATCTTCTGAAATTTTACCGTAATAAACCCAATATTTATTTTGTTTTTTGAGTTCTTGTAATATTATATCTTGATTGATGTATAAAGGAAAAACTGCATTGCCAATTTTGTTGATTAATACGTTTCTATGGTACAATCCCATTTCATAGCCTTTGGGTAGTTTTAATTTTTGTTTGATACTTTCATCTAATAAAAGTTGAGGATATAATTTTTGACCAAAGTTCGCTTTGGGGTAAAACTCAATTTCAAATTTTAAACTACCTAATTCTTCAGAAAATAAAGAAAATTTACTTAAATAAACATATTCATAAAATGTTCTTTTGTTGGTTGCAAATTTTAAATATTCAGAAAGTGTTTTTTCTAAACTTTCAGTAACTAAAGGTTGTTGTTCTAATTGGTTATCAAGACGGTTTAAATTATAATCATAAACAAAAATTTTGTAATCATAACTTTTAAAATTCGGAATTAAATATTGGGTAGTTAAGCGGTTGATAATGGTTTTAATTTTTTCATAAGTATTTTCATTAGGATTGTTTGTAATTAGTAAGGATTTATCAGCTTTTATATTTTCTATAAATTCATTGAAAGTAAATTCCATTACTAAATCTCTAGGGTCTGAGAAAGTTCTTGTAAGTTTTTCTAAATTCGCAAAAGTAGATTTTTCAAAACTTTTTGATAAAGCTAAATTCATGATAGACGCTAAAGCGGTTACTAATAATAAGGAAGAAAAATAATATTGAGAACTTTCATTTTGTAATCTTAAATGGTAAATCAGACCAATGAAGAATGTTAAAGTCCCAATGTGATAAATATCAAAAAAATCATTTTTAAAAGGTAAAAATGAATATAAACCCATTAATAACACAAAATAGCCTAGATAGAAAATTGCATATTTGTAAGGAAAATTAAAGGAGCGAAGTAGTGAAATGCTAAAAAATGCAAGAGCATCAAAAATAAAATATAAAATTAAAAGAGCTAAAGACTGGTTAAACACCAAAAGCCCTGAATAAAGATTGATTTCAAAAATATCGGTAAATTCAAAATAAACTAAAGAATTTTCAATTACTAAACGAAACAATGAAAAGAATAAGAAAAATAAGCCATAAGTAAGAACAGAAAATAAAAAGTGAATTAAAATCACTGCATATAATTTAATTTTTATGTTCCAATTTCGTTGTTTAAACCATTGATACCATCTATAAACTATAAATGCAATTAAAATAAAATTGATGGATAAATCTCCTAAGGATGGATTCCATTCATTAATGGCTAAAATTTGAGAGGAAAATAAAGGAATGTGAACATAGCTATAAGGAAAATGCCAAAGTATTAAAATGCTCCTAAACATTAAAACAATAAGAGTAAATATGAGTTCAGGAATCCATTTTGGAGTAGAAAAATAGATAGCCCAGTAAAATAATAAAGAAAAAAAACTAATAGACCATAAAATTAAAATTGAAATTTTGATTGAATACCTTAGGTTCTCTGCATCTAACATTCTTAAACTCAACAAAAATTCTTGGTTTTTACCATAATAATTAACCCCAGATTGAAATTTTTTTTTGCTGATTTCTAAAATTTGGTGAGATTCTAAGCTAAAATAGAATGATGCTAAATGATCATTTTTTATGGGATATTTAATGGCTAATGGAATAAATCCTAATAAGATTTCTTTGGAGGTTTTTAAGGGTATAACATAAAAATATTTTTCTTTTTCTTGGTATAAAAATGGTTTTTTTAAATCATTTCTCAATATTTCTTTTGTTGGAATAAAAAAATAATCAGACCAGTAGGATAATTCTTGATTGTTATTGTATGCAAGTATAAAATAAGATTTTTCATTGATGGTAAATGTCTTTTTTTTGGTTTGTTTAGAAACTTCGTTTAGAGCAATTTCACAATTTTGAAAAGTATTTTGAAGTTTTTGATTAATTTTTTTTTCGTATTCAAGAAAATAATCAGCGTCTGATTTATAAGAATCTAAGAAAAACAGAATAGACCCTATAATAAAAGTGCTAATTGCCAACAAAGCATAAAACCTCTTAAAATGCTTCAAATGAATAAAATTTCAATGCAAAGATACAAAATTTCAATATGGTGAATGGTGATTAACAAAGATAAAATAAACATTAAAGTTTGAACTTTTTTTTAGTCAATTTGTGTTATTTGAACATGAAATCAATCGCAAATTTTTTAAATAAAATTACATCGTTCTTTTTAGTTTTTATGATATCTTTTTTTATGATGAGTTGTAAAAAGGAAGATAAAATTCCTCCCAAAACAACTCCTATTGAGCAGAATATAGATACTTTAGAACAGAAAGAATATCTTGTTATTAAGGTATCCAATATCAAAGAGCTAAAAGGAGAAATGAAAATTGCTCTTTATAATAATAAATCTGATTTTGATAAACAAGAAAATCCCATTGCTACTGCTCAAATTCCTGTAGATAAAAATGTAATAGAAGTTAGATTTGATAATACTCCACCATCAAAAGATTATGCAATTGCCGTTCATCATGATGTAAATATGAATGGAAAAATTGATACCAATTTATTAGGTATTCCTAAAGAAGGATTTTGTTTTTCTAATAATGCTATGGGAAGTTTTGGACCCCCTACTTATGAAGATTGTAAATTTGAAATAAAGCCAGGTACTTTTGTAACTCAAGATTTAAGATTAATATTTTTCTAATAACAAATTTTTTATTGATGAAAATTTGTACTAAATTTGTGCCTCAATTTAGTATAGAACATTTAAGATGTATTTAAGATTATTAGCGGCAATTCTTTTTGTAATTACGATTTCTTGCACAGGTAACCAAAAACCTGAAAATAAAGAAAATAGTGTAGATTCTCTTCTAATAAAAGATTCATTAGAAAAAGCTCAAAAAGAACCTGAAATTCAGTATGATAGAAAATTTAATGACGCTGCACGTTTGATGGCAGGTTTAGAACCTTTAGAAGGTAGTACAACTGCAGAACATGATACACTTCCTAGTGTAGTCAAACATAGAAAAGTTTTTAATCAATTATTTGAAAAGAAACAAAATGACCAGCTCAATTCTTTAAGAAAATTAGTGGAAGAAGAAATGAAAGAAGCACATCTTTCCGATAGAAATGTTTATTATCCATTTGCAGGAGCTGATGTTATTACTATTCACACCATTTATCCTAATGCTAAAAATTATGTAATGTTTGGTTTAGAAATTGAAGGTAAAATTCCAGATTTTAGTAAAATTCCTACCAAAAATATGGAAAAAAACCTTACCAATCTCAATCAATCAATTTCTCACTTAATGAGCCTTAGTTTTTTTATGACTAAGCACATGGCAGGTGATTTTATAAGAACAGATTTTTATGGTACAACTCCTATTTTAATGGCTTTTATTGTAAGAATGGGTAATGAACTTTTAGATGCTCAACATGTTAAATTAAATAAACAAGGTGAAATAGAGGTTTATAATCCAGAAGAAGATAAAATTAAACAATCTCCTTGGGATGATATTATGACAGGTATCCAATTCAAATTTAGAAAGGATAAGAAATCTCCCGTTCAAACTTTAACTTATTTTTGTTTAAATATTGCTAATGAAAATATGGAAAAAAATAATGAGTTCTTATTATTTTTAGACAAATATAAGCCTACCAATACGTATGTAAAAGCTGCTTCTTATTTAATGCACGGCGCAAATTATTCAATAATCAAAGATAAATTATTAGAAATTACCGAAGTTCTATTACAAGATGATTCAGGGGTTCCTTATAGATTCTTTAAAAATGATTCATGGAAAGTTACTTTATATGGTAAATACAATGGACCTATTCCATTATTTAAAGGTCATTTCCAGAAAGATTATTTTAACGATTATAAAGAAAATAAAGATAAAATTAGAGATTTAGACTTTGGTATAGGTTATGTATATACTAAAGGACAATCCAATTTAATGAAAGCTGAGAAATTAAAAGAAGTAAAATTTGCTGATAATAAGGCTAAGAAGGTAGAGAAAAAAGAAGAAAAATCACAAAAAAATAATAATCCAGAAGATAAATTGAATGAAGATTAATCGATTCATTAATATGCATTTAATGGCTAAAAAACTAGTGGGTTTACAAAATAATATGTTTTAAGGAGAAATGGAGAAAGAAGTTTTAGCACAATTATATGAACATTTTATAAATAGTTCAGGTGTAAGTATAGACAGTAGAACCTTAAAACCCGGTCAAATATTTTGGTGTTTGAAAGGCTCTAATTTTAATGGTCATGAATTTATTAAAGAAGCTTTAGATAAATGGGCTTATTTATGTGTTATTGAAGAAGATGTTCCTGAAGAATATTCTTTTAGTTGTTTTAGAGTTCCTGACACTTTAAAAGCATTACAAGATTTAGCAACCTATCATAGAAATCATTTAAAAATTCCTGTTGTTGCTATTACAGGCTCTAATGGAAAAACTACAACTAAAGAATTATTAAAAAATTGTTTAAAACATCAATCTGCTTTTGTTTCTTATGGTAATTTGAATAATCATATTGGTGTTCCTTTTTCTATTTTGCAAATACAAAAACATCATAGATTTGCAATAATTGAAATGGGGGATAACCAACCAGGCGAAATTAAACAGCTTTGTAAAATTGCAAAACCTACTGCAGGGTTAGTGACTAATATAGGAAAAGATCATATTGGTAATTATGGGTCAATTGAAGCTATTGCCAAAGCTAAATGTGAGCTTTACGAATATGTCCTTGAACACTCTGGGAAAATCTTTGTAAACGAAGATGATGAATTTTTAAGACCCTATGGAAAATTTATTGATGCTTATACTTATGGCACTACGGGAAATCTCATTGGTAAAGTACTTGAGCAATCCTTTGGAAAACTTACAGTGGCTTTAAGACAAGAAAATTGGCATCAGGACATCATTATTAAAACTCACTTAACAGGTAATTATCACTTATATAATATTTTAGCAGCTGCTCAAATTGCAATTCATTTACAAGTTCCGATGGGAGAAATTATTTCTGGTATGACTTCTTATGTGCCTGATAATATGCGTTCCCAAATTATTGAAAATCAAGGAAAAATTATTGTATTAGATTGCTATAATTCAAATCCTAGTTCTGTAAAAGCGAATTTAGAGGCTTTAAATTTGATTAAAGAAGGTAAAAAAATTGCTTTGATTATTGGAGATATGCTAGAACTAGGGGATTTTGCTCAAGAAGAACATATTGCTATTGCTTCATTTATTAACGAATTAAATCCAAATAGTTTTATTGGTATAGGAACAGAAATTCAAAAAACTTTTGATTCAGTTACTGCAGTGCATAAAGTTTATTTTACTTCTGTAGAAGAAGCTTTAGCTAATAATATTGAAGAGCATATCAAAGATGCTGATATTGTTTTTATTAAAGGTTCAAGAGCCAATCAATTAGAAAAATTATTAGATAAATTTAATTTAAAGCAAAGTGTATGAATATGAAAAAATGCGATAAAGGGCATTTTTATGCCGATAATTTGGAAAAATGCCCTTATTGTTCACCAGATTCAAGCTCTCATTCTAATCCAGTTTCCAATCTATATAAAACTGTTATTATTAATCCTGAACCTACCGTTTCTCATAATTCTAATACCCTTAACAATCCTAGTAATACTTCACAACCCACAGCAAATACAGGTAGAAAACTTGTAGGGTGGTTGGTAAGTTTTACTCACAATGCTTTAGGTGAAGATTTTAAGCTTTATGAAGGTCGCAATGTTTTAGGTTCCGATCAATCTTGTGATATAATAATTCCTGATAATTTGGTATCCTCCAAACATTTAACTATTCTATTTAGAGCTGATAAATTCAAATTTAAAGACGAACTTTCAACTAACGGAACCTTTATTAATGAGGTTATGCAAGATGAAGGGGATCTAAAAGATGGAGACCAAATTCGTTTGGGTAAGACCATTTTTAAGTTTAGAAGCATAAATTAAATCATGCGTTTGCTTACTTTCGTAATTTTATTTATCCAATTCGCTAGCCTTACAGCTCAAAATTATGTAGGTCGTTGGTATTTGTTGGATTTTATGAAAGCAAGAACAGGTGTGATAAGTGGAACATATTTTTCAAAAGATTCTGTTAAACACTTCATTACAGACCCCGCTCTTTCTGGTACTTACCTTGAAGATTTAAAGTATTCTTACACATATTTTAAATATCAAGAATATGATATAATTTGCCAAAGAGAAGGTAACGTAATTTATTTAATGATTTTAAAATACATCAATTTTAATAAGTCAGAAATTTACGTTCCTACAAAATATTTTTACTCTGTTGATGAAGTTAAGCAATTTTTACAAAATATTAATTTAGGTTCTCAGCCTTTTGTCCCTATTTATAGTGAAAGTTATTTAAGGACTTTTACTCAACTTAAACCTTTTCATCAAATTTCTCCTAAAGAATTTGAAAAAGTTATGTTGAATGCCTTTCAATTATTTGATAGTTTTGAAAAAAAATACCTTAACCATAAGCAGGTAAAAGCCAATGTTTTGATAAATATTTTTATTTCTCAGGCTTTACTAAAAATGGGCTATTGCCCTTTTGCTTTATCTTTTCCAGATATTCTTAAGCAAGGAGAAAAAATGATGAAACTATCCAACCAATTAGATGCTTATTCTAAAAAATGGTAACATGTTTACAGGTTTAGTAAAACACGTTTTTAGCATACAAGAAATACAGGTACAAGGGAATAATATTACTTTTGGTATCCAAGCAAATCCCTATTTTATTGAAGAAATTCAAATAGATGAAAGCATTGCTCATGATGGAGTCTGTTTGACTGTAGAAAATATCAATAAAAAAAATTCTGTTTATTATATAACTGCTATTCAAGAAACTTTAAATAAAACTAATCTTCATCAATGGAAAATAGGTAGAAAAGTGAATATTGAGCGTTCTTTAAAATTGAATGACCTTATGGGAGGTCATTTAGTTCAAGGGCATGTGGATACAACTGCGAAACTTATTAATATTGAAAATCAAGAGGGTAGCTATGAATTGTTTTTTGAGTATCCCAAAGATTATCATAAATTGGTGATTCCGAAAGGAAGTATATGTGTAAATGGTGTAAGCCTAACCGTAGTAAAAGACCAACCTCAACTCTTTTCTGTGTGTATTATTCCGTATACTTGGGAGCATACAAATTTTAACCAATTAAAAATCAATGATTTAGTAAATGTAGAGTTTGATATTATTGGAAAGTACTTAGCCAAATGGAATAATCAATAAATTTTTCGTATCTTTGCAACATGAAAAGTCTATTTTTTTGGTGTCTTCTCGGTGTTCTTGCTGTAGTAAGTTGCAAGTCTAATGAAAAAAGTAACAATACTTCCCCTCAATTTATGGACCATCTCAAAGCAGATGATAGCGTATTAGAAATTAAAGAAACTTGTGTAGTTTTTATATACCCTGATAGCAATGCAGTAAAAGCAGGTATTGAAAAAATAAAAAAACAATATGGGGAAGAAGGTATGGCAGAAGCAGGCTCTGACGAAGGATATTATATAGGTCTAGCGAATGATTTTTTTCAAAATAAAGGGATTAAAGTTATAGAAACCGATAAAAAGTCTATACTTTTTGTTAATGTTAAAGGAGAGAAAACTAAAGTTGAAAATACGCTTGAAGGCATAGCCTCAATGGTTTATATGTTTGATAATCAAAAACAACCGCAAAAAATTGAAACGATTGCAGCGGTTCCAGACGGCAAAGAGTATGAGGCTTATTTCTTAAATGCAAAATGAAAAATATCTGTTTTCTTTGTTTAGTTTTACTGGTAGTTAGTTGTAAAGTAAAAAATGATGAAGGTTTAGCGGTACTTCCCCCTGATACCATTGATGGTAAGTTCTTTTCCAGTGATAATATCACAATAGAAACCATAAAAATAGATAGTACGATTACGAGTGGGCAGAGCAGTCAGTCGATAGGCAAATATCAAGATGCTTATATGGGTAGCTTACAAGCGGAATCTTATGTTCAGTATTTATTGTCGGGTACGAATGTAAGTTTTGGAGATCCTACTAAGCTTACTTTGGATTCGCTGGTTCTCTGGCTTTATGTAACTTCTTATTACGGAGATTCCTCTGAAACTGCCCCTTTATATGTTTATGAAATTAATGAAACTTTTACTAACGACCAAGTTTATTATAATTTTTCTACTTTAAATACCCAGCCTACCAATGTTTCTTTGGTGAATGATTTTAAAATTCCATTAGATACTTCGGGAAATTTTAAAAGGAGTGTTTATAAAATTAGATTAGATAATTCTTTGGGGAATAAACTATTATTTGCTAGTGCTGAGAATTTACAAGATAATAACAAGTTTAGAGATTTCTTTAAAGGTTTAAAAATTGCTTCGGGGCATCAAAATTTAATGATAGGTTTTGATGTGATTTCTGATAGTTCTCGTTTGGTTTTACATTATAAAGTTCAAGAAGCAGATAGTTTTGTAAACAAAACTTATAATCTATTTAGTGATTTTGTAACAGCGGCTAAATTTACCAATTATAAAAGAACTTATACTGGTACTTTGTATGAACAAACGTTAAATACTCAAAATCAGCAATATGGGTTTATTAGTTCGGGTTCACAAAATCAGTTATACATAAAAATTTCTACGGATAGTCTCCGGTCCATGACCATTAATAGAGCGGAATTAGAGATTCCTGTGGATAGTGCATCTATAGGGAGTAACCCTAGTTTTTTACCGCCTTCCTTACTTTTTTTGTATAATATTGATGAAAACAAAAAAATTCAAGGCATCAATATTGCTTCTGCAAGTTATAATCCAGAAAAAAAGATGTATATTTTTAATATTGCAGAAAAAATAAATAACTACTTAAGGAACAGAGAACAAAATCTGGGTTTCATTTTAACGCCGGTATTTCCTGGTGCTTCTGTCAATCGTGCAATCATTTTAGGACCACAGAATAGTAGTTATCCCAAAATGCGTTTGAAAATTTATTCAACTCAAATTCAATAAAATATAATAGTTATGTGTGGAATAGTAGGTTATATAGGAAATAAAAAAGTTACTCCTTTACTTATTAAAGGACTAAAGAGGTTAGAATATCGCGGATATGATTCTGCTGGAATTGCTCTTTATCAAGATAATCAAATAAAAATTTTTAAGAAAAAAGGGAAAGTGAGTGATTTAGAGAAATCTATTCATGAAAAAGAATTGACAGCCACAGTTGGGATAGGGCATACACGTTGGGCTACTCATGGGGAACCGAATGATATTAATGCTCATCCTCATTTCAGTATGTCTGGAAAGTTTGCTATTATTCATAATGGAATAATAGAAAATTATAATGAACTCAAAAAGCGTTTGCTTTCTAGGGGCTATGTTTTTCAATCTCAAACGGATACAGAAGTATTGGCTCACTTAATTGATGAAGTCTATAAAGTAGGAAAAGTTGCACCAGAAGAAGCCGTTCGTTTAGCCTTAACCAAGGTAGAAGGGGCTTTTGGTATTGTTGTGCTTTGTTTAGATAAACCCGACCAACTTGTTGTAGCAAGGAGAGCAAGTCCTATTGTTATAGGTATTGGAGAGGGCGAATATTTCGTGGCTTCTGATGCTACACCCATTATAGAAAATACCAAAAGAGTGATTTATCTCAATGACAATGAAATAGCTATTGTAAAAAAAGATGAATTGGTTTTAAAAACCATTTTTAATAACAACATTGTTCCGCCGGATGTTAAAGTATTAGAAATTGAGTTAGATGCTATAGAAAAAGGGGGCTATGAACATTTTATGTTGAAAGAGATTTTTGAGCAACCTCGTTCTATCCATGACTGTATTAGAGGAAGAATATCGCAAGATGGTTCTTTAGTAAGATTAGGTGGCTTGCAAGATGTTATGGATAGAATTCTTGCGGCACAAAGATTACAAATTGTAGCTTGTGGGACGAGTTGGCATGCAGGTTTAGTAGGTGAATATATCCTAGAAGAAATTTGTAGGATGCCTGTGGAAGTGGATTATGCTTCAGAATTTAGATATAGAAATCCCGTTATCTTACCTAATGATGTGGTTATTGCTATAAGCCAAAGCGGAGAAACCGCAGATACTTTAGCGGCTATACAGCTAGCGAAGCAACAAGGTGCCTTAGTACTTGGAGTTTGTAATGTTGTAGGGGCAAGTATTCCCAGAGAAACTCATGCAGGTATGTATACCCATTGCGGTCCAGAAATTGGCGTCGCTTCTACTAAGGCTTTTACAGGACAAGTTACCGCTTTAATTCTCATGGCGATTATGATTGGTTATGAGAAAAAAACTATCACCAAAGAACAGTCTTATAATCTTATTAGCCAATTATTAGAAATCCCTGATTTAGTTAATAGAACGCTTAATAATGTAAAAGAAGATATTATTGGTATTGCAGAAAAATTTAAAGATGCTTCTAACTTCCTATATTTAGGGCGTGGATATAATTTCCCAGTTGCTTTAGAAGGAGCTTTAAAACTTAAAGAAATTTCTTATATTCATGCAGAAGGTTATCCCGCAGCAGAAATGAAGCATGGTCCTATTGCTTTAATTGACGAAAACATGCCCGTAGTAGTCATTGCTACAAAAGATAAATCCTACGAAAAAATTGTAAGTAATATCCAAGAAGTCAAAGCAAGAAAAGGAAAAGTAATAGCTATCATCAATGAAGGTGATACAACTATCCCTAAAATGGTGGATTATACTTTAGAAATTCCCGTTACTGATGAAAAGTTAATGCCTATTTTGTCTGTTGTTCCTTTGCAATTATTAGCTTACCATATTGCCGTAATGAGAGGCTGTAACGTTGACCAACCCAGAAATTTAGCCAAATCAGTTACCGTAGAGTAAAAAAATGAGCGTTATTTACGTTCATTGACTCAATTCATAATTAATTGAATTCCCCTAACAATCAAAAAGTTAGGGGATTCTTTTATGACCGTATTCAAGCTTGATGTTTCTCTTTTTTCATAAGTTATAAAGTTGTTTTAATTTTTTTTGTAATTGTTCATTAACGGTAAAAGATTGTTCTTTGGTTACGTTTTTATTGCTCTCCGAAGTTATAACTGCTTTATATTCAGGATGATTATCCCCCTTGCTGATATTGTTTTTATAATGCATGGGTCTTAAATTAATAAGGTTGTTATTCCCTCCTTTGCTAATAGGAAATACATGGTCAATACTCCAACCCCATTCAGTATCTCTACCAAATTCGGTGAATTTTATCCATGCACCACAAACATCTTTTCTATACATTGCAGGGTCATACCCCTCAACGATAATGCCTTTCTCCCAAACTTGTTGAATTTTTTGTTCTGAATAATTCATATTTTTATTGTAAATTTATATTGCAAGATAATATGCCTCTTATAGTTGCTCTGTAAACTCAAAGTTTTTTAATAAAACTAAAAACTTTTTTTTTGTTATTTATGGTTTTTGTTTTTTTTCAAATTATTTGTACTACTGAATTTGTAAATAAGAATGGGACATTTTTATTAACAAACTCTATGAGCCAATATTGCAAATTATTTCTCCTTTTTCATTGATAATGAATTTCTTGTAACCAAAATCAGTTACTAAGGCAAAGCCATTATAAAACGGTTCTATCATTAAATATCTTCATATTGATTGGCTGTACACTTCCGAACCTGCATTGTAATAAGGCGGATAGCCATGTATGATTTTTAAGATATGCATAGGTTTATAGTGTTTTTATATTTTTTACAAGCGTCAAAATACTTTTAGGATTTTGAGGGTCATAGAACCAGTTATTATCAAATTCATTTATCGCTTGTGGATTTTGGCTGTTACCAATTACCAAGCTATGAAATTTGGTTTTGTTTTCTTTCGCTGACTTTATTTGTTCTTGTGTAATTGGGTCAAAAGCAGGCATTATAAAGTCGGAAACCATTATTACGTCTGCTTTTTTATAGTCTTCTGTTTGTAGCATTCTGAGTGCCTCTTTCATAGCAGGCGTTGCGTCTGTGCCGCCGTGAAAACTCATGGAAAGGAAATCTATGGTTTTAGCGAGTGAGTTTTTCAAATCGGTTAGATTAAGAGTTTCAATACCTGTGGAAAATGAAATGAGATAACATTTTCGGTTATCACGGATAGCAAGCTTCAGAATGGCTAAGGAAAGTGTTTTAGCAACCATTTCAGGTGTTCCGTGCATTGAACCACTTGTATCTACGCAAATAATAAAAGGTCCTTTGGGTTCTTCTTTTTCTTTTTGCCTTTTATCTTGAAATTCCTCTTCTCTGTATGATAGTATTCTTGCTTGATATTCAAAGGTTTGTAGTTTCTTTTCGAGAAATTTTTTGAAGAAAATCTGTACTGTTGTTTCGTCAGCAAGCAATGCGATTTCAGAAGGTAATAAACTGCTTAAATCATCACTTTCGTGAATGCCCACTAAATCTGCTTTGCTCGCGTGTTCTATTTTCCATTCAGGTTTTATTTGAATATTGGCAAAAAGTTCTTCTTCATATTCCTTTTCAGCTTGTTGCATTCGCCCCAACATTTCAGCAAGTTCTTTTAATGAATTATCTTTTTGCAGTATATCAGCGTACCGTTTTAAGACATCAAAATTTACGCGTTTCCAATTGCCTTTACTTAAATCCCAAAGCCTTCCCAGATGCTGAGTAAAAGGTTCTAAAGCTTCTTGAAGTTTTTTGAGTTCTTCAATACGTTTGTATAATTCTTCACAGAACTTTTTTCTTTGGCTATCTATCTGTTCAAGTTCCCATTTTGTTTGCTTTTTGTAAAGTAATTCGTCCCATTTTTCAATAAAGTGTTCTTTTACACTTTCAAAACTGATGGAATTCTTTGTATCTAAACTTTGTTGGAACTGATTTTGGTAAAATTCTAAATTGAGTTCACTGTTTGGGTATAGGGGTTTAAGAATAGACTTTAATTTTTTCCACTTATCTTCAAATTGAAGTGGTTGGATTTGCTCAAATTCTTGTTTTAACTTTATTTCATTTTCAAAGGGATTTTCAGTTTTAATTAAGTTTCTTTTCGTCTTATTAATAAAGTCGAGAATTTCTTGGGTAATATTTTCGGCAAGTTCAGGGTCTTTTGAGCATAATTCATTCATGGTGGGATAGGAAAGGATTACATCAATAGCAGTAGCAAAATTATCAGTTTGAGCATTCGTCAGGCCGATACCGTCTTTTGATGGTCTTTGCAATTGTGCATAAATTGCATTAGCAATTTGCTCTCTTAACTTTTCATCGCCAATGGCACCGAATTGGATGAATCTACCAAAGTTATTTTTTTTCATTGTCATTATTAATTATTACTTCTTTGTCTTTCAATTTTTATAATCATTCTGAATGCTTCGGATTTCAACTTCAAGTTTTTCAATTTCTTTCCTTGTTTGGGCTAAGTGACTTTCTACAATATCCGCTAATGCTGGTTCCACAAATAGATTAGTTCTCAAATGTTGTAAGGTATTGGTTCTATATGCTTCTAGTCTTTTTGTCATTTTTTGGACTACTTCAAGGTATTGTGCAACTCTGCTGTCCCAATACTCTTCCACTTTTTTATGGGGCTTTTTAGTGATTTGGCGTTTTTCTTTTGTTACTGTTGTTTTAAGTTGGTATTCTTTGTCGTCTATAAAAATGCTGTATTTTGAGTTGCCTTTTCTAATGTTATAGTATTGGTTGAATTGGTTGAATTGGTTGCGGGCAACTTGTATCGATCTAGATCTAGAATCCCAATAGTACAAGCAAAACATTTGATTTGAGTCTGTAAGAGCATTAAAGTCTGATTCGCTTATTAGATTATATAGGTTCATTCCTACTATTCTGTAATAATCATTTTTTTGATCTTCTAAAACTTCTAATCTTGTGCCTTTTTCAAACTTTGTTTCTTCCTGAATTTCAGTTATAAATTCATCTAATTCATCTTTGAGTCCTTTAAAGTCTAGTGTTAAGGTATAGCCGTGTTTTTGAATAGCCTCAGCTACAAACTGTGAAACGGTTGGTATATGCTTTACTTCATTCCAAATGCAATGTTGAATCAAGAAACAGTCCATTAGGTCTACGGCTTTTCTGTCATTCAGGAATGCAGAAGTTCGTAGAAGTCTTATAATTTTTCTCCATCTACGGTCTGAGATGTAAATGGGATTTTGTTGGTTTTCTTCTTCTTGATTATATTCGTTGATGTAATGCCTGATAACATGAATGACATTGAATACATATAGGGGGATTTCTATTTTGTCAATTTGTTTAGACCATTCTTTGTACTCTTCATCGGTAATTTTTAATGTTTCCTCAACGGTATCGCAATATGAGTTCAGGGGCATTGAAATCATATCATTGAAATTTTTTGTGTCTTTTATTCCTTCAACAATAAATCTAACAAGAAACCTGTCCCAAAGGGCTTCAAGTCCTTCGCCTTTGCTGGGTAGTTCGTTGGAAGCCGAAATCAATGCCTTCATTGGTAATGGAATTTCTTGTTCTCCGTTTCGGTATATTTTTTCATTGAGAACAGTTAATAAAGCGTTCTGTATGGACGGTCCTGCTTTCCAAATCTCGTCAAGGAATATAACGGTTGCTGTGGGCAAGTAATTTTTTACAATTCTTTCATACTTGTCTTCATTTTTCAGTTTTGATATAGAAACGGGTCCAAAGATTTCGTCGGGTGTGCTGAAACGGTTCATAAGATATTCAAATGAACTGTCGCCTTTGAATGCGTATTTAAGTCTTCTTGCAACTAAAGATTTGGCAACGCCTGGCGCACCTAATAAGAAAATACTCTCCCCTGCAACTGCTGAAAGAAGTGATAAAGCAATTACTTCTTTTTTTTCATTTACTCCTTGATTAAGTTTCTGGAGTAGTTCTGTAATTCTTTGTTTTTTATCCATATTTTTTTATCTTTTTATGATTTTATTTTGATGAACTGAATAATTGCCTTCTCTTTTTAAGAATTTTGTTTCATCGGTTTGAATTTGGCTCAATGCTTTTTCTAAACCTTCTTCAAGAATTTTATCAGAATATTGATGTTTTCCAGTGCTATCGTCGTAAAATCTGCCTAATGGGTCAATCATGATATAAGAGCCTTGTATTAAATCACTGCTTTCTATGACTACTTTTATATCAGGCAATAGGTATTGTTGATTGTTATGGCAAAATGCTTCAAATTCTTCCTGCGAAACTTTGATACTATCATACTGTTCATCGTTTTGTCCTTCTACTCTGGTGGCTTGTAAAATTTTCCAACGAAAAGGTTTTACTTGGTTAATAAAATCGGTTAAAATTTCATTTTTGTTAAATTCACAAACAACGGTGTTAATTTTTAGGGCAATGCCGTATACATGACACATTTGGGCAATTTCTAATAAATTGTTGATTTCTATTTGTTTTCCCTTACTTTCTCTACCAATTAAATGGTTAGTTTCAGGGCATATACTGTCTACGCTTATGGCTAAAATATCCAGATGACCTGCAATATTTTTTATCCATTCTGCATGGATTCTGCTTGCATTAGTAACGATACTTGTTTCCAAACCTAATGATTTTGCGTATTGAATAAGTTCCGTTATATGAGGAACTAAGGTAGGTTCTCCGCCTGCAAAGTTGATTTTCTTAAAGTAGCTACTTCGGGCAACTGCTTTTACAATTTCAAAATGTTGTTCCTTACTCATACCTTTGCAAGAGATATCATTAAAAGTGGCATAGCAAAATTTGCATCCGAAATTGCAAGCCTTGATTAAGTGAAAATTAACGGTTGTAATCATAGTTTTAAATTTTAATTTGTTTGATTTTATAGTTTTCAATATCTATGCCAAATTCTTATTTAATTGAAAATCAGATATTTATTATTTTTATTTTGACATAAAAAAGGAATTAATTACTTTTGAAAGAAATAAATTTCCTTTATTATGAAAAAAGTTTATATTACGTGGCATTATACCACTCATGGCATTGCTTATTTGAAGCACGTTCTTTCTGCTTTTTATCAAAAAGGTTTGCCAGAGAAGAATATACACTTTGAAAATCTAGAGCAAATAGAATTAATGGATGTATTTGATTACCCCAAAAATGATTATAATAAGTTTAAGTTTGATGAAGTGATTTATTTGATTACACCACAAAGTACATTTGATGAGTTGGTTTCACGTAGATTTTTTTACAAGAAAAGTATACTAGAGGATAATCTCATTCAAGAGCATGGACTTAATCCTATTTTTGAAGACCTACTTTCCGAAGCCAATAAAGATTTATGCTACGATTTAGAGAAAGAAAATGAATATGTAAAAGAAAAATATCCCGATTTATTTTCTAAATTTAAGCAATATTTATGGAGAAATATTCATCATTACAGCATAGATAACCAAATACGATGGCTTTTAGACGAGAGTAATTTTACTTCTGTATATTCCCGAGATACTTTTAAGTGTGTTAGCTTAAACATTAAAAGTCTGCGTGATGAACAAGAGATATATAAAGAACTTTTTGAGTGGTTAAAAAAGCATTTAGACTTTAGTGGGAATACAGAGTATATTATCAACATTACTTTAGGAAGTTCGGAAACTCAAACCGTTTGGTATTTGCTTTCTGAATTGGATAAATTACCGCCAAAACATCGCTTTATTAAAACCTATGATAACAAAAAAGCAGAGCGTACGGAACGTTTTAAGCCTTTTGATATTGTAGAATGCCCTACTAAAATTATTCAAGAAGTAAAAAAGTTCTCTCTTTTCAAGAATCCGAGTTCAGAGAAAAGGGAGTTGGTAAATAAATTGTTTGACGCATTTTTTAGGTCGGGTTTTAGTATTTTAATTATAGGCGAAAGAGGATTAGGTAAATCTCAATTAATTAAAGAATTAGCTGTCAAGTTTCACCAGGTTGTTGATGGGGGATACCTCAATTAAGAGATAGTTCTCCTGCACAAGAGAAAATATAATTAACTCTATACAGGAGAACTAATCCCCCATAACTTGCTTATATTTGCATTTTGATGAAACATAAAATTCATACAAATATGAAGCAAGTATATCATACTAATGCGACCACAAATATACGCATTCGTTCTCAAATACACCAAAGCCATCAGACAAACAGAGAACTGGCAGACATTTACAACATTTCAACAACAACAGTGAGTAAATGGCGTCATCGTACTTGTTTTCAAGACAAAAGTTCAAGACCCCATACCATTCATTATGCTCTTACTTCTTTGGAGCAAACGCTGATTAAATCTATTAGAACC
>CAZBPK010000139.1:0-11499 GCA_964493765.1 uncultured Bacteroidia bacterium | reverse complement strand
TTTTCTACCTCACCTCCTCTATAAACAAATCTTCCTTTAAACATACTACACTCAACAAAATGAATTTCTCATAACTCTTTAATCTAACATCTTTTTCATAATAATTCTTCAACTGTTCTTTAGCTTCTTGTTTTTTGGCTTCTAATAAATGCTCTTCCTCTTTTTTTAGATACTTTAACTCAATCGCATACATATAATGCATCGGTGGATTAGCAGGTTTATTCAATAACATCAAATCTATATAGCCACCACTTTCCGTTTCTCTTTCACTGATTACATCAAATATATTTGCTTGCATCAAATAGGCTATAATCACCATCTTCACAAATTTTTCATTAAATTTCATAAAATCACGATTACTTAGTTGATGAATAACCCTTTGAATAATCTCAAAAAATTTCTCATATTTCCCTTGTAATGCCATCTCCGCTGCGGCATTTTGCACATCATATGAATCATAATTCAATAATGATGCTCTTTCTTCCAATATTTTACTGTAATATTGCCAATACAAAATTTCAATTACTTTATTAGGAATTTTAAAAATTATCCTTCCTGTGATTTCTAAATCTTTTATCGTTAAATTTCCTAGATAAAATAAAAAATTTACAAAATCATTCAAAGTAAATCCTCTTGCAAAATTAAATTGCGTAAGTAGTTCCGCAGCAATTTGTCCTTTCTCTAAAACTTCCTCCAATACCTTTATATTCCTATTCACATCTACTACTTGGAACATCTGTTCAATTTTATAATAATCCTGTGCTATATTAGGGTCTAACATTAATAAAGGCTTTTCTTGATTATATTTATATTTATCCAGAAAATACAATACCATATCCGAATTGTAATAATTGAAATTAGATTTCGGCGCAAAACGATATCCATTATACCAGCCTTTCATCAAATTCATGATTTCTTTTTCATGGTTTTTATCTTCTAAAACTAAATTGAGTAAATTTCTCACTTCGTCCTCACTAAAACCCATCATGCCTTCAAACTGCTCATCAATAGTTATATGTTTCAAAATATTGAACCCAGAAGTTAATGAATCTAAGGTTACAGGAGAAACGCCTGTAATAAATACTTTATCCACTACACCTTGTTGTGTAGCAGTTTTGATGACTTCATAAAATTTCCTGATATATCCTTGTTTTCCTACACTATTCACAAATTGTTCTTTGCTTCGATATAAAATTTCATTAGTAAAATGATCATATTCATCTATAAGCAAATAAATGGGAACTTTTACATCATAAAAATCAAAAAATTTACTGATTACTTCCTCTGCATCTTGCGTAAAAAATATTTTCTCTTTTAATGCTTTATCTTTAAGACAATCATAATCAATAATAAAATTTAATATTGAAGTACTTACCTTTTCATTAAAACCTTGTTTAGTACTTTCAGGAGTATTCGTATCAATTCCGCTAAAATCAAATTTTAAAATACGATAACTATTTCGTTTTTCTGTTGGATTTTGACCAATGTAATATTTACCAAATAGTTTTTCAAACTTATGTTTTTGATGTATATCATAGTAATACTCCAATATAGAAATAAACAAACTTTTTCCAAACCTTCTGGGACGTAAAAAAGATAAATAGCTTTCTTGTTGTTTTTCTAATTTTTCAATATAGCGAGTTTTATCCACAAATACATAATTTTGAGTTGAAAGTTTTTCAAAATTGCTAATACCATAAGGAAAAAATACACCCTTCTTCATAAGACAAAAATAAATAAAAAACAAAAACCGCTCTTTGGAGCGGCTTGATTTAGGATATTGCTTTTTACTATTAAAACCTGATAGCAATCATAGTTACATCATCAGTTTGTTCTTCATCACCTTTCCAATCTTTCCAAACAATAATAAATAAAGCTCTTTGCACTGACATAGGTTCTTTTTTATTATCAATAATAATTTGTTTTAACTTTTTGGTAGAGAATTTTTTAAAATCAGGACCACCAAATTGATCAACAAAACCATCAGAGAATAAATAAATAGAATCACCTGGTTCATATTCCAATTCATTATTTTGGTAGGTTCTTTCTTCTTCCATCTGTTCACCACCAATAGAACATTTTGTTGCTTTAATTTCCAAAAGTTCATCATTTTTTAACATAAATAAAGGTCTATTGGCACCAGCATATTCAAATTTATCATCATATTTATTAACAACCACTAAACAAACATCCATACCATCTTTAGATTTAGAATCTGCAGCATCTTGTTTTAGTGTTGCACGTACTTGGTTATGAAGTTCTGTTAGAATTTGTCCGGGTTTGTGAATTCCTTTTTGTAAAACAATCTGATTCAATAAGTTATAACCAATTAAAGACATAAATGCACCTGGAACGCCATGCCCTGTACAATCTACAACGGCAACAAATGCTTTATCTACCACTTGATTAAACCAATAAAAATCACCAGAAACAACGTCTTTGGGTTTAAAAACAATAAAATAATCATCAAAAACATCATCCATAGATTTTTTATCAGGGAGTATAGTCCTTTGGATTCTTTTCGCATAGCGAAGCGATTCCATGATATCATTTTGCTTTAATTCGTTCTCTTCTTTTTGCTTTATTCTTTCGGTAATATCAAAACCTACACTCCAATAATTTACAATTTGCCCTTCAGAGTTAAAAATAGGAGCAATATATAGGGAAATCCAATAAGTTTCGTAGTCTTTTGCACGATTTTTTAATTCTCCTGTCCAAGCTTTTCCTAAAGAAATAGTTGCCCAAAGATTTTGATATACACCTTGAGGCATATGACCTGACCTTAAAATTCTTATATTTTGACCAATTATTTCATCTTTAGAATATTTGGTTACTTTTAAAAACTCATCGTTTACGTAAATAATATTCCCTTGCAAATCGGTTTCTGCAACAATAGGCTCAGGATGATGAGAGTTTAAATGACTCAACAATTTATTTAATATGGAAATATCATTTTCATTAAGCTCAGAATTAGCATTGTGTTGAATGTAATCGTTCAATGCATGTTCAATTTGATTGGAACGGTCTATGAGTTTAATGATTTCTTCAAAATTGTACATAAATTAGCTGTTTAGGATAAAGAAAAATGTTGAAATTGATTTAAAAATCTTATATCGTTTTGATCCATTAATCGGATATCAGAAATTTTATTTAATAGCATAGTGATTCTTTCAATACCAAGCCCAAAAGCATATCCAGAATAGATTTCAGGGTCAATACCACAGTTGATAAGCACTTGAGGATCTACCATTCCACAACCCAAAATTTCAACCCAACCAGAGTGTTTACAAACTGAGCAACCTTCTCCTGAACAAATAAAACAACTTACATCTACTTCTGCACTAATTTCTGTAAAAGGAAAGTAAGATGAACGAAGCCTAATTTTTGTGTTCTCACCAAAAAGTTTTTTAACAAACCATTCCAAAGTTTGTTTTAAATCAGCATAACTAACGTTTTTATCAATTACCAAGCCTTCTACTTGATGAAAAAAACAATGAGAACGTGCAGTAATTTCTTCATTTCTGTAAACTCGTCCGGGCATAATAGCACGAATGGGTAATTCATTTTTTTCCATTAAACGAACTTGAACAGAAGAAGTATGGGTTCTCAGTAAATACTGTGGATTTTCTAAAAAGAATGTATCCTGCATATCCCTTGCTGGGTGATTTTCAGGGAAATTTAAAGCAGAAAAATTATGCCAATCATCTTCAATTTCTGGTCCTTCTGCAATTTGAAAGCCCATTTCTGTAAAAATGGTAATAATTTTATTTAAAGTAATTTGAATGGGATGCCTTGTACCCTGAAATTGAGTAACACCTTTTAAAGTAAAATCTTGTTGATTTTTCGTAATTGGATTTTCAAATTTTTCTTGAAATAACTTTTCTTTTGCTTCAGCTTTATTTTTAAGCTCATTTAACGATTTTCCAGCAACAGCTTTTTGGCTTTTGTCCAATTGTTTTAATTCTTCAAATAAAGTAGATATTATACCTTTTTTGGAGGTATAGTTTCTTTTAAATTGTTCAAATGTTTCTTTATCAACAATTTGAAAATCTTCAATTTCTTTTAATATGGACAAAATTTTATCCTGCATAAATAATAATGCTCAGTTTAATTTTGCAAAAATAGTGATTAAGATTATATTTGCTACTAAAATTTTGAATTTTTAAAACTCTTTTGTTGTTTTTAATTTCCACATTTCATAACCAGCGTATTCCCAAATTTTTACATAATCGCTTTGTCTCCATGTATTTTGATATTCTGTTTTAGCGTATTCTCCAACTAAAAAGTATTTTTCCTTTAATTCAGTTTGAATTCTCTTAGACGAAACCGGTGGAACGCCCGTAGTTTTTATAGAAACATTGTCCAAATAGGGAATAATTTCAACTTCATAAGTAAAAATCTGTTCTATATAGGAACTCTGTATTTTTGAAGCTAATAATTTTAATGTCTCTTTTTTATTCCATTTACTTTTCCAATAATAAGGATTTACAGCATTTTGAGAAAAGAAAAGCAAAAGAATTATTCCTAAAATCATTTTTTGAAAAGATGTTTTTGCAATAAAATTCCATAAAAATTGAATCCATTCTGATAAATATAATGCTGATATTGGAATCAATATCCAACCCAACCGGTCAAAGCCTTTACTTAACAGAAAAAAAAACATTAACAATGTTTGGAAAATAGTAAAAAAAATATCTTCTGATTTTCTTTTGATGAGTAATTTAGTTAACATAGCCATAAATCCTAATAAGATAACAGGTTTTTTGAGTATAAAGTAAAACGGTTCCAAACTATAACTTAGAAACTCTGCTTGGTAGTCCTTCTTTAAATTCCAATAATGTAAAAAATCTGTAAAATTTTGAAATTCAAGATAATAAAAAACAATAGAAGCAATGGGTAAAGTTAAACCTTGAAAAAGTAATGGATTTAACCATTTCTTTTGATAATAACTCAAATAAATCCAAGTAAAAACCAAATATAGACCTAAGGGCAATGCGACGTATTCTTTGGTTAATATCGCTGCATAAAAACATAACTGAGAGACTACAAAATAGAAACGGGATTTATTTTTGAACAAAACTAAAAATTGGCAATAAATACCCCATAAAATCCACTGAGACATCACCACTTCACCGAGATATTGGCTACCATAAATCATAAATTGAACATTTAAAATCCCAATAATCAAAGCAAAAATATAGGAACGGTTATGAAAAAAATCTTGACTGAACTTGTAAAATATAAGCACAAAAAAAGAATTGATGAAAACCATCACTAATTTTAAATAGTAAAAATTCCAGCCGAAAATGAGTATGAACCAAGAGGTAGGATAATGTAATGCTGGACCTACTGAAATCATTGTGGAATGAAGCTCATAATCTGTAATATTAGGATATTCTTTCGGGAAAGCCCATAACCCTGTTTTGAATAATTGGTAAACAACTAAGCTATGCCCAGTATCGTCATACCAATAAGGAGTAATTAAGCTAGTTAAGCATAGTAATGCAAAAACTATAAACCATAAAATCAAAGTTTTAGGAAACTCTTTGTTTATCCACACTTACCGTTATTCTTTTAGATTGTAAGAACTCAAATATCTGGGCGTTATTTCCTTCTAATTTAACTTTATTGTTATTAAGATTTACTTCTTTTAATGCTTGCATTTCTTTAAGTGGTGAAATATCTTCAATATAATTATTTTCCAAATTAAGGATTTCCAATTTAGGCAAATGGGTTAAATTGGAAATATTTTTGATTTTATTTTCTGATATATCCAAGTCTTCTAACAATTCAAGAGCATCTAAATTTTGTAATAAATCAATTTCATTATAACCAAGATTAAGCCTTTTAAGTTTTTTTAAATGGGTTAGTCCTTGAATTCCTAAAATTCTATTACCATAAAGGCTAAGCCTAGTAAGCTCAGTTAATGACTCTAAGCCTTGAATCATTGTGATTTGATTATTTTCTAGAAAAAGCCTTTTTAAATTTTTTAGAGAATTAAGACCTTGAATATCCTCTATATTATTATAATTGAGGTATAAATCGGTTAAATGGGTTAGATTGTCTAGGTTTTCAATATAAGAAATATTATTAGAACTTAAATTCAAGACTTTCAAACTATTAAGGTTATCAAGACCTTTAATCTCTTGAATAACATTAGAACTTAAATTGAGTTTTTGAAGGGATTTAAGATTTTGTAAATTTTCAATTTTTCGACAATTAATTTTGGAGAGTTCTAATTCTTTAATTTTTATAATATGGTCAAATCCTTGTATTTTTTCCAATTTGGGATTACAAGACAAATTTAGATATTCCAAATTTTTAAGATTATCTAATCCTTGAATTGTATGAATATGGTTTTCTTGTAAATCTAAAGCAATAAGTTCAGGGAAATTATTTAAAAAGCTGATATCAGAAAGGTTTGATTTAGTAATTCTAAGAGCAACAAGATTTTCATTTTCTGCAAAATAACCTAATTTTTCATAAGGTTCTTGCTCAATGAAACTATCCAAATCTTCATAAGCAAAAAAAGCAGAAGTTTCTAATCCTATGTTATTGCACATAGATATAAAAAAAGCTTCATCTAAACCTCCAAGGTTACTCATGTTGCAAATATAGAAAAACGATTTTATGCAAAACAAGTTTTTTATTCACATTTTAATATACTTTTCAATGGAAGAGTGAAGTCATCAAAATTCAAAGTATGAACAGAACCTACATTATTTTAATTGAAGGATTATATCACCTTGTAAATATTGAAAATCTAAACTGTCTTTTGAAGGTAAAAATTCAATGTCAAAGTTTGTTAAATAAATCTTAGTTTTTGAAGATAAATTAAAGTAGGTTGTATCTATCTCTAAACTAGCATTATAGTTTACCTGTGAATTTTTAATTTTATTAAAAGCAAACTTTTTTATAGGTTCAAATGAAAATGTATCTATAAAATTTTGTTTATAAACAATTTGATAATAATCTTTTTTGAGCCTAGAGATTTTACAATTTTTGTTGTTAAGAATCAATTGGTCATTTCTATTGAAGTTCATATTTCCTAAAAACAGAACTTTACCGTCAAATTCATAGAAATTGGAGCGATTACCATAAAAATAATATCTTTGAGGTTCGGTTATCGGGGAACCGTATCTGCCATAATAATTTAAACCTAATGCTTCCAAATAGTCATTAGTAACACTACGATCAATTTTTTGATTATCTGATAACTCAAGTCTTTGAACTACAGAATCTTCTAACCAAGAATGAAAAAGGGAATAGCTATGATTGTTTAATAAATACGTAGCAATACTAGAAGCTGCATTTTTTTTAGCAATATTATTATTCCAATCAATTTTTTGAATTTTACCATTTTTTAAAGCTCCAACGCTTTCTAAGATATTAGTAAGCCTATTCATTTGGGAATATTCTGAAACAAAGTTTGCAGATAATGGTGGGATAAACGAAATCAAACCTGCAAAAAACAGGGATTTTGGTATGATTTGTATATTTTGTTTTGGGGAAAATAAAAAATAAAACGTAATAAAAGTAAGCCATAAGGCTAATAAAAATACATAATAACGAGGCACCGTAAAACCATAATCCCAAATTCTCATTCCAATGGATATAAATAATAAAACTAAAAGCGGGATTAACGCTCTATAAAAATAATAGTAGTATGCTTTAATCCATTTTTGTTCTGTATTTTCTTTTAATGGCTCAACTAAAAGCAAACTTAAAATTCCAGCAATAGAAAAACAAAGTACCAAATAAGAAACCCAACCTTTAGGTATGTTCCAATCAATTAAAATTCTGAATATATACAAATAAAGTATTAGCAAATAAATAGTTACCAAAGGAAGCAAAATGTATTGAACAAGAATTTTTAGAACTAAAGGATATTGATTCCACGATTCTGTTTTAAAATTTTCATCAAATTTAGGTAATCCACTTAAAAATACTATTGTATTAAAAAATCCAAAAGTCCAGAAAAAAAGGTAACCAAAAAAACGGTCATAAATTTTAATACCCAACAAAACGTCTAACGCTAAAATTGCAATGGAGATTCCTGCATAAAGTACTGTGGAATACAAAACTGCTATAGAAAAACGAACTAAAAAGATTTGATTGATTTCCCAAAAATCTTTTTTACTATCTTCATTGGAATAAATGGAAAAAGATAAAAATAAATGAGTAGTAAAAAATGCAGCTGCAAATTTAAAGAAACCGTTTTCGGTATCTACTCTTTCCATCAACCAATAAATTAAAGGGAACAGAAAAATAGGGAGTAAATAAGTATAAATCCCTTGAAAAGAAGTCTTTTCCTTTAAAAGATGATAAGAAATTTGAAGGGGTAAAATGATGATACAAGAAAGAATAACTCTGGTATAAAAGTCTCTATTATCATCATCATAACGAGCATCTATCAATAAACAAGCAGTAATAGAACCGATAATTGCAATCAGAATTACAAAAGGAAATCTGAAAAGAGTATTTGAAAAATTTTCTTTTAAAAGATGAAAATTGAACATGATTAAATTTTGTAAGTAAAACTAAATGTAAACAACCTACCCTGCATATAACGAGTATTCAAACGCGCTTGATTAAATTTCGCTGTAATATCATTCTCAAAAAATTGAACTCTATAATAAGCTTGGTTAAAAACATCTTGAATAATAAATCGGAATAAATATTTATCTTTAAAGTTTTTAGAGATTTGAAAATCCATTCTATCTCTTGGTAAAACAACTAAATCATTAAATTCACCCGGTTTACCGACAACAACTATTTGACGACCAAAACGATTATAAAACAAGTCAAAACCAATACCTGTTTTGGGTTCTTTAAATAAAATCCCTGGATTTAACAACAAAGGACTAAGCCCTTGTAACCTTCTGTTAGTTCTTATCCCTGCCAATTGTTCATTTTCTTGAGTAACTACAGAATTTAGGATTGTAATGTTCCCATAAACACTTAAATTGGTTAAATAATTATCAGGATCATAAGAAAATCTTTTACGAAATTCTGCTTCAACACCATAAGAAATTGCAGCACCTGCATTGCTCAATGTATATTTATTAAAATAAACGCCAGAACCCGTTGTAGGAGAAACAGTTTGTTCTATGGGATCTTTTAAGAATTTAAAAAACGGAGTAATGGTAATCATGTCAATACCTTGAGGAAAGTATTCAAATCGTAAATCCAGATTAAAAATTTTGGTAGGTTCTAATTGTGGATTTCCTTCCCATTCTGAAAGGGTTTGTCTATCAAAGAACTTAAAATAAGAAATTTCACGAGCATCGGGTCTAATAACCGTTTGAGAAACTCCCAATTTGATATTCATTTTATCATTCAAATGCCTAACTAATGAAGCAGAAGGAAGAGGATTGATAAAAGTTCTTTCTCTAAAAGGAACTATTGAGCCTGCAAGAGTAGTATTTTCTAAATATTCTAAGTAAGTATCCAGTCTTATCCCTATTAAGAAACTCCATTTCTTCGTTAAATTCACTTCAGATTGAATGTAAGGTGCTATATTGGTAATTTTGGAACGGAAATTATCTTTGTCATCGGTCAATTCTGCTAAATAGAAATAGTTAGGTGCAATTAAAGAAGGATTAAATGTAAATTGTTCATTTTGAATGGTTTGTTCTCTTAAAATAGGATTTCCTATAAGACTATCGCCGGGTAAGAAACCAATGTTTCTAGCAGCAAAATTTTTGGTATAATAACCTAGATAAAAACCACCTTTTAAGCTCCATTTGATTTTCTCTCCCTTACTTGAATAGAAAACATACCATTCAGAACCCATCATTCTATCCTTTTGTAAACTTTGCATGTTCATAAATAATAACGCATTGGTACCTAAAGTTACTTGGTCAGAAAAATACCAATTATTATTAGATTCATTTTTTAAACTATTTATGGTAGAATAAAAAGGGTTATCTGTTTTTGCTGAATTAAAAAAGATATTGCCTGAAATTTTAAATTCCTTTTTATCCTTATTGAGAATAAGATAATCTGCTTGTAATTGAGTGGTATATAGTTGTTGTTGTTCAAAGCGTCTAATCAATCTATGATAAGGGGTCGTAAAAACAGTAGATTGGTAGAAATACTCTCCATACATATCAATATTTCTAGCAACATGATTGAACAATAAGGCATTTTTGAAGTTAAAAATAAATTTTTCTCCTTGGTAACCTAGATTAGCTATCATAGAGGTAATTTGCTGTCTTTTAAAGATATTGCTATTGGAATAATCTGCGACTAAGCTGTAGCCTAGTCCTGGTGAGTATTCAGAAAGAACGTTCAGGTCTAGTGTTTCTTTGGTATTGATGTTACTTGTATTTAAGCCAATTGTCCAACCAAGAACTTTTTTATCGGATAATTCTATTCTTTTTTTCCAGTGAGTATAAAAATACAAGTTAGGAGTTGCATTTTTTTGAGAGATTAGGAAATCAGCATTCACTTTTTTTCCATATTCGGCAAGTTGTGGGTTATTAGGATTCGCTGCGATACTTTTAAATTCATTAAAATCGGGAAAATCGGTAGGTAAATAGGGGGTCGGTTTTCCCATAAAACCCAGAATCCCTTTCTTTTGATTGACAGGTAAGCTTTGTGGTTGAAAAGTAGCCATAGAATTATAGCCTGAGATGAAATTGGCGGAAAATTCACTTTTTGAAGGGATAGCAGAAGTTTCAAATCGCACAATGCCCCCTCCTAAATTTCCTGTTTGGTCAGCTGTAGCACTTTTCACTAATTGGACTTGCGAAATAAAAGAGCTAAAAAAATTGTTAAAGTCAAAACTTTGTCTTTCTACATTCATAACGGGTAAAGGAGTTCCGTTGAATAAAATTCCATTATATCTTTCAGGTAATCCTCTAATAGTTAAGAATTTATCTTCAATCAAAGCAATTCCCGGCATTCTATTGATAGAAGTAGCCATAAATAAATCAGAAGAAGATTGTAAAATCATATCTCCCGAAAAAACATCCATTAAACGAATATTGAGTTTCTGTAGAATTTGTGCAGAAGCATCGGATTCTTTTCGTATATCCCCAGTAATTACTACTTCTTCTACATTGACCCCTTGTTCTTCCATAGAGATAATGTAGGGTTTATTTTCGTTGGGTTTTAAAATAAGAGAAGATAATTCCTTGGTCTGATAAGAAATGTAAGAAAATTCTACTGTAAAAGGAGAATTCGTATCTAGGTTCTGTATAATAAAATTACCATCTAAATCTGTTTGTGTTCCTATATTCAGCTCTTTAATTTTGACAGTAACACCAATTAATGTTTCGCCAGTATTTGCATCAATCACTTTTCCTGTAAAATTACTTTTAGAGTTTGTATATTGGATGCTTGTTTTATTTTCAATATTCGATGTTTCTTGTTTTTTGATTTTTCTTCTGCTTCTTGCTTCTTGAGCCTCAATTCTCAAACAAAATAATAAAATTATTATTAGTGTTAGTAGTTTATTCATTTTTTTATTACATCTGCAAAGATATATAAAAA
>CAZBPK010000138.1:0-5071 GCA_964493765.1 uncultured Bacteroidia bacterium | reverse complement strand
CTATTATTCAAGGTAAATATCGTATTTATCAAGTAATTGATACAACCTATACCACTCAAGGAAGCGTCTCTAAATTTTATTACAAAAAAGAATTTACCGATTCCAATGAAGTAGATTTAAAAAATCGTACAATTAGTAGGTTAAATATTTTCCGTGGCAATTCTTTAGATAGCCTGACTTTTTCAGAACTTTGGACGCAATATAAAGATAATACTTGGGCAGAAAGAATTGAAGGAAATACAAAATATTTAGTGTTAAAATTTCCTACAAAATTAAATGATTCTTGGAATGGAAACGAATTTAATAATTTGGGTAATGAAAATTTTACCTATTTAAACATTGATACCACTGTTGTTATTAATGGTGTAACTTATCCCAATTGTGTTTATATTCAACAACGCAAAAATACTGCTTCTTTACTTACAGAAATTGATACCTACGAAATTTATGCAAAAGGTATAGGTAAAATCAAAAGATATGACAATTTCAAAAAATACAATCTCAATCCCAACGGAACTCGTTCCTTAACCACTGATAGTTACTTTTATGAAGAAACTTTATTGGAGCATAATTATTAATTTTTTTCTTTTCAACCAAATAATTTATGCCCAAAAAATAGAATTAGAACAAAAAAAAGTTGGCATTTTAATATCCAGAAAAAATTTATTCATTGATGGCTATCAAGCGAAATTTTGGGCTTCTTATCTTCAAATCAATGATTCACTAGGACTTTCTGAAGAAAATCTCAAAACAGCAGTAACCATCAAACTTGGCCAACTTTATACTCAATGGTTTAAAGAATATCTAAATGTTTCAGAAGTTTATTTTTTAAATGAAGGAAAAAAATTTGAAAATGTTGTAAAAAATTACCCCTTCCACGAAAAACCTCTTTTATACGTTCCTTTAGATTATATTTTCTGCATTGACCCCATTCAACTTTTTAGTAAAAAAGAAAAAGTAGTTTTCACTTTAAGCAACAAATTATTTTCTGAATATCAAACCAAAATGCAGATAAAAGGAAAAATTTCGGTTTACTCAATGGATCCCTTTCAAATCATTAAACAAGATGATTTTCAAATTGATGATACTATTCATTACAATAAACCTATTCCGGTAGAAAAGTTTAATTTTAAAATTGAGAAACTGATAGTTTCGTGGCTTAATCGTTTTTTTATTTAGATAGTTTATTTGGGCGTGCCCCTTGCTTCGCTGCGGGTCGGGCTTGCTTCGGGCTTCGCTATCGCTTCGGCAATCCTTTGCTTGCTCAAAATTTCGCACCCAAAGGCAGTGCCACTTTGTGCCCTCCGCATCCCTCACGCACAAACACTTTGTAAAGTGAATTGATTTACAAGTCTATAATACGATTTCTAAATAATTGACAAACAATCAAGTACTCTAAAATCATTTCCTTAGAGCATAGGAATAAATTTACTCTATCCTTTACACACCAGCGTTTGGCATAGGCGTTTTTATAAGAGCTTGAATCGCTAAAAAATCAGATTTATCAATAAAACCTAAGAGAATAGTAACGGACTTCAAAAATTTGAACCTAATTACCTTAACCAAGCTATGATGCTTGACCTAACATTGCCCAATCGCACCAGACGACCCGCAAGCAAATAATTCTCTTCAATTCACTAAAATGTAATTTCTATATTCAAATAACCGTATTCCTGTGAGTTTTTCAAAAGAATCTAAAATTATTGTTTTCCATTTGCGATTGTCTTTGGATAAATCCATTTCAAATTTCCAGTTTTTTTCTGTAATCCTTTTTTGCATAACTTTTGGATGCGTACCATGAAATAGTTCTAATTTGTCAATATGAGAATAATCAAAAATTTCATTGGGGACATTTTGATGTATCCAATTGTCGTCATGCCATAATTTGTTAAAATTTTTCTGTTTTAATAATTGTTTTTCAGGGCTTTTGACCCAACCATAATGGTGCATAAAGGTATCAGAAAGTTTAACTTTTAGTTTTTTTTCATTGTTCCAGCGAAATCCTTGTGCATCTTTCCATGAGGTAATATTTTTATCATTACGAATTACACGAATTTCTCTTCTATACCAATTTCTTGAAGTAGCAATATAATCGTAACTTCCATAAAAATGCAAATAATTCATTAATAAACCTTCCACAGTATGATTATGAAGCTCTTGATTCATGAGTTGGTAAATTTTCTCTAAACCATTTTCATGAAATACCTCATCACCTTGAATATAAAAACACCAATCGTAATCCATGGGAATGGCTTGGAAAGCCTTGTTGGTTTCAACAGATAGAACTTTCCCGCCTTCACGTAAAGAATCGTCCCAAATAGTGGGAATAATTTGAATTTTTTGAGGGTCAATATTTTGTACTAATTGGAGAGTATCATCATTTGAATTGCCCACAGCTACATAAACCTCGTTACAAATCGGTAAAATAGATTGAATGGCTTCAACAATTGGATAATCGTATTGGATAGCATTACGAATAAACGAAAAACCCGCTATTTTCATGAAATAAATTCTATTTTTTTAAAATAATCCACCATTTTGGATTGAATAAAATAAATTTGAGAAGCTAAGGATAAATCGGGAAGAGGTTTTTTGAGTTCGTAAATAGGCCAACCCTCATTATCAAAATGTATTTTTTCATAATAACCATCATTTTCCAAGAGTTTACACAGCCCAATGTGCATTAAATCCACTTTAACTTCCTTTTTGATTCCTTTTTGATATAGGTTCATTTCTTGCATACCAATGAGCAAGAGTATAGCTTCTAAATTGAGTTTTTTTTGAAAACGTAATTCTAACGCTTGAGTAAGTGCTTCCCAGCCTTCTGGTGTTTGCATAATATTTGCAAAAATAATGGATTTTTTAATGTAATTTCCAAGTTAAACCTACTTGAATACCATTATAGGCAGGTATGGGTTTAAAACTGAGTTTATCAGAGACTGAAAAACCTTTTAAATGAGCATCAACATAAGCATCTAAAATATTTAAGCTGTATGCGATAACGCCAATGATAATAAAAAAATCACGATTTCTTCGATAGGTCTCTCTTTGAGCTTTAAGAACTTGATCGTTGATATTGGGGAAGTTATCATTGGTGTTAGGGTCATTGTCGTATCTTGCACGTAGGGCATCACGAAAGGTTATGTACTCTTTATGATTGGAATAAGCAAAGAAACCAAGTGTTCCTAAAGCTCCATAAACAATAGGAATTTTCCAATATTTTTTGTTATAAGCTTGTCCAAGTCCGGGGAGTAGGGTGCTAAATAATGCAGCTTTTGAGGGTTTATAAACTTTTTCTTTGGTAGTATCTTTTTTAGAAGTATCGGAGAATAGAATGTAAAATTCTGAGTAGCGTGAGGGATGTGAAGGGGAAGCACTGCCTTTGACTGAAAGGAAAAGGATTGCCGTAGCGAATAGAGAAGCCCGTAACAGCCCGACCTCCCTCCTCATTTTAATGAAGGGGGGAGGGCACGCCCAAATTCTAAAAATTAATGGTTTCAAAAATTTCATTTAAGTGGTTGGTCTTTTATTTTTTTGATAATACCATAATCCGTAACCGATTAACAAAATGATGGAGACATATAAAATGTTGTGAATAATTAATGAAAGAATTATCATGAGAATGGTGGAAACTAAAGCTAATAGAAAGGAGACAAATCCAAATGCTGAACGTGTGATGGTTCCAAAGAGGGGTATAATATCCATTATTACACTGATAGGCTCAAATAACATTGCAAAAGCAATCCAATAAAATATAAAACCCAAAATTCGTAAAAACCAAGTTAAAATACTATGCTCTGTTTTTAGGGTTTTGATAGCATCATCTTTAGTTCCTTTAAAAATTCTAAATATTTGATTATCATTGTTATCTATGAAGCTAAAAATTTTTTTGTTATTTGCATCTAGCTTACCAATGATGGTGTGATTTTGTAAAGGATTAGGAATAAATTGATAAGAAATTTGAACGTCTCCAATTTGAGGGTTTTGTAAGGAACCGTTACCTTTATAAATAGTGTTGGAATTACTCAAGTTTACATTTTGTTTTAAAATTTGGTTATTCAAATTTAAAACTTGAAAATCTGGAAGTTGTACGTTATTTACATCAATATCAAAAATTCCAATTTTTAAATTAGGGGTTTTAATAATCTGAGGCTGAATGGATAAAGGGGGATTATAAAATTGAGTTTTTTTGAAATTGTCAGAATTTTGAGGGTCATTTGTCCATACTTTATTGTAAGTATAAATGGTTTCTTCAGTTTCGCTGCCTCCAATATGCTTAGTTTTTTGGGTTTCTTTTTTTTCTTCCCAAGCATACATTTTTACTTCTCTTTCAATTGCAATAAAATTGCAGGGTTTTAAGAAAATGTCACTAATGGAATCTTGAGTTTCAAAGGTGCCTGTAATAGCGACCATTTTCTGATCAAAATCTTTAGGGGATTGAATATTAGCTTGAATGACTTCCGCTTTTTGGGCAATTTTTCCGAGGTTTGCCCTTCCTTCGTTCCAAAAAATTAACCAACTAGCAATAATTAAAAATAATATAGCAGCTATTATACCCACAATAGATTGCCCTATTCTTTTAAAAAAACCATGATGCTTTGTTTCATAAAACTGATTTTGCATAAATTGTATATTATTTGTTACTGATTTTCAATTTTTAATAAAATAATTAATAACTCTTGCCAAACTCCCATAATTTGAGCTACTTTCTTTTTAAAATATTTTGAACTTGATCTATACTTAATTGAGACTTTTCAGCAATTTGTTATAGAGAAAGCCCAAGTTCATGAAGTGTAAAAACCCATTTCTCTTGAACTTTTCTTTTTTCTTCTTCGGCTTTTCTTTTTTCTTCTTCTAAAATAAGCTGAAATTCTTTTTGTTTTTCATCAAGAGCCTTATTGACAGCGAAAGCAATAGCGTTTTCCCAAACTCCCATATCTTCAAATGTTTTTAAGTATTTTCTTTGTTCTATTCTGTCTAATGCGTGATATTCAGTAATTTGAAATAACCTTTCAAAAATATACCCTCGAAAATTTTTGGGTACTTTTTCTAATTGGTCAATTTTTTTCAA
>CAZBPK010000137.1:0-5117 GCA_964493765.1 uncultured Bacteroidia bacterium | reverse complement strand
TTTGTAGGTTGGGCAAAGCAATGCCAAGTATTTCGTGGTTATATAGATATACAGAACCCCTCACAAGGCTTGGCTTCCGTAGGCTCTGAACAAAACGTTATAGGCATAGCCGATAATGCCGTAGTAAGTTTAGGGGATAGTGGCTTTGCCATTGTAACCTTTGATTATCCTATTCAAAATCAACCCGGACCTGACTTTGCTGTTTTTGAAAATGGCTTTATCAACGCTAATGGCGCTTTTTTAGAACTTGCCCACGTAGAAGTCTCTTCTGATGGTATCCATTTTGTCCGTTTTCCCTCTATTTCTTTAACCGATACCCTTTCCCAAGTAGGCGGCTTTGGAGTCCTAGACGCTTCCAAAATTCATAACCTTGCAGGAAAATACCTCTTAAACTACGGAACACCGTTTGATCTAGAAGACCTTAAAGACAGTTCAAACCTCAATATTAACCATATCACCCACGTAAAAGTTGTAGATGTAATAGGCAGTATTTCCCCCCTATACAGGAGTTATGACTCACAAGGTAGACCGATTAATGACCCTTACCCAACCCCTTTTGCCAGTTCAGGCTTTGATTTAGACGCCATAGGCGTTATTCATTGGAACACACAACTTGCTCGTGAGCAATCTTACCAGCAGACAACTATTCAAGTTTTCCCAACTTACTTTCATACCCATCAAAAGAAAACCTTACACTTTCAAACCGAACAACCCCTTACAAAAATAGAAATATTTTCCCTAGAAGGTCAATTGTTATTAGCGATTAAGCCCCTTCCTTTCGAAAAAAATTATTCCATAGATTTTTTACCCCAAGGACTATTTTTAGTAGTAGCTCATACAGAAACCACCGTTTCCACTCATAAAATCATCATAGCAGAATAAAAGTGGGGATTAACATTTGATTTTCCTAAGTTATTATTTTATTTTTGCAGACAATGAAAAAAATTATCCAATTTTTGTGGGCAATATTAGCGGGATATACGCTAGTTTGGGCACAAGGTCCTATTAAGACTAAAGAAGTTTTCCAGCTTTCGGGATTAGTAGTCAATAAAAGAAGCGGTGAACCCATTCCCTATGCCCATGTACTAATAAAAAATACAAGAAGAGGTACTTTTGCTAATGACGCAGGTTTTTTTAGCCTTCCTGTTACTTTTGGTGATACCATTTTATTCCGTTCCATTGGTTTTAGAGATGCTAAACTCATTTTCAATGACTACATAAAATCTTACGAAGGAGACAAAAAAAATCCTTACATTTACATAATTGAGTATCTTATAGAAGACACCATTACACTTCCTAGTGTAACAATCCGCCCTTTTCAAAATGCTGAAGAAATGAAGACCGCTATTTTGAACATGCCTTTACCTTCGGAAAGATTAGACCAGATATCCCAAAACAATTTAGACCCTACGCTTTTAAAATTTTTCATGAAAAACATGGATGTTGATGACAAAGAAAGAAATCGTGCAGTAACTCAATTATACCAGTATCAATATCAGAGACAGCGTTTAGCGCCAATGGCACCATTAGACCCTCTTACTTTAGCCCGTTTAGTGAATCATTTGGTTCAAGAATCCAAATCTAAGAAGCCCAAAAATTATGATTATTGGCCTGATTAATTTTTTTATTTTATTTTTAGGGCGTGTCCTTCGCTGCGCTCAGGTCGGGCTGCTTCGGGCTTCGCTTTCGCTTCGGCAATCCTTTTTCCTTGCAGTCAAAAGGCAGTGCCACTTCGTGCCCTTCGCATCCCTCACGCTTACCCTAAGCCTTGCTTCCCCTTCCTTACATTCCCAATACTTAGACAGCCTTACTATCCTTAAAAAAGCCCGTTTCCATATTGATACCCTTTGTAGTAATACTTTCAAAGGGCGTGGTTATATGAATAACGGACATGTTCTTGCAGCTGAATACATCAAAAAACAATTTACTTCCTTTGGATTAAATCCTATTTGTTCCTCTGGAATGACCCAAAATTTTAATTTCCCTTTAAATCTTATTCAAGACGCTGAACTAATCATCAACCATCAAAAACTTATTCCTAGTAAAGATTTTTTGCCATCACCTCATACCCCTTCCGTAGAAATAAAAAATGTTCGTCCCCAATATATTGGCTATGGCTCACATGAGAACTGGGAAAAAATTGCCCAAAAAGCCAATAAAAAATGGATCATCATTGAAGACGGCATGCCGAATAATATCCCCGACAACTTAAAAGATAGCTTAAAAAAATGGTATTCTACTGAAAATCAAATCAAACAAGCCAAAATGTATAATGCAGGTGGTCTTATTATTAAACAAAAAAAACTCACTCATAGTTTTGCCGCAGAACCCATAAACTTTCCTGTGCTTTTTATTCAAGAGAATATAAAAATCAAAACCATAGACCATTATGCAGTAAAAACTCGTGCAGGAACTCAATTTTCTCAAAATGTCATTGCTTTTCAAAGGGGAATCATAGATAGTACTATTGTAATTTGTGCGCACTATGACCATTTAGGTAGTATAGGTGAAACGATTTTTAAAGGTGCCAATGATAATGCCTCGGGAATAGCTTTTTTATTGGTTTTAGCAGAACAAGTCGCAAAAATTCAAACAAAATATAACATCCTTTGGATTGCTTTTGGTGCTGAAGAAACGGGCTTGAACGGTTCTTTATATTATGTAATGAAAAACGCTTGCACGCCCTTAGAAAAAATCAAATACGTATTAAACTTTGATTTACTGGGGCATGGTCAAGAAGGTGTAATGGCAGTAGGAGCCAAAACTTATCCTGATTTATTTCGCGAAATTCTGTCTATCAACGAACAGCTCGGTAAGCCCCTGACTTTCAGTGAAAGACCTAATGCCCCTAATAGCGACCATTATCCTTTTACTCTAAAAAATATCCCCGCATTATTTTTTTACACAATGGGAGGTCCCAAACATTACCATGATTACCTAGATTTACCGGAAGGTTTAGAATTAACTTCTTTTGTTTCTATGCAAAAAATTCTTTTAAAAATTTTGGAGTAAAAATTTTTTTCATACTGAAAATATAGGAATTGGTAAATTAATAATAAGCATTCACAAAAAAACGTTGGTTTTTGCTTTATTTATCCTATTAATTTCTATAATTTTGTAAAACCTTTATTCACAGGAAAAGAAGAATTTTAACTTTACTTACATTAGTGAGTTTCAGGTAGAGAAAGCAGAAATATCCCAACTGGAACTTATGTAATTAAGATAGTGAAACAAGAAGGTGTTTTCACTAAAAAAATTGTTAAAGAATAATTTTCCATAAATATTGATTTTTTCATAAGCTATGATTATATCACTCAGCATTGTTTGAGTGATATAATTTTTTTATGGATAAATTTCAGAGCATTAAAACATATTATCTTAATGAACAAGAAGCATCACAGACTGCGAATTTTGAACAGTCTAAAAAATTGAATAAGCAAAGTGAAACAAGTTTATTTCAGCAAACCCATTCAGCTAAATGATAGAAAAAAACATTAATCTACTTCTGTAACTTTAAGCATGTTAGTTCTTTTTCGCGATTTGAGTGGCATACTTCCTAAATTAATGATCACATCACCTTTATCTATTAAACCTTTATTTTTTAAAATATGAACAATATCAGCAATAGATTCATCGGTTCCATGAAACTGATTATAATAGAATGCACGAACTCCCCAGACTAAATTTAAGGTATTCAGCAAAGATTCGTTATCAGTAAAAATAAAGATGTTTGAATTGGGTCTACATTTTGCTAATTGAAAAGCAGTATATCCTGAACGAGTCATTCCAACAATAGCTTTAGCTTTTATACCATTTGCTAATTTAACCGCGGCAATACAAACTGCATCGGATAAAAAAGTTTTACTATCTGGAGAAGTAAATAAATTTTTAAAATAAATAGAATCCTGTTTTTCTACTTGGGAAATTACTTTTTGCATAGTACGAACCACTTCTACAGGATATTTACCTACGGAGGTTTCTCCGCTCAACATTAATGCATCAGCCCCATCAAAAACAGCGTTTGCAACATCGGTAGTTTCTGCTCTTGTAGGACGAGGATTTTGAATCATAGTTTCTAACATTTGTGTTGCCACGATTACAGGTTTGGCTAATTCATTACATTTTTTGATAATGGTTTTTTGCCATAATGGAACATCTTCTAAGTGTATTTCAACTCCCAAATCTCCTCTTGCTATCATAATGGCATCACTCACTTTGATAATTTCATCTATACATTCTAATGCTTCGGGTTTTTCAATTTTGGAAATAATTTTGGCGTTAGACTGTTTTTCTATTAAGATTTTTCGCAAATCTTCAACATCTTTAGGATGACGCACAAATGATAATGCAATCCATTCCACTTTATTTCTGATTCCAAAATGCAAATCATTAAGATCTTTTTCGGAAAGTGCTGGTATATCCAATTTTACCCATGGCAAATTAACACCTTTTTTAGAACCAATTTCGGAACCACTTATAACTTTTAAGGTAACAGTATCTTTATAGTCAGTTTCTATTACTCTTAACTCTACTTTTCCGTCATCTACCAATACCATGTCATCAGGTTTTACATCTTGTGCAAAACGATCACATACCATAGGTAGTATTTTTTCTTCTAAATTGGGTTCTTTAAGGGTAGTACAAAATTTGATAATATCCCCTGGATTTACTTGAAAAGGCTCATTTAAAGCACCCATACGAATCTTAGGTCCTTGTAAATCTAACAAAATAGAAACATTCAAATTTTCATTTCTGTTGATTTCATTGATTAAATTGATAAGCTGTTGATGAAAATCATGGTCGCCATGAGACATATTTAAACGGCAAACGTCCACGCCTAAGCGTATCATTTCCAATAAAATTTCTCTTTTATTACAAGCCGGACCCATGGTCGCAACCATTTTCGTTTTACTGTAATTCGGTATGATGTTATTCATAGAACAAAATATTTTAAGTTCAATATTGCCGCAATTTATATCTTTTTATTCATGAAGTCAAATTTTAAGAATTTCATGTTGTCAATGATAATTATGCTCTGTAATCAATTGTGCTATTGGACTAAAATCTTATTGAGCCTTTAAGCCGCTGACCAGTAGAGCAATAAAGCAAACTATTAT
>CAZBPK010000136.1:0-16866 GCA_964493765.1 uncultured Bacteroidia bacterium | reverse complement strand
CACTTTGTTCGGGTCGGGCTTGCTTCGGGCTTCGCTTTTCGCTTCGGCAATCCTTTGGTTTCTCATTCTTCGCAACCAAGGCAGTGCTAAACCCTCCACATCCCTCACGCATAAAGCAATATAATTGCTTTTCTTACCTTTAAAAGGAAACCAATCAAATAATAATGTTTGATAATAAAAATTTTAATCTATAAAATTGAAAATCAGATTTCCATTATTTTTGCATTATGAACTTTCTATTGGTTTTTGTTTTTATATTAGGCTTTTTTTCAAGTTTAATTGGTCAAGTAACCCAAACGATAAGAGGAAAAATTCTTGAAAAAGAAACTCAACTACCATTGCAAGGTGCTACTATCCTTATCACGGATTCTACCCTAAAAAAAGGGAGTTTAAGTGATGAAAATGGAAATTTTAGAATTTCTGAAGTACCTGTAGGTAAATATTCCCTAAAAGTTTCATATATTGGTTATAACGATAAAATTATAGATGTACAAGTTACTTCAGCAAAGGAAGTTTTAATCCATGTTGAATTAGAGGAAAGTTTTACAGAAACTCAAGAAGTTGTTATTGAAGGAGTTAGAAGAGGGGAAGTTCAAAATGAATTAGCCATGGTGAGTACAAGAAGTTTTGATGTTTCCGAAACAGAACGTTATGCAGGTTCTAGGGGAGACCCCGCCAGAATGGCTTCCAATTTTGCTGGGGTGCAAGGCGCTGATGATTCGCGTAATGATATTGTGGTAAGAGGAAATTCACCTTTAGGTGTTTTGTATAGAGTTGAGGGTTTAGATATTCCCAATCCTAACCATTTTTCAGTATCTGGTTCAACGGGAGGTCCTGTAAGTATTCTCAATAATAAAGTAATGGGGAACTCCGACTTTTATACATCTGCTTTTCCTGCGGAATATGGCAACGCAACTTCTGCAGTTTTTGATATTCGTTTAAGAAATGGTAACAATGAAAAAAGAGAATTTTCTGGTCAATTAGGATTTTTAGGCACAGAATTGGCTGCTGAAGGTCCATTTAAAAAATCTAAAGGTTCTTATTTAGCAGTTTATAGATATTCAACCTTACAACTATTTAAGTTTATGGGTATTCAAATTGGTACAGATGCAGTTCCAAAATATCAAGATTTAACTTTTAAACTGCATTTCCCTTTAAAAAATCAAGCAAGCCTCTCCATTTTTGGAATAGGTGGTAATTCTTCTATAGACATCAAAATTAGTGACCAAAAGAAACCTAAAGAAGATTTTTATGGTGAAGATGATAGAGACCAGTATTTTCGTACTAGAATGGGAGTTTTAGGTGCTACGTACCAAAAAATTTTAGGGACAAAAACTTTCATGAAATCAGGTTTAGCCATAAGCCATGAAAGACAAAATTCTGTTCATGATTTTATTATTCGCCATTTAAATTCAAACCAAGAATGGGTCGTGGACTCTATTTATAACCTCCAAAGATTTTCTTTTAATGTAAACAAACTTACTTACCTTATGAATTTCAATACTAAAATAACCAAAAATCACGTTTTAAAGTATGGTTTTTTTATACATCAATTGTTTTTCAATTACCAAGACTCTTCCTTGGTTTTAGACCATTCTCGCTATCAAAAACGCTGGGACTATTTAGGAAGTGGTTTATTATTTCAAGCATTTATTCAATGGAAATATAGAATCACAGAAAATTGGAGTTTTACTGCAGGTTTGCATCATCAATATTTTTCAGTGAGTAATAGTGTATCATGGTTAGAACCCAGAATAGGTACAAAATATCAAATCAACGAAAAAAGTTCTTTTTTTGCGGGTGCAGGTTTACATTCCCAAACTCAACCTTATTATGTTTATTTTTATCAAAAACCCCAACCCGATGGTTCCTTTAAAAGAGAAAATGAAAAAATGGGCTTTACCAAAAGTTTCCATAGTGTCGTTGGCTATGAACGAGCTTTTTCTGCAACTTTACGATTCAAATCGGAGTTATATTTCCAATACTTATATCAAGTACCTGTAGAAGTAAGACCTTCGCCTTTTTCGTTAACGAATATGGGCTCAGGTTTTTCTCGTTTTTTCCCTAATCAATTACAAAATACTGGTTCGGGCAGAAATTATGGTGTAGAATTTACTATAGAAAAGTTTTTCAATAAAACATTTTACTTTTTAATTACTGCAGCTCTTTTTGACGCAAAATATAGAGGCAGCGATAAAATTCTCAGAAATACAGATTTTAATGGGCAATACGCAGCAAACTTTTTGATGGGCAAAGAATTTAAAATTAAACAAAAAAATACATTAGGTACGGGCATTAAAGCCACAACCGCCGGTGGAAGATGGTATGGAATTGCTGATACTGTTCAATCTGCTATTCAAAGAGAATTAGTTTACTTAGATTCTGCTTTTAATTCGCTTCAATTTAGACCTTACTTCCGTTTTGATTTAAGAGTGAATTACAGAATTAATGCCAAAAAACTCGTGCATGAAATTGCATTAGATTTAGTAAATTTATTTAATACAAAAAATATTTTAGGATTAACGTATTCTCCTAACCCATTGAATCCCAATTCAAATCCAATTCGTGAAAACTATCAACTAGGATTTTTACCGTTGTTTTATTATAGAGTTGATTTTTAAAAAAATGATTTTTGGAACAAATTTTGTATTTTTGTATTCTAAAATAAATTAAGAATCATGAAGCGTATTTTTTTTGTAGTATTTATGTGCTTAGTTTCTTTTGCTTCGGCACAAGTTGATTACGAATTTTTTATTGATATTCGTTTTAGAGGGGTACAAAAACCAGAAGTAATTTATGAGGTCATCAAACCCATGTTAGAGGATGATGCAATTGAAAACAACTTCAAATTAGAAAAGTTAGATATCATCAAATACAATGAACCCGATAAGCAAAATTTAATTTCTGTGTATATTAAAGTTTATTTTTCTGAAGAAGGTGATGCTTGGCAATATTGTGGTGAGCTAAAAAAAGATATTGCCTCTGAACTCATTAATCAAAAATTATCATTTTTAAAAATGGATTGTAGGTTTTAATGGGTATTACCTACATGAATTTAAAAAATCTTTTTTATACTTCTAAAGTTCAAGAATTAATTGAATTTTCCGCCAATTCTCCGAATTGGAATTTAATTATTGAAAGTCGTAAAGATCATGCTTGTAACAGAGAATTATTAGTGAGAAAATTGATTGAACAGAATCAAATAAATTTCAGTCAAGTTACTCAACAAAACATTAAACTTTTATTAAATGCTAATACATTTACTATAACCACTGGTCATCAAGTTTGTTATGGTAGCGGTCCCCTATATGTTATTTATAAAACCCTTTCAATCATTGAATTATGCAAAAAACTCAATCAAAAATTCTCGGATTATCATTTTGTTCCTGTTTTTTGGTTAGCCTCCGAAGATCATGATTATATAGAAGTTAATCATTTTTATCAAGGTTATCAAAACAAAATTGAATATCATGGAAAATTTCAAGGTGCAGTTGGCAGACATAAAATTGATCAATCTATTATTTATAAGGGTTCTTGGGTAACAGAACCCTATTTAGAACAAGTGAGTTGGAAAAATGCTTTCCAGGTTTTGCTAAGTTCTATATTCAAAGATGAAGGATTGGTTTTTATAGATGGTGATGATTATGAATTGAAAAAATCCTTTTCCTCCTATTGGTTAAAAGAAATTTTAGAAAAGCCTACTCAAAAAAATGTTTTACAAACCAATCATCAATTAAGAAATTTAGGAATTAAAATTCAATGGAATGTTTCAGAGATTAATTTATTTTATTTAACGGCTTCTCAAAGAGAAAAAATCCATTTTAAAAATGGTGAATATTTTATTGGAAATAAAGTTGTGGAATTAGATTGGCTTATCAAAGAAGCACAAGAAAATCCTGACAGAATAAGTCCGAGTGCTGGTTTTAGACCTCTATACCAAGAATTTTTGTTGCCTAATTTGGCTTATGTGGGTGGTTGGGGAGAAATTCGTTATTGGTTGCAATTAAAATCTAATTTTCAAGAATTTAATACTTTTTACCCATTATTAATTCCAAGATTTTCTTATACTTATATCCCAGAAGATGTTCAATTGAAATTAAAAAATATGGGCTTTGAACCTTCTTTTCTTTTGAAAAATTTAAAAGAAATTCAAAGATCCATTGCTCAAAAATATTATGATTTTGAAGATTTTAAGAATCATTTTTTTTCCATTCATCAAAATATTTCTGATTTACAAAATGATTTTAAAAAATTTTCTGAGAGTTTAGTTTACTCTTTGGAAACTCAAAAATTTTATTGGAATAAAATTTATCATCAACTAGAAAATAAGCTCATTAAGATGATACAAAATCAAAACCCAAAAGAATTTTTTGAGATTTATAGATTAAAAGATAGGGTTCAACCTGATGGCTTTATTCAAGAAAGAACACTGAATATTAGTGCATTTGTTGAAAACAAAACCCAATTAAAATTTTTTATTGATGAGTTAAAACTAGATTTAGAGCACTGGCTTAAGCGTTTTTTGTAAACTCAGTTTAAGAGTTTTAATCAAATTTTCTTTTTTTTCTACTCATTCTATAAAGAATACCCCATTTTATCTATTTTATAGAACTCAAATATCTAAGAATGAATAATTAAATCTCCAATAAAATCAAACTCATATCATCTAATTGTTCACAATTTTTTTTCCATTCATCTAATGTTAAACTTAATCGAGAAAATGTTTGATTTAAGTCAGTTAACCCATGATTTTCAAAAAACTGTTTAAGAGATTTTGTTCCAAATTTCTTCTTTCTTTCACCACCCATTTGGTCAACAATTCCATCAGAATAAACCAATAATTTTAAAGATTGATTTTCAATGTTAAGTTCGTGTTGAGTGAAAGTTTTTGACTTATGTAAAGTACCTCCAATAGGAAATTTATCCCCTTTTATTTCAATAAAAGGTTCATTATTAAAGGAATAGTAAAGAGGACGACCCGCTAAAACAAACTGTAATTTTTGAGTATTCTTATCATACATAAACAAAGCACAATCCAAACCATCATTTCCCCCCTCTTCTTGTTTTAAAGCTTTTTGAATATTCAAATCAAGATTTTCTATGATTTTTAAAGGCTCTTTAATTTTTAGGTCATCAATAATATGATTTAATTGATTAATAGCTAACATACTCATAAAAGCCCCTGGTACTCCATGCCCCGTACAATCCCCCAAAGCAAAAAACACTCTATTTTCTTCTTCATCAAAATTCAACCAATAAAAGTCCCCAGAAACTATATCTTTAGGCTGAAAATAAATATAGCCTTGTTTAACAAAATGATACCATTCTTGAACGCCAGGGAGTGTGGCAGTTTGTATTCGTTTTGCGTACTCTATACTATCTAAGATATCCTTATTCTTTTGCTCAATGATTTGACTTTGCTTAATTATTTGATTTTCTAGCTTGATACGTTCTCTGATATCCCTAACATAAAGCACAAGCGCAGAATGTTTTCCATAGGCTAATACTTTTGCAGAGCATTCGGTGGGGATTCTTTCTCCTGATGGCGTTTGGAGTTGCATACGAAAAATCGCTCCTTTATTTTCCCAAGCATCTGCTATTAACTTGGCACTTTCATTTAAAAAATCTTCGGGGCAAAAATCAAATATAGATTTTGCTATAAATTCTTGTTCTGTATAACCTAAAAGATTAGCAAGATAAGCATTGGCTTTTAAAATTTTTCCTTCTACAATATCCAACACCAATATTCCATCGTTAGCTTGATTAACAATGGTTTCATAAGTATCTTCAAACGTTTCACTTTGTTCTGTAGCCTGTAATCCATCAATAACTAACAAAATGGAATCGGGTCTTAAAAATTCTCCGGGGGATTCGGGTCTTGTATTATAACGAATAATTCCTTTTTTATCTACAATAAAAGCCGCAGGCAGTGGGATTCCTTCAAAATCATTGTTAGGAATTTGTCCTTCTCCTTGTACTCCATATTGATTAGTAATCTTTAAACCCTCATCAGAAAGAATAATAAAATCTGCTCCAATTCTTTCTAACATTTCTTTATTAACCCCTTGTGGGTCAGGTCCGATAGCAATAAAGTAAATACCCTTTTCTTTGAATTTTTCACGGTATTTATAATAAGTTCTTAACATGATATGACAAGCAGGGCACCAATCCCCTCTCACAAATAATAATAAAACATCTGTTTTTCCATAAAAATCACTAAGTTTGACCATGTTACCATTTTGGTCTGGTAATACAAAATCAATAGCAGGCTCTCCGGGTTCTACTCCACGCCTCTGGGAAATATTTTTAGCATAAGCATTGGCTTCAATAGTTCTAACCATCCATGCATAAACTGTCCCAAAAATAAAATTCGGAAAATATACCCTAAATAATTCCATTTCCATGAGTTATAATAAAGAGCAATAATATAAACTCCCAAAGAAACTATCCAAGAAAGTTTCTCCATCCATAATAACTCATTGGTAGCAATTAAAAAAGGGAAACGATTCCGTACCCCACCAATAGAAGGAAAAGCGAGAACCATAGCAACAGTGAACAAAGGAATTTCAGAGTAATAGTCCATCATAATACCTATCAGAACCACCCCTAAAATATTATTTACATATTCTAGGTTATAAGAGTATCTAGAATAATTTTGAAAATTGGTAAGCCACATTAAAACCGTAAATATCAATGGAAAAATAAAGTGCCATTGTAAAAGTACAGATGTCAATCCTAAGCCCATGAAAACATAAGCTAAGAAAATTCTTAAATTTCTAAATCTTGCTTTATTCATATAGTAAATAGTTTGTTAATTTTGAGCATAGTACAATTTTGCATATTGACCCTTCAACTGCAAAAGTTCTTCATGAGTTCCCGATTCAATAATTTTCCCCTCTTTAAGAACAATGATTGTATCCATTTTGGGCATAATACTTAAACGATGAGAAGCGATGATTAGAGTTATTTTTTGATTGGGAATGTTCTGAAGTTTTTGAATAATTTTTTCTTCTGTTAAAGTATCCACAGCAGATAAACAATCATCTAAAAGTAAAAGTTTCGCTTTTTTAAGATAGGCTCTTGCAATGGCAATACGTTGCTTTTGACCACCAGAAAGTGTTACTCCGCGTTCCCCTACAACCGTCTTAAATTGTTTAGGTAAAGCCATAATATCATCATATACAGCCGCAAATTTAGCGGCTTTAATGATTTCCTCTTCAGTAGCTTCCGGTTTCCCTAACCGAATATTGTTCTCTATCGTATCAGAAAATAAAAATACATCTTGTGGTACAATGGTAATATTATTGCGAATTTCTTGGTTTGTATAATTTTTAAGTTCTTGATTATCAATAATAATTGAACCTTCTTGAGGGTCATACAAACGCGTAAGCAAAGCAAATAGAGTAGTTTTACCCGAACCTGTTGCTCCAACAATTCCTATTGACTCACCTTCTTGTATTTTTAAATTCAAATTATCTAATGCCTTAATGCCCGAATCTTCATAAACAAACGTTACATTTTGAATATCAATATCCATTTTTTGGATAGGTTGAGATTGTTCAACATATTGAATATCAGGTTTAATATTGAGAATAGCATTAATACGTTCTTGAGAAACTGCCGCTTTTTGTGTTAAGCTGGTAACCCAACCCAAAGAAGCAATCGGCCAGGTTAATAAATAAACATACATAATAAACTCTGCTATATTCCCTACGGTTACATTCCCTTGAAAAACCTTCATTCCACCATAACCCACCGCTAAAATAGTACTCAAACCAATTAAAAACTGTATAATTGGAAAAAAAAACGCGTCAATTTTAGCTAAATTAAGGGATTTTTCTTTAAAACGAGTAGTAAAATTCAAAAAATTGCTATAAAATAAATTTTCTTTATTATAAGCTCTTACTGTCCTAATCCCAGAATAGACCTCTTGCGTATAAGAACTGATAGCAGATAATTCTGCTTGAACTACTTCACTTTGTTGAACAATTCTTTTGTGTACAAAATAAATCAAGTAACTTAAAAGGGGCAAAGGAAGCATCACCACCAATGTTAATTCCCAATTGACATAAAGCATGGTAGTTAAAACCATGAAAAACAAGGTGATAGTATTGATTGAGTACATGATTCCGGGTCCTGTAAACATTCTCACGTTTCCAATATCTTCTGTTAATCTAGCCATAAAATCACCCGTATGATACTTCCTTAAATTTTTCTGACTCAAAGAGAGTATTTTTTCAAATAATTGATTTTTTTGTTCATACTCAATATGCCTTGACATTACAATAATAGCCTGCCTTACTCCGTACAAAAAAACGCCTTTCAGTAAAGCAGATGCCAATATTCCTAAAGCATAAATTATGACTAATTGAAAAACTTCTGTTTTTAGATTTTGTTTTACTTCAATACTTGCATTCTCATAATCTTTTAGCTTTATTGATAAAGCATCAAAACCTTTTCTGACCAATTGGGCGGGATAAATAGAAAAAAAGTTGGAAATTACGATAAATATAATCCCCCAGAATAAATACCATTTATACTTTTTTAAAAAAGGCGCTAAAGAAACTAATAAAATCTTCATAAAAACAAAACTCCCCCGAAGTAGGTTTAAATACTCCACAAAGCTACAAAAATTAATAAAATCAAAACCGTAATTAAAATTAAATTATCCTAAAGTAGTCACTAAAAAAATTTTTTTTACCCAAAAACTTCATTTTATTACTAAAAAATAAAAGTTATGGTATTATATTTGTATCTTTGTACTCATTAATTTTAATTTAAAATTTAAGTTCATGAAAATTTCAAAATTTTTAATTTTATGGTTTCTTTTGTTTACTCAAAAGATTTTTGGTCAAGGTTTTTATTATGAGAACATTAGTACTCCTGATAAAAGTATTGATTTTTTGTATGGTTTTTACACAAGTACCCTAGAAGGTATAGAAAGAAAAGATGGTTCAATTTATACGGTTGCTCAAATTGCCTTGATCAATAAGTCTAAAGAAGATTTTAAATGGAATGATTATAAAGTTTACGTTCTTTTAAAAAATGGTGACTTATTTTATAATTACAAAACTGAAGCTAAAGATGAAGCTAGTGACTATGCTTGTATATTTAATTTAAAGTCAGGTGCAACTGTAAAAAAATGGGTTTGTTTTGATAAAAAGTTTTCGGAAAAAGATATAGATAAAGTTTGGTTATCATTTAGCGATTACAAGTTTTTCAAGTTGATTTATTCAGATAAGTAAAGCCTCAAAAGCCCACTTTTTAGTGGGCTTTTTTTCAAAAAAAATTGAAATAAAAATTTTTAAGTGCAAAACATTTCTGTAATTTTGCATAGTGAATTTTATCCATGATTAACAAAAAAGGAAAATTATTCCTTACACTATATTTTATTATTTCCATTCAATGGGTATATTCTCAAAGTAAAGAATATACAATTAGTGGTTACGTTAAAGACTCTTCTTCAGGAGAAACATTGATAGGGGCTACTGTATTTATCAAAGAAACCCAAAAAGGCGCATTAACCAATGATTATGGTTTTTTTTCTTTAAAAGTACCTCAAGAAAAATTTACATTAGTAATTAAATATTTAGGATACGTTACCCATGAGCAAACCTTTCAGGTGAAAGAGAATGTAAAGGTAATTATTGAACTTCAACAAGAAGGTTTATCTACTGATGAAGTTGTAATTACAGATAAAAGAGCAGACGAGAATATTAGATCTGTTGAGATGAGTGTTCAAAAATTGGATATCCAAACAATTAAAACTATGCCTGCGTTTTTTGGAGAAGCAGATGTACTAAAAGCTATACAAATGCTTCCTGGAGTAGTTTTTGCTGGTGACGGGAATGCTGGTTTTTATGTTAGAGGTGGAGGTTCTGACCAAAATTTGGTTTTATTAGATGAAGCAGTGGTTTATAATGCTTCTCATTTATTTGGATTTTTTTCGGTTTTTAATTCTGATGCTATCAAAGATGTAACTTTATATAAAGGCGGAATGCCAGCGAATTATGGTGGTAGGCTTTCAGCAGTATTAGATATTAAAATGAATGAAGGAAATAACAAAAAATATGTTGTGAAAGGTGGCTTAGGTTCTATTGCCTCCCGATTAACAGTTGAAGGTCCTATTGTAAAGGAAAAGGGCTCATTTATTGTTTCTGGTAGAAGAACTTATGCCGATGCTTTTCTCAAACTCTCAAAAAATCCTAGAATTAATCAAAATAAATTATATTTCTACGATTTTAATGCAAAAGCAAATTATGAAATCAATGAAAAAAACAGAATTTTTGTTTCGGGTTATTTTGGGAAAGATGTTTTTGATTTTGGAAACGAATTTGGTTTTAACTGGGGAAATGCAACTCTTTCCACTCGTTGGAATCATCAATTTAATTCCAAATTATTCATGAACAATTCTTTAATCTTTTCAGATTTTAAATACCAATTTGATATTAAACAATCTACAGAAAATGTTCAATATACATCAGGTGTAACCAATTATAGTATAAAATCAGATTTTGATTTTTTTTGGAATGACAAAATGCATTTAAAATTTGGACAACAAGCTTTTTATCATTCCTTTTTAAGAGCGGATTTAAAACCCACGGGTCAATCCAATATAACACCCTACAGAATGCCCATAAGACATGGCTATGAACAAGCCTTATATCTAACCAATGACCACAAAGTAAGTGATAGAATTAGTTTGAAATATGGTCTTCGTTATAGTTTATTTGCGGATATTGGACCCACTACCCTTTATACTTTCGCTGGACCTAGAGATAATAGACCCATAGATACAACGGAGGTTCCTTTTGGAAAAACTTTAAAAACCTATAATGGTTTGGAACCCAGATTGAGTATGAATTACAACATCAATGAGTTTAGCTCATTTAAAGGTTCTTATGCACGAACAAGGCAATACTTGAATTTGGTTTCTAATGCTGCTTCAGCTCTCCCTACAGATATTTGGATTCCAGCATCTTCAGATATAAAACCCCAAATTGCGGACCAAATTGCTGGTGGTTATTTTAGAAATTTTATGGATAATAAATTAGAAGCTTCTGCAGAAGTTTACTATAAATGGCTCCAAAATCAAATAGAATTTCAACCCGATGCGAATTTATTTTTAAATCCACAAATTGAAAAACAACTTGCATTTGGGAAAGGTTGGTCTTATGGTTTAGAACTTTTTTTGAAAAAAAATTCAGGGAAATTTACGGGTTGGGTTGGATATACCTTGTCATGGACTTACCGCCAAATGCCTATTATTAATAATAATGAACCTTACTTTGCTAGAAATGACCGCCGTCATGATTGTAATTTGGTTTTAAGTTATGATTTTAATAATCGTCTCAATTTATCTGCAACTTGGGTTTATGCTTCTGGAAACTCTATTTCATTTCCAACTGGTAAATATGAATTAGATGGACAAACTATTTTACGTTATGACAAACTTTATAATGACCGTATGCCAGATTATCACAGAATGGATTTATCCGCTACCTTAAAAAATAAACCCGGTAAAAGATTAGAAAGCAGTTGGAATTTCAGTCTATTCAATGTTTATGCACGTAAAAATGCTTGGGCTTTTCGTTTTGAAAATGACCCTAACGACAAATCAAAAACTCGTGTTATTAAAATTTATTTATTTTCTATTATTCCATCTATAACTTTCAATTTTAAATTTTAATATGAAAGCACAATTTTCTTTAATAGTAGTATTTTCTTTAATTTTATTTTCTTGCGAACAAGAAGTAGAGTTAAAATTAAAAAATTCTGAACCTAAAGTTGTTATTGAGGGATTTATTAGAACAGATAGTATCCACCAAAGAATTTCTATAAAAAAAACCATCGGATTTCAAGACAACAATGAATATCCGGGTATTAATAATGCATTGGTAATTTTATCTGATGAAATGGGTAGAATTGACACACTCCAAAATATACAAAATGGTATATTTAGAACCCAAAACCCATTTGAAGGTATTCCTAATAGAAATTATTATTTAAAAATTTTGGCTGAAGGCAAGGTCTATGAAGCTAAAGCATTTTTGCCTCCTGCAGTTGCTTTTGATACCGTAATTTATGAATATGTTGGGAATACTAATATTGTTAGAGAGCCTGGTTATTATCTAATTTCAATAGGAAGAGAACCGATTGGTTTAAATTATTATCGTGTATTATGTTTTAAAAATGACTCTTTATTTAATGGTGCTGGTGATTATTTTATTTCTGATGATTTATTAGTAGAAGGAAATACAATTATTAACGCACTGCCTTTTAAATTTGATAAAGGTGATACTGCCAAAATTGAATTATGGAACATTGATCAACCTACTTTTTATTATTATGTTTCTTTGGTTAAACAATTGTTTGGTGGTGGTCCTTTTGCACCTCCAGCTGATAATGTAAAAGGAAATATTTCTAATGGGGCTTTAGGATATTTTGGTGGTTGCGGAATTTATAATTACACTTTGGTGATTGAATAAACTTTTTTCTTAATAAACATTTTTTGTTAAGAAAAAATACTTAATTTTGTAAACTTTAAAATTAAAAAATAATATGGATCCAAGAATGCCAGATGAAGAACCCGGAGCCGCAGCAGGTCCCGTAGAATCTAATATCCAATCAATTGAAATAAATCCTATAGATTGGTGGAATAGCATGGACGAAAATTGGAGAAAAGTCTTCCGTAACTCCATAAATCTTTATGGTGAACCAGATAATTCTCAAATTGAGCAAATGCTGAATGCAGAGTATGTTTATTTATATGTAGATCAGCAACAAGTAGAGAGTATTACTGATTTAACTCCCTTAAAATATTTAAAAAAAGTAAAACAGATTTCAGGTATTGGTTCAACTAAAGCTACTGATATTAGTCCAATTTCTAATTTAATTACTCTTACTTACTTAGATTTATCATCTGCTAAATGCACTAACTTAGATGCTGTAAAAAATTTAGTAAATTTAGATAGCCTTTATTTAAGTTCATCAAAAATTACTGATATTTCTGCAATTTCAGGTTTAACAAGACTAAAAAACCTTTATTTAGGTTACACAAAAGTTCGTGATATAAGTCCTTTAGCAAATTTAACGAATTTGGAAAATTTAGAACTCTCCAACCTTAAATTTAATGATTTAACTCCAATTAGCAAATTATCAAAACTTTCATATCTTAATCTAAGCAATACCAAATTAAGGGATATTTCTGCTTTAGCCAATATGAAACGCTTAACAACTCTTTATCTATCCTACACAAAAATTTCTGATTTAACTCCTATTTCTAATTTAGTACACTTAACAACCATAGATTTATCAGGAACAAGAGTAGATAATATTGAACCATTAAGAAATTTAAGAAGATTAAATAGCCTTTACTTAACCAATTCTGATGTTGAAGATTTATCTCCAATTCAAGATTTAACTCATTTGAGTTCTTTATACATTGGTCAAACTATGGTTGAGGATATTAGCCCAATATCCAATTTAGTTTACTTAGAAAATCTTGATATCAGCAATACAGGAATTAGAGATTTATCCCCATTAAGCAACCTTACAGCATTAAGATATTTATATGCAGGACAAACGGATATTGATAGTATCGCCCCTCTTAAAGATTGTTACATGTTAGATTATTTATCTTTAAATGATACTTCTTTAAGAAGTTTAGATGGTATTCAAAGCTTAGAAGGTTTAAAAACATTAGACATCTCAAACACTTCTGTAAATGATTTATCACCACTTTCTGGAATGATAGGTTTACAAAGTATTTATGCTTCTAATTCATCAATTACTTCTCTAAAACCTATTATGGATTTACCCTTAAACACCTTCTATTGTTATGGTTGTGCTATCCCTTCAGAAGAAATTCAAGAATTTAGGGACAAAAATCCAAGTTGTTACATAGATCAATATTAAAAATTCATCATTTCAAATAAAAAAGCCTCAAAAATGAGGCTTTTTTATTTGAAAAATTAAGCGGAGAGAGAGGGATTCGAACCCTCGATACGGTTTTGCCGTATACACGCTTTCCAGGCGTGCTCCTTAAACCACTCGGACATCTCCCCAAAAATTGAGTTGCAAAATTAAAATTAATCTTTAGATTTTCCAAAATTTTTTAAAATAATTTTGTAGAATTTGAAATTGTTATACTTGAACAAACTGTTGCATTTTGTAATAAATTCCATGATTTTCAATTAATGATTGGTGATTACCTTTTTCAATAATTATTCCTTTATCCATTACAATAATTTGTTTTGCATTCTGAATCGTAGATAATCTATGAGCAATAATAATTGCGGTTCTATTGCTTAAAACTTTTTGAATCGCATTTTGTATTAAAATTTCCGACTCAGTATCAACATTAGAAGTAGCCTCATCTAAAATTAAAAGAGAAGGATTAAAAACAATTACTCTTGCAAAAGCAATTAGCTGTCTTTGGCCTGTTGAGAGTGATGAGCCCCTTTCACCCACTGAGTTTTGATATTGATTAGGTAAAGACATGATAAAATCATGAATACCAATGTACTTACAAGCTTCTATTGCATCTAATTCAGAAATGTTAGGGTCATTCATAGTGATATTTTCCAAAATGCTTCCAGAAAAAAGAAAAACATCTTGTAGAACAATAGCCATGTGTTTTCTTAAAATTTCTAAAGGAAAGGTTCTTATATCTTGCTGATTGATAAGTATTTTTCCATTTTGAAACTCATAAAATCTGGTTAATAAATTGATAATAGAAGTTTTTCCTGCTCCTGTGTGCCCCACAATGGCAGTTGTGGTCCCTTTTTCTACAAAAAAACTAATTCCTCTTAAAATAGGAGTATTGGGTTGGTATTCAAAATGTACGTCTATAAATTCAATGGAAGGGGTAGAATCCAATATCTTTAGTGCTTGTTCATTAGAGAGTAAACTATCAGACTGATTTACAAAATCTTGGGTATCTAATAAATTAAAAATTCTTTCACCAGAAACTGCTCCCATTTGTATAGTATTGAATTGGTCAGCTATTAAACGAATGGGTCGGAAAAACATATTAATATACATAATAAATGCAATCAAAACACCTAAAGAAACTCTATTTTCAAGAACTTCATAAGCTCCCAGCCAAACCAAAAGACCTATTCCCATTGCAGCAACAATTTCAATAGCAGGGAAATATAAACTATAATAAAAAATGGTTTTGATATTTTCATCTCTATGACCCTCATTAATTTTAATAAATTTCTGAAACTCGTTTTTTTCTTGTCCAAACCATTGAATTACAGCCATTCCAGTAATATGTTCTTGAATAAAACTGTTGAGTTCTGCAACTTTTTTTCTTACCTCTTGAAATGCAACTTTTACATTTTTTCTAAATACTTGAGTAACAATGATAATAATCGGCAAAGTTGTTAAAACAATTAAAGTTAAATACCAATCTGTATAAAACATCATTCCCCAAATGGCGACTAATTGCAATAATTCACCAAAAATTGATACAAAACCTCCACTAAATACATCATTTAAGGTTTGTATATCACTTATGGTACGTGTATGTAATGTACCTATGGGAGTTTTATCAAAAAACTGAATTTTTAAATTTACTATATGATGAAAAACTTTATCTCTTAAGTCTTTCATTATTGACTGGCTAAGCCAATTAGTAATATAATTTTGAGCATATTGAACTATGCTTGTGAAAATCAGAATACCTAACAATAAAATAATATAAAAAAATAATAATGAATGATCTTTTGTTGGATAAACATTATCAATAATATATTGAACAAGAAACGGTCTTATAGGTCCTAATAAAGATATAAGAATAGTTAAAAAAACGGCAAAATAAAAATAAGATTTATAGGGCTGTATTAATTCAAATAATCTTTTAAATGAAGAGGGTTTCGAAGTTGACATTAAGCTAATAAACCACAAAATTACAAAAAATGTTTAGTTTTGGCTGTAAAAATGTAACCCTTTTTTTATAACCCCAAAATTAGGTTTTAAAAACTGCTTTTTATGGGTATTCAAATGATAAACAAACAAAGAATCATTTCTTGTAAAAAATAATCTACTTGATTGAAAATCCATGTCGTAACTATGAACCTCCTCCGTAAAATTCGGAATATTCAATTTATTTTGAGAATTGAGTTCAACATTTTTTAGGTACTCTGTTTCATATAAGCGAGTTAAAACTTTGGTTTGCTGAACTTTTTGAAAATTTACTTTGGTTTCAACGCCTGCAGATATAGCATTAGTATCAAAATATTTTTGGTACAATCCACTGCTATCTTTTGTGTAAACAAATAAATTATAGCCACTATTATAGTCTGCAAACTCAAAATCTCTTTGTAAGTCGAAGGAATCAATTAACCAACCTGCATTCAAATCGTAAACCCATACCTTCCTTTTTTGAACTAACCAAGCACGTCCTTGATTACAAAACAAATATTGAGATCCTTTGGGTAATTCTAAAGATTCATTTTTAGATTTTTTGTTATATTCCAAAAGTGTTTCATTAGCATTGGAAAGTACTTGAAAGCTTTCCCAAGCATTTACGACATGGTAACTTTTGGGTAATAATCTTTCTGAAGCAGTTTCAAAAGGACTTTCAAAGGTAATAAGTTTTTGGTTAATTGTATCTAAAAATAAGACATAAGGATCTACTAAGCTACCTTCATGAATATTTTCAAGGAGACTATTTATTTTAAGTGTATCTTTTTGAAGTACACAACGGTAGAGTTTGGATTTACTGCTAATTAAAAATGTGGATTTATGAGAATACAAAAAATTTTCGTCGTTATCTAATCCATTACAACTGATTAAAAAAAAAGAGAAAATGAAGAAAAGAGAATTCAATTTGAGGTAGCGTGAGGGATGCGAAGG
>CAZBPK010000135.1:0-20191 GCA_964493765.1 uncultured Bacteroidia bacterium | reverse complement strand
ACCTCGTATACCAACTAATATTCCTAGTCAAAGTATAACAAAAAAACGCATTCTGAAAATCACTCTGGCTACAAATCCAATTATTCCAATAATGATACGCATTACAAAAAATCGTAATCTGAAAATAATTCTGGCTACACTTCCAACTATTCCAACCAATCACCAGAGCCACAGGATTACAAAAAATCGTATTCTGAAAATAATTCTGGCTACAAATCCAAGTATTCCAACAAAGATTCAGAGTCAAAGGATTACAAAAAATCGTATTCTGAAAATAATTCTGGATATAAGACCAAAAACTATAAGAATTTTGAGGAAAATCAAGAAGATAAATCAAAAAAATCATTAACAGGAGAGGTTCGTTTGAATAGATATATATCCAATTGTGGCATTTGTTCAAGAAGGGAGGCTGATGAATTGATTCAAAATGGAGCTGTTAAAGTGAACGGAAAAGTAGTTACAGAATTTGGTATAAAAGTTACAGTAGGTAAAGATGAGGTAACTGTAAATGGTAAATTAGCGAAATTAGAGCAATTTGTTTATATTTTACTCAATAAACCCAAAAATTGTATTACAACTTTAGATGATGAAAAAGGTAGAACAACTGTAATGGATTTTATTAAAGGTGCAACAGACCAGAGGGTGTATCCTGTGGGTAGATTAGATAGAAATACAACAGGTTTGCTTTTGATTACAAATGATGGAGAACTTGCAAAAGCACTTTCTCATCCTTCTTCTGAAATTCCTAAAGTTTATTATGCAAAATTAGATAAACCTATTAGTAATGAGGATATAGAAAAACTTTTGGAGGGATTAGAACTAGAAGATGGGTTTATTGCTGCAGATCGCGCTGGATTGGTAGATGGAACTGATGATGAAGTAGGAATAGAAATACATTCTGGAAAAAATCATATCATAAAAAGAATGTTTGAAGCAATTGGTTATGAAGTTATTGCTTTAGATAGAGTTACTTATGGTTTCTTAGATAAAAAAGGGCTCAAAAGAGGGACTTGGAGATACCTAACAGAAAAAGAAATTTCTTTTATGAAAATGAATTATTTAGGTAAAAACTCTTTTAAAAAAAATGAAAATTCTACAAAATTAAATAAAACCCAATCAAAAGAACCCTTAGATTATATTGATGAATTTGAAGATTATCAATTTGATGATGAAGAGTTAGAAAATATTGATTTTTCAGATTTATTTAATGAAGTTAATGATGATTTTGATGAAAAAGAATGGGCTGAAGGAGAAGAAGTTTTTTTGGTAAATGATGTAGATTTTGATGACCTATAAATCTTATATTTATGCTTAGAAAAAAGATATTGCTTATTTATACAGGCGGTACTGTAGGTATGAGACAAGATAAAGATGGAGCTTTAAAACCTATAGATTTTGCTAATCTCAAACATGATTTACCTGAAATTGAAAAACTTTCTTGCGAACTACATTTTCATAGTTTTGATGTACCCATAGATTCTTCCAATATGAATCCTCAAAATTGGATTGACTTAGCAGTTCTCATTGAAAAAAATTATTATCATTTTGATGGATTTGTTATATTACATGGTTCAGATACTTTAGCTTATACAGCCTCAGCATTATCTTTTTTATTAGAGCATTTACATAAACCCGTTATATTAACAGGTGCTCAGCTTTCATTAGGTATTTTGCGTTCAGATGCAAGAGAAAATATTATTGCAGCAATAGAAATTGCTTCAAATCCTCTTTATTCTTTACCTGAAGTTTGTATTTATTTTGGTTCAAAATTGTATAGAGGAAACAGAACTACCAAAATAAGTTCTGAAAGTTTTAATGCTTTTGATTCCCCAAATTATCCTACACTTGTTAATGTAGGTGTTCACATGGATTTTCAATTAAGACACTGGCTAAAAGCTAATATTTCTAATGAACTAAAAGTACACAAAAGGGTTTGTACAGATGTTGGTTTATTCAAATACTTTCCGGGTGTTCCTTTATATTGGGTTGAATCGGCTCTTTTAAATCCTAATATTAAAGGAATCATTTTAGAAACTTTTGGTGCAGGAAACCTTCCAAACCATCAAGATTTTTTGAATATCATAGAAAAATCACTTCAGCAAGGAAAAATTTTGGTCAATATTACTCAATGTTTAAGAGGTAAAGTAATTCAAGGGCGTTATGATACTTCTAAACAATTGTTAAAATTGGGTGTTATCAGTGGTCATGATATGACAACCGAAGCTGCATTAACAAAATTAATGTTTATCCTTGCACAAGTTGATTCAATTGATGCTGTAAAATTAATCATGCAATCAGATATTCGTGGAGAACTAACTCAACCTTATTGATTTTTATGAAATTTTCAATATTTTTTGTTTCTATTTTGTTTTTTTGGGGTTGCAAATCCAATAATTCAAACAACAAATCCAATACCAAAACTATTAATTATGAGGAACTTGGTGCTATTATTACAGCACAGTCACAAGGTGCAATTTTAGCTAAGTTATCCAATGTAATGAATGAAAAAGGTATTGATGGTGCATTAGAATATTGCAATCTGAATGTTTCCAACATTATGGATTCTTTATCGAAAGTACATAAATGCCAAATACGTAGAACTTCTTTAAAGTTAAGAAATCCTGCAAACTCTCCAATAAATGATGACGAAGTCATGATTTTACAACAGTTTCACGAAAATTATACACAAACTCAAAAGCTACAAAGCCGATTAGTAGAAAGAGACAATAAATATATTTACTATAAACCTATAGTTTTGATGATGGAAACTTGTTTAAAATGCCATGGAAAACCTGAATTACACATTTTACCTTCAACATTAGCCAAAATTCAAAAACTTTATCCCAATGACCAAGCTACAAATTACGAATTAAACGATTTTCGAGGAATGTGGGTGGTAGAATTTGAAAAATGAAAATTCAATCAATGAAAAACTAGGGGGTAATGAATGTTTTCTAGGCATTTTATGCGTGAGGGATGCGGAGGGCACGTAGTGGCACTGCCTTTTAATACTTTTGAAAAAAATATTAAAAGGATTGCCGAAGCGAACAGCGAAGCCCAAAGCAGACCGACCCCAAAGCGTCAGCGAAGGGGACACGCCCAAATCATTTACTCTCTTATTAAATTTATCTTTAAATTTTTCCAGCAACAAAAATAAATTTTGAGTTTTTAAAAATTTTATAGAATTTTACGGTTCAAACGATTAGTAAATCATGAAGTTTCATTGGATTTTATTTATTAGTTTAGTTGTTAACTATCTATATGCACAAAGAATAAACTTAGGTCCTGTAATTAACGATTCTAAAAGAACAGAAGCCTATATTACCTTCTCTCCTGACGGAAATACCCTTTATTTTTCCCGTAAAAATCCTGGTACTCATTTTGATATTTATTATTCAACGAGAATTTCAAGTTCTGCATGGTCGGCACCTCAACCCTTAACAGAACTCAATAATGAAAAACCTAATATGGTTTTTTATATTTATCCAGATGGAAACTCGATGTTGGTGAATGGAGCTTATCCAGATAAAGGTATTTGTAAAGTTACTAAGGAAAATGGTAAATGGGGCAAACCCACTTTGTTAAAATTTGAACCTAGAGTATCCCAATGGGACCAACATAACGTAAAGCTCTCAAAAGATGGTAGAATAATGGTTTTAAGTTATCAGTATGATATTTGCGTAAGTTTTTTACAACCCAATGGTTCATGGACCCATCCCAAAAAACTTCCTGATAACATTAATACTCCTTACTATGAGTACACACCTTTTTTAGCACCTGATGACAAAACTATGTTTTTTTCTAGTGGTGGTCATGGAGCTACCCAAAACGACATTTTTGTCTCTACACGTTTAGATGATACATGGTTAAAATGGTCAGTACCAATTAATTGTGGTTCTGTAATTAACTCTGTGGATTGGGAAAGCCATTTTGTAATTCCTTCTGTAGGAGATTTATGTTATGTTTATTCTTTAGCAGAAGGAAATGGTGATATTTTTTCAGTACCCATCAAAGACCTTAATTTAGGAAATCCAATGATTTCTTTATCGGGATTAGTTTTAGATAAAGATACAAAAAATCCTCTTCAAACTGAAATTGAATTTATTCATAATCAAGAATTTTACAAAACTTCTTCAGATGTTAATGGTAACTATAATTTATGGATTCCTGCTGGAAAAGACTATATTGTGAATTTAAGAAGTGATGGTTATTTACCTCGTAACGAAAAATTAGATTTAAGTTCAATTAATATGTTCCAAAATCAGAAAAAAGACTTCTATTTGGAAAAAGAAAAAAATAATAATAAAGAACAAAACAACCATCAAGATTTAACGGAAGTTGAAGATTTTTCTGTAGTATATTTTGATTTTGATAAAGATAATCCCAAACAAACTTCAATAGAAGAGTTAAAAAGAGTTGTAGATGTTGCAAAAGAAGATCATGTGAACGTTAAAATTGAAGGTCATACTGATGCTATTGGTTCCGATGCATATAACATGGGGCTTTCAATACGAAGAGCTTTATCGGTTTATAAGTTTTTGAAACAAATGGGAGTTCCTGATTTTAGAATGAAATATGAGGGTTTTGGAAAAACTCGACCTGTAGACTCTAATAATACCGATGAAGGTCGTGCTAAAAACCGTAGAGTTGAAATTTTTTTAAAAAAAAGAAAATAAACCTAATTCTTCCTTTTTAATCTTTTCATGAAAAAAGAAAATTTACCCTCAAAAATTTGTGTAATTTGTGGGCGCCCTTTTCTTTGGAGAAAAAAATGGGAAAAGTGTTGGGAAGATGTTAAATACTGTAGTGAAAAATGTAGACGAAATAAAGCTAAAAACAAAATAGATTTGTAATCATCATTCTATTTAGGATCATTCTGAATTGATTTTTAACGGTAATAAATAAATTCTAGAAAAATTATCCACTGTTTATCCACAAATCTAATTAATTATTAACTTTACGAAAAATTTATTTCATGTTTTCTAATAGAAAAAACATTTGGGTATTCGTTTTTATTTCCTTCATTTTAAACAATTGTTCTGTAAAACAAATTGATTTTGAAGCGAAAAACTTTTCCGATGAAGTTCAATTATTGCAAAATTTAACTTTTAAATTCAACACCAAAATCGTTGATGAAAAAGTTCTTAATCAATGGCAATCAGCAAATTATTTAAAATTTGAACCCAATATTCAAGGTAAATATAAATGGACTTCTTCTAATGAATTGGTATTTTCTCCTATTGTACCTCTATCACCCTCAACCCAATATAAGGTAAAACTGAATCAAATTCCTTTACCAATTTCCCCTGAAGAAAGCAAATTACCTTTATCATCTAAAGAAATTGAGTTTCACACACCCTATTTACGCTTTGCAGATGTAACTCCCTATTGGTCAAAAAGTCAACATCAACCTGAGTTGCGTTTAATTTTGCATTTTAATTATGAAATTTCTCCTGAACTATTGAATGATAAATTAGAAATTGTAACTGAAAATCAAAAATTACCTTTTTCTTTACTTACACAAACACAAAGTTCTAAAATTGAACTATCGGTTCAGAATGTAGAATTAAAAGAAGATGTTCAACCGCTTACAGTTAAACTATTAAAAGGAATTACAATTTCAGGTTCTAATTTTAGCTCCAATGAAGATTTGATTTTTCAGTCGGAAGTTCCTTCTAAAACTTTTGAAATCACCAAAACGGATAACCAGCATGATGGTTTTATGGGTACTTTTACACTTTATTCTAATCAAAGTTTTGAAGAACAAAATAATTGGAAACAATGGATACAAATTGAACCCAAAATTCCATTTACAGTTTCTATTCATCAAAATCAATTAGAGATTCAAGCAGAATTTATTCAACAACAAAGTTATAACATAAAAATCATCAAAGGTTTAACCTCATCTTTAGGAAATGCTTTTAAAGAAGATTATAGCACTACTGTTCAATTCGGAGAAATTGGTAAGTTTATCAAATTTGCTAATCAGAATGCAATTTATCTCAATGCAAAAGGAAATAAAAAAGTGGGTATTCACATTCTGAATGTTGAACAGTTTAAGGTTCGGGTTTATAAAGTTTTTGAAAATAACCTAACTGCTTTCATGAAAAGTAATGAATATAATGATGATTACTATTATTTTCAAGCAGAAAACGGAACTTTGGTTTATGATAAAAATTTTGAATTGAAAGATTTACAAAAAGTTGGTAATATTTATGCTTTGGATTTAGATTTTGAAAATATATTACCTTCTTATCATGGAATTTATTTTGTTGAAGTTTACGCTGAAGATGAGTATTATACAAGTGCTAGAAAGTTTGTTTGTATAACTGATATAGGTTTAATTGCTAAAGCGAATAAAAATGAAATGATAGTTTTTGCCAATAGTTTAGCCGAAGCTCAACCTATTCAAGGTTTAGAGGTTAAATTATATTCAAAAAATAATCAGGTGATAGGTACAGCGAAAACAGGACCCGGAGGCTTAGCCATTATCAAAAATATAGATGTAAATGCAAAATATTTTGAACCTGCTATGCTTACAGCATCTTCCAAAGAAGATTTTACTTTTCTTTGGTTCAATTCTACTCGTTGGGACAGAGTTGATTTTGATGTAGATGGTAAACGCCTTAAAAATGAGCATTACGATGCTATGATTTACGCAGAAAGACCGCTTTACAGACCCGGTGAAACCGCTCATTTGAATGCCATTGTAAGAACCCCAGACTGGAAGAAAGTTTCTAATATGCCTGTAACTTTTAAAATTATTAATCCCAAAAATCAAACGGTTTTTGAAGAACTTAAAAATTTAGATGCTCAATCAGCTTTACAAATTGATTATGAAATTCCCAGAACTGCTTATACTGGTAATTATATTTGTCAGCTTTATGCAGGAAATACTGAACTTATTCAATCTTACACATTTACAGTAGAAGAATTTATGCCTGATAGGTTAAAAGTAAATGCAAACATTGAAAATGATATTCTTAAAGCTGGACAAGAAGTGAAAGTAAATTTACAAGCATTTCATTTGTATGGTAGCCCCGCTTCAGGTTATAATTATGAAGTTATGATGGCTTTTAAACCTCAAATTTTTACTCCAAAAGGTTTAGATCAATATTACTTTGAAATAAAAAACACTAATGCTACTTTTGGTACATTACTAAATACTGGCAAAACGGATAATGATGGAAAAGCCAATGCAAATATTAAACTACCAGAAGAATGGCAAAATACGGGTTTATGGTCAACGAATGTTTCTAATGCAGTTTTTGATGAAAATAATCGTCCTGTTTACCAAAATATTCAGAAAGAACTATTTACACAAGATATTTTCTTTGGCATTTATCGTTTTGATACTTATATTAATTCCAATGCTCCATTGAACGTGCCCATTATTGCAGTAGATATTAAAGGAAAAATTCTACAAAATATTCCTGCGAAAGTTCAAGTGATTCATTATACTTATGAAACTGTTATTCAAAGAGTTTACTATTCAACCTCTTTCCAAACTTTGAAAAAATCTAAAAAAGTTTTTGAAAAGGTTTTAACACTTAATGGTGAAAAGACTGCCTTAAACTTTACACCCACAATCGGTGGAGAATATGAAATACGTATCTTAACACCCGGTGTTGAAAAATCTTATGTTTCATATCCTTTCTATGCTTATGGTTTCTGGGGAAATATGACCAATTTCGAAACTGACCCCAAAGGTAGAATCATTATAGAAAGTAACAAAAATTCCTATAACTTTAATGAGAATGCAAAAATTCTATTCAAAACTCCTTTTGAAGGAAAATTGATTGTAACCGTTGAGCGCGATAAGTTATTGAAACATTTTACTTTACAAACAAAGAATCAAACAGCATCTCTTGATTTAAACTTAATGGGAGATTTTGTTCCTAATGTTTTTGTTTGTGCAACCCTCATTAGACCCTATATTAATAGTGAAATTCCTTTGATGGTGGCTCATGGTGCCAAAAAATTAATCATAGAAAATCCCCAAAAAAAGTTGAATATCAATATTATAGCTCAAGAAAAAGTAAAATCTAGAACAAAACAAATCATAACGATTCAAACACGACCTTTTGCACATGTAACATTAGCAGCTGTAGATGAAGGAATTTTACAAATAAAACGTTCAAAAACTCCTAATCCATACGAATATTTCTATGGACCCCATGCTTTAGCAGTTCAACAGTATGATGTTTATGCTAAAATTATCAAAGAAATTGGCGGATTTAAGAAAAATAGTAAAGCAGGTGGTGGTGGTGATGCTTTGATGTTTGAAGCTGTGAGTGATACCAGAAGAGTAAATCCTATTATGAATAATCCAGCAAATAAATTTGTGAGTTTTTGGAGGCATGCTCAAGCCGATGCAAACGGTATTGCTAAATTGACTGTCAATATTCCTGCATTTTCAGGAGCATTAAGAATCATGGCACAAGCTTATTTTAATGACCAATTTGGTGCATCAGAAAAATCCATGATTGTTGCAGACCCAGTGGTCTTAAATATGGGTACTCCTTTATTTGCTTCTCCCGGTGATACATTAATTGTTCCTATCACTTTAAATAATACAACCAATTCGGCAATATCCTCTCAAATTTTCTTGTCCTCTAATACATTACTTTCATTAGGAAATCTTTCTCAAAACAGTTTCAACTTAAACCCTAATCAAGAACAAAAAGCTTATGCTAAAATTATAGTTGGAAATCAATTAGGTATTGCCAAAGTTCAATTAAAAGTTAAAGCAGGTAATGAAACTTATGTAGATGAAAACGAAATCGCTATAAGACCATCCTCACCACTGGTGTTTAAAGGAAAAGGAGGTTTTGTAGAGGGTGGAAAATCGCTACAAGTGCAAACGGAGAATTTCAACTTCTTAAAAGGCACTCAACAGTTCCAATTGGTAGTAAGTACCAACCCTGTTGCTCAATTTTCCAAAAATTTAAATGAATTAATTCAATATCCTCATGGATGTGCAGAGCAAACCATTTCTACAGCTTTTCCTCAGATTTACGTTCAATCCATTACGAAAGGTTTATTGAAAAAACAAAAACTTCGTTCTAATCCAGCACAAAATGTGCAAATAGCAATATCTAAAATTGAACAATTAATGGACTATTCTGGAGGGATTTATTATTGGGAAAACAGTTATGTTAGTTGGTGGACAACTGCTTACTCTGGTCATTTTTTGAAAGAAGCTAAAAACAATGGTTTTGAAGTTAAAACTCAAACACTCAATCAAATAGCAAATTACCTCACTATTCAAATCAATCAAAACAGGGTTATTAAAAATGGTCAATATTACCCAAGGGAATTGGCTTATTCTTTGTATGTTTTGGCTCTCATGGGAAAACCTAACGTTTCTAGAATGAATTATTTCAAAAATCAATTAGAAAAATTTACTCCCGACTCTAAAATTATTTTGGGCTGTGCTTATGGATTAGCGGGTGATTTAGAAACATTCCAAAAAATCATACAAACTCCTTTTGAGTACGTAAAATTCAATGAATATGATTTAGATTTTTCATCTTCCTTACGTGAAAGAGCTTTAATACTTAACACCTTGTTAGATGTACAGCCTAATAATCCATTAGTATCCAATTATTTAACTCAAATTATGAACGAGATTCAAGATGCAAAGTATTTGAATACTCAAGAATTAAGTTTTTCCTTAATGGCATTAGCCAAATTTACTAATATCAATAAAAACCATGATGTAACTGCTTCTGTAAATGTTAATGGTTCAACCTATAAAGTAAACGCTGAAAATCCATTAATATTGGAAATTAATCAATTAGCTAATTTTCAGATACAAGTACAAGGAAAAGGTAAAGTTTACTATTCTTACATTGCAAGTGGTGTAGATCAAGATGGAAGTATCCAAGAAGAAGACCAATTTATCAAGGTTCGCAGAACATATTTAGATAAAAATGGTAAACCTTTACAAGGAAAAGTAGCAGTGAATGAATTAGTAAAAGTTCAGATTGAAATTCAACCAATTCAAAACCAAAGAATTAGTAATGTTGTAATTACGGATATGATACCATCGGGTTTTCAAATAGAAAATGAAAGATTGAATTTTAATTTAATGGATGCTAACGATGCCGTTCTTTATGATTACAAAGATATTCGTGACGACAGGGTGAATTATTACGTGAGTTTAAATGGAGGGAAAAAAGTATTTACTTATTATTTAAGAGCTGTTCAAAGAGGAACTTTTGTAGTCTCACCCGTTGCTGCAGATGCAATGTACGATGGAAATATACATTCTTACTACGGAAAAGGTAAAATTACTGTGGAATAGAATGAGAAATAGTGCATGATAGTAAAACGTTTTAAGGCTGTTAAATTTAACAGCCTTAATTCTTAATATCTTTGGAAATAACATAAAAAATATTTTAGTTATGAAACTAAATTTATATTTTTGTCTCAAAATTAATTATCAATGAATTATACACAAGAACAAGTTCAAGACTTTTTTAATCAAACATTTGAGTTTTTATTAGTTGATTTTCAAAATCATGTATTAACCATTACTTTAAATCGTCCTGAAAAAAAGAATGCCATGCATCCGATAATGATGGCTGAGTTGGCTTATTGTGCAACATTTGCTCATTATAATAAAGAGGTTTGGTGTGTTGTATTACAAGCAAATGGAGATATTTTTTGTGCAGGTGCAGATTTAAAAGCATTTGCTGGTCAAGCGGATGCTGTTTCTAAAAGTACTATTCCTATGCCTTCAGGGGAAGTATTAGTTGGAGAATTGTTTCCAAAGACTTTTAAACCTTGTATTGCCAAGGTGCATGGTGATGTTTATGCAGGTGGCTTTTTATTAATTTGTGGTTGTACACATGTTATTGCATCAGAAGGAGTTAAATTAGGTTTACCAGAAGTAAAAAGAGGAATTTGGCCTATGCAAGTTATGGCAAGTTTAACTCCTATTTTGCCTGCAAGAACTATTTTAGATTTTTGCATGCGTGGTTTAACAGTTTCCTCTGAACAAGCTCTTTCTATGGGTTTAATCACTCAATTAGTAAAAAAAGATGAATTAAATAATTCTGTTAATCAATTAGTACAAGAAATTTGTGATAATGCTCCTGCCGCAATTCGTTTAGGATTACAAGCTTTTTATGAAATGAAAAGTTTAGCTTCTCATGAACAACACGGTTATCTTAAAAATATGTTAGGAAAAGTTCTTTCTACCAAAGATTCTCAAGAAGGAATTAAAGCCTTTATGGAAAAAAGAAAACCTAATTGGAGTGGTGAATAATTTGTTATTTTGAATTAAACAAAAAACTGGATAATCCTAAAAGACTATCCAGTTTTTTATTGTAGGTTAATTATTAATTTTTATTTTCTGCTTTTTCAGAATTTACAATTAAATCCATTGTAATTGGGCTTGCAACAAAAATAGAGGTACAAACACCCACCACAAAACCAATTAACATAGCAAACATAAATCCTTTAATTACTTCACCACCAAATAAGAATAAAATGAATGCTGATAAAATGGTAGTTGCACTAGTAATTAATGTTCTACTTAATGTTTGATTGATACCAGAATTAAAGATTTTTTCATAATCAAATTTAGCTTTGGTATCATTAATAATTTCACGAATACGGTCAAATACAATTACAGAGTCATTAATATCATAACCAACTACAGTTAAGATTGCTGCAATGAATGATTGATCTAACTCTAAAGAAAAGGGTAGAAAATCTAAATAACTGAGTAAAGAAAAGAAGCCCATTACAGTAAATACATTGAAAATTAATGAAGCAATAGCACCTAAACCAAACTGCCAACGGCTAAATCTTAATAAAATGTATAAGAAAATGATAATTAAACTGAAAACCACTGAGTAATATGCACCAATTACAATGTCTCTAGCTACTGTAGGTCCTACTTTAGTTGATTTTATAATTTTGGGATTAGGAGTTGAACTTTCTTTTTTTAGAGTTTCTAAAATAGTATTAGCAACTTTTTCGTCGGCATCTTGCTGGTTTACCAAATAGTTTGTAGTAATCATTATTTGATTTTTAGCACCTACGGTTTTGATAATTGGCATGTTGTTTTCAAAGGCTTGTGTAAGGCTTGCCCTAACTTTATCCAATTGAATTTCAGCATTATCATATTCAACTACAAATTGTCTTCCACCCACAAAATCTACTCCGTATTTAAAACCAAAAGTAAAAATAAACACAAAATAAGCAACCATTAAACCACCAATTACAAGGTAGGTTTTTTTTCTTATGCCAATGAAGTTAAAGTTAGCTTCAATCAGTTTTTTGTATAAGCCAGAAGCACCAAATTGTAATTTTTTGATTCCTTCTTCATTACGAATTACATACTCAATTAAAACACGAGTTACTAATAAAGCAGCGATTAAGGTAGTAACAATACCCACCATTAATGTAACTGCAAAGCCCTTAATAGGACCAGTACCAAAATTATAAAGCACTAAACCAGTAAGGAATGTAGTAGCATTGGAGTCTAAAATTGCTGAAAGTGCCTTAGAGAAACCTTCTGATACAGAATATTTTATAGATTTTCCTGTAGCAAGCTCTTCTCTAATTCTTTCGTAGATAAGAATGTTAGCATCTACAGCCATACCCATAGTTAAAACAATACCAGCAATACCGGGTAATGTTAATACTAAATTAAAGGCAGAAGAAATTCCAAAAATAAAGAACAAGTTAAAAATTAAAGCAACATCAGCAATTAAACCAGCTGTTTTATAATATACAGCCATGAAAATGATTATAATGATAAACCCAGCAATAAAAGATAAAATCCCTTGATTAATGGTATCCTGACCTAATGTTGCCCCAACAATTTCTTCTCCTTCAATTCTTGCAGGTGCTTCCATTTTTCCAGAAGTTAAAATGGTGGCTAAATCTTTGGCTTCCTCAATAGTAAAATTGCCAGAAATTTGAGATTGACCATTAGGAATTACTGAGTTAACAGTAGGATAAGAATAAACCAATCCATCTAAAACTACTGCAACGGATTTATTGAGATAATCTGTTGTCATTTTTTTCCATTTTTTAGCACCTTCAACATTCATACTCATAGATACTATAGGCATATTACGGTTTTGTGGGTCAAAATCTTGACGTGCTTCAACAACAGTGCTACCATCTAGTGGTGCTTTGTTATCACGATTGGTTTTAATAGAAATTAATGTAAGATATTGAGAGGCAACAGCTTCTGGTTTTGCTGTCCACATAAAACGAATATCGTCGGGAAGTACATTTTGAACTTCTGGTAATGCTAACATTTTATTTACATCACTAGTATCAGAAATTAAAGCATATCCCACAATAGGTTCATTGCCTTTCATTCCCTCAAAATTAGGAAAGGCTAATTTTGCAAATAATGGATTTTCTTTTTTGAATTTTTCACGTTTTTGTTCATCAGTAATGGAAGTATCTTTTTTTGTTGTATCAACCACAATACCATTAATTTTTCTAACTTCTTCGTTAGCCTTTTCTACGTATTGAAAAGCATCTTTAATGGGATAAGTAGGCCAAAATTCTAATTGAGCTGTACCTCTTAATAGTTTTCTTACCCTGTCAGAATCTTTAACACCAGGTAACTCAACTAATATACGGTTTGAACCATATTTTTGAATAGTTGGCGAGGAAACTCCAAAACGGTCAATACGTTTACGTAAAACATCAAATGTTTGGTCAATGGCTTTATCTGCTTTTTCTTTCAATGCTTTTGAAATTTGGTCATCGGAAGCATCAAACGTTAAACCAAGTCCTTGAGCAAAATAAGTTGATAATTTCGCTTGTGGTGCTAATTGTTTAAAACTTTGAATAAATAATTCTACATAGTTTGAACTATTCGTTGAAGTTAATTCATTGGCTTTTGCAATAGCTTTATTTACTAAAGTATCTTTTGCATCGTAAGCATTAGCCCTAATAACCTCATCAATGCCTACCTCAAGAGTTACAAACATACCGCCTTGTAAATCAAGACCTAAAGACATTGAATTTTCTCTATATTTTTTATAAGCATCAAAATTTTCTTGGTCTTTAAACCATTCTACTCGCTGCTCTACTGTCATTTCGTTAAGCATGCTATCCGTGCTTAAACGCATTACTGTGTAGTACAAATTGTACGCACAAATTAGTGCAAAAATCACTAATAATGTTAAAACTAAACCTCTATTTCTCATGATAAAAATTTTAATTGTTGAATAAATTGTATGTTCTGCTGCTAGCAGATAAAAAAACGATGATATTTACTAATAAAAAAATTAGCAAATGGGTGGAGCATTCACCGCAATACTTCCTAAGAACTTAAGGAAATTGAAAGTTAATAATTCTTTATTGTTTTCAATTAGTTTTTTTAAGGGTTTTTCAAAATCATTAATGGATAAATTAAATGAAAAAGATGAGAATGAATAAGTTTTTAGTCTTTGATAAGATTTTTTTTCTTCTATACTTTTTTGTTGAGGATAATCTTTAAAATAACTTTGATTTTTTTGGGTAAGACTTTCAAGATTTTTGAAATAATTAAGGTAAAAACCCACTTTGTCTATTTTATTTATAGACATCCAAAGAATGGGAATTAAAAGAATTACCTTAAAAAAATACATGGCACAGTGCGTCCGGAAGGATTCGAACCCTCAACCTTTTGATCCGTAGTCAAATGCTCTATCCAGTTGAGCTACGAACGCATTGAATTGGACTGCAAAATTAGTAATTAATTTTTATAAACAAATTTTTTATAAATTTTTTTATAAAAAAATCCCGCCATAAAAAAAGGCAGGACACAATCAATGCTCAGAAATGAATAGGATTTATCACAAAATTATAAAAATTCATTAGTATTACTTTATGTTTTTACATGAACGGTCATAATTAGTGATGAAATACAAACATAATAAATTTCATGAAGGATTCTTGATTTTAAGTAACCATCTCTCTAAAATGGATAGTAAAATATATAGTAAAATGGTCATTGCCAACCCCATATATTTGAATAAAATTACCAAAATCAAAGAAATAAAAATAAATGTATATCTTAATTCATTTCCTTTCCATTCAAAATGTTTAATTTTTAAAGAAAATAAAGGTAACTCAACTACCAAAAGTAAACTATTTACTGTACAAATTAAGGGAATAAACCAATTAGATTGAATAATTTCCGATACTCCCCATAAATTCTGGTATTGAATTAAAGGTAAAGAACATATAAATATTGCATTGGCTGGTGTAGGTAATCCTATAAAAGAATCGGATTGTCTGGGGTCAATATTAAATTTTGCTAATCTTAAAGCAGAAAATAAAGGGATTAATGCTGGAGTTGACTTAATGATAGTTTCTAAAATATCTTTCCCATAAAATGATAAAAATTCAGGGTGCATTAACCTAAAAAGAATTAATCCTGGAGCAACTCCAAAAGTGATTAAATCTGCCATAGAATCTAATTCTTTTCCCATTGCAGATTGTGCATTTAGCTTCCTTGCAGCAAATCCATCAGCAAAATCAAATATTGTTGCAAATAAAATAAAATACGATGCATCAATAATTCCATCAGGTTGAAATGAAGCAAATATTGATAAACAACCTAATATTAAATTTATGGAGGTCAAAAAATTGGGTATATAATTCTTAATTTGCATACAAACAATTTTTTTTTATATAGTCATAAACTTCTGTGGTTACCATAAATTGGCAATTCTTGTTTTCTGCATTTAATTTACGAAATGCTGTGGCTGACAATTCTATTATGGGTGCTTGAATTTTTTTAACCCTTTCAGAAATAATCTCTGATTTAGTACTTCCCATCCTAGGATACACGTAAATATCATAATATTTTAATATAGCTTCATAATTTTTCCATTTATGTAATGTTTCCAAATTATCCTCACCCATTAATATAGAAAACTCATAATCTGGATATTTTTCTGTTAAATGTACAAGAGTATCAATGGTATAAGAAGGTTTGGGTAAATAAAACTCAATATTGGAAGGTTTAATATAAGGATGGTTTTGAGTAGCTAATTCAACCATATTATAACGATCATATTCAGAAGCTAATGATTTTTTTTCTTTAAATGGATTTTGTGGAGAAACAACCAACCACACTTGGTTCAAATCGGTTTCATTTAATAAAGTTTCTGCAATAATTAAATGCCCTACATGAACTGGATTAAACGATCCAAAATATAATCCTACTTTAAATTTTTCTTTCATTTAAAATTAATTGCAAATTTACCCATTTTTATTAATCTTTAAAATATTATTTTGAAGAATTTGGGCGTGTCCCTTGCTTACGCTGCGGGTCGGGCTTGCTTTGGGCTTCGCTATTGCTTCGGCAATCCTTTTTCTGCTTCGCTAAACTCAGCATTAAAAGGCAGTGCCACTTCGTGCCCTCCGCATCCCTCACGCATAAATTGGCTTCTAATTAAGCCAATATTTTTCATGAAACTAATTGTAAATCAGAATTTTAATCCTATTTTGTATTTACTATATTGTTACTTTCTGTAACTTTTTTCCAATGATTAACCATAATATACTTTCATTTTTGTATCATCAAATTATACAAAATGAAAATTCAAACCATACCTTTTATAAAAATAGCAATTGCAACACTTTTAGGAGTTAGCTTGTCTATTTTTCTCAGTCCAACAATTTCCATCATTTTATTGGGTTCATTTGCTTTTATTTGTCATTTTCATAATCTATTAAAAAATTTTTCCGCCTATTTCATGTTGGCAATTTTAAGTTTTGTTTTAGGATATATTTCTTTTCATCACAATCCCTTCTACAAACTCAATCAACAAACTTATGAGTGGAAAGGCGTTGTCATAGAAAAAGGTCAAAAATTCTCTAAGGGAATGAAGTATATTATCCAAGTTTTAAGTTTGGATAATCAAGAAAAAGAAGTATCTGTAAATGGAAAAGTAATGTTGATGATTAAAAACGAAGAATCTTTACAAAAAGGGGAAATCATAAATTTTAAAGGAAAATGCAACATGATAAGTTATCAAGATACTTCTTTTTGGGATAGACTAAACTACAAAAATGGTTTACATGCGACTGTATGGTCTTATCAAGTACAAAAAAAAGGGGAAATATCCCCTTTTTATTTTGCTTTAGGAAAAGTTCAAAATTATTTTGATGAAAAAATTCATACTTACATTCCCGAAACTCAATCAGCTGCTTTAGCAACAGGGATTCTACTTGGTGATAAATCTTATATGGACAAAGAAACCAAAAATGAATTTATTGATAGCGGTGCTGCTCATATTTTAGCGGTTTCTGGTTTGCACGTAAGCATATTAACCTTATTTTTAAACTTTCTTTTGGGAATTTTTTTCCAAAAGAAAATCAAATTTCCTTTAATCATTACAATTCTATTATTTTACGCTTTAATAACCGGTTTAAGCCCTGCCGTAGTGCGTGCTGTTTTAATGGCTTGTTTAGCAATAATAGCAAAAATGTTTAACCGTAATTATATTATCGTAAATATTTTAGCTTTTAGCTTTACTTTACAATTACTTATGGATCCTTTCCTTATTTTTCATTTAGGTTTTTGGTTATCCTATTTAGCCATTTTAGGCATTGTATTCATTCAACCTCATTTGATAATGCCTACAAAAAATAAAATTTCAAAATGGTTACAAGACAACATTACTGTTGGTATTTCCGCTCAAATTGCTACCCTTCCTGTTTTATTAGGCTTTTTAGGAAAATTTCCTGTTTTATTTATAGTTACGAACTTGATTACTTTGCCTTTGTCTATAGTGGCTACTTATTGTGGATTTCTCTTGCTTTTTGTAGCCGAAATTCCTTTTTTAAATGAAATAGTAGGCTTTTTTGCGAATAGGTTATTTTCCTGGGTACTTACAAGTAATCAATGGATTGCAAGTATTCCATATAGTAGCCTTCAATTTTCACCTTCTTTTTGGGGATTAGTCTTATCTTTGATAGCGTTAATTATCATCATTTGGAAACTGAATTATAAATCTCAAAATTCTTATTCCCATTCTGCATGAAATTACGCATAATACTTTATTTTTGCGTTATGGAAATTCCTAATAATGCTTCCTTTAGAGCACAATATCATCAAATTCAAGAATTTGAGAAAAAAATTGAGTTTTTACAAGAAAACATTCGCAAATATGTAACCCACGATTCGCCTTATGTAGATTTTATTGTAGAATTGTATTTGACTACTGCAGAACTGCTTTTGCAAAGAGGATGGTATGCAGAGTGTATGGATGCGGCATCAAGAGTGTTAGATTTTTATAAAGACCAACCCGACGCTTTCAGAACTATCCAAACTTGTAATCATATAAAAACCCTTTATCAGCAAGCTCAGAAGTATCATTTAGAATTTTTTTATCGTAAAGAAGTAGAGTGTTACGAGCAGATTTTAGCTATTAGTCAAGAAGACACCAATGCTTGGTTTAATTTAGGAAATGCTTATTTGTTACAATATGAATACGGAAAAGCTATTGAATCTTTTGAGAATGTCTTACAAATTGACCCTTCTGATGAACAAGCTTGGTTTAATTTAGCTTACGTATATGAAAAATATAATTTGCCAGAGCAAGCCATTGATGCTTATTCTCAACTTATTGAAATCAATCCCAATCATGAAAAAGCATGGCTTAACAGAGGGCATGTTTATTTTATGACAGGCAATTTAGAAAAAGCTCAATGGGATTATAAAAATGCTTATAGTTTGGGAGAAGATGAAGCCCTTTATGTCTTAGCAGAAATAGAAAAACAACTGAATTCAAAATCATGAACGATATAAAAAACAAAATTAGACAGTCAGCAGAATTATTAGAGCAAGTAGAAAACAGTTTGCACCAAGTAGTGGTGGGGCAAGAAAATATGGTAAAAAAACTTTTAATCGGTTTATTAACCAATGGTCATATCTTAATTGAAGGTGTGCCAGGATTAGCCAAAACTTTGACTATCTCTACTTTAGCAAAATTGTTAGATATTTCTTTCAAAAGAATTCAATTTACTCCTGATTTATTACCTGCTGATTTGATTGGCACTTTAATTTATAATCAAAAAGAAAGCAAATTTGATATAAAAAAAGGACCTATTTTTGCGAATATCATTTTAGCAGACGAAATCAATCGTTCCCCTTCTAAAGTACAAAGTGCTTTATTAGAAGCCATGCAAGAAAAACAAGTTACTATTGGGGATACTACTTTTCTTCTTGATAAACCTTTTCTAGTTCTGGCTACTCAAAATCCTATTGACCAAGAAGGTACTTATCCGCTTCCAGAAGCTCAAATAGACCGCTTCATGATGAAAATTCATGTAGACTATCCTTCAAAACAAGAAGAAAAACTCATCATGAAACGTATGGCTTCTACTGAGGTACATTATGATTTAAAACCTATTCTCAAAAAACAAGATATTTTAGAAATTCGTCAATATATCAATAAAATTAACTTAAATGAAAGATTGGAGGATTATATTGTAGATTTGGTCATGGCAACTCGTAAACCCGAAGATTATGGTTTAGAAAAATTAAAAAAATTGATAGAATTTGGGGCATCGCCTCGTGCTACGATTGCTTTAAATTTAGCCTCTAAAGCTATGGCTTTATTAAACAAAAGGGATTATGTTTTACCAGAAGACATCAAGAACATCGCAATGGACGTTTTAAATCATCGTTTAATTCTTACTTACGAGGCTGATGCCGCTAATATTCATGCGAATTATTGCATTCAACAAATTTTAAATACGGTAAAAATTTAACGTTTTTTTATTTTTTATTTGGGCGTGTCCCTTGCTTACGCTGCGGGTCGGGCTGCTTCGGGCTTCGCTTTCGCTTCGGCAATCCTTTGCCTGCTCATACTTCGCAGGCAAAGGCAGTGCCACTTCGTGCCCTCCGCATCCCTCACGCATACTTACAAGCCTTGCATCAATTATTTTTAATGTTTTAGAAAATTCATAATCGCAATTAAAATTGCCAAAGAAGTAGTAGAAATACCAATTAACCAAGTTATTGTACTTAATCTTTTTTCTAAGGCTTCAAATTTTGTATCGATTGCCATAAACCTAGCATTATTCTCTTTTTGTATGGCATACATTTCTTTTTGCATAGCCTCAAAACGAACATCTACATTCTGAAATCGTAAATTCATTTCTTTGATTAACATTTCAAAGCGGTTATCCATCTGCTTTTGCATAG
>CAZBPK010000134.1:0-30788 GCA_964493765.1 uncultured Bacteroidia bacterium | reverse complement strand
GAGCATATTAATATTTTTGGGGTTTTTACAAACCATAGCACAGGAAAATACTTTTATTCAGGGTGCAAACTCTTTTAAATCAGATTCTAAAAAAGAATATGGTTTTTTTGTAGGAGTTCATAGTGGTGCGGGTTTTGCTTCTCATGGAGATTTGGAAAAAGACCTTAAAAAGAATACCACCTTCGGTGATAAGTTTTTTATTAGGGGGTTGGGGTCTCATTGGGGAGCGAGTATAAGCGGCGTATTAGCTTCTAAAGTGATTGTAGGAGCATCCTTTAATCGTTTCGCTTTTGATGCTTCTGAATCAGAAAAAGGTCAATCTAAAATTAAAACTCAGACCTTTGGAGGACACGTAGGATATTTAGTGTATAATAAAAATAATTACTTGATTTATCCATTTTTAGGATACCAAGCTGGTTCAGCGAAAATGAATTTAACGAATTATAGTAATGTAGATATTACCTACGGTGATAATGTAACGATTGAAAGAATTACAGCGAAAGAAATAGAATCAAAATCTGGTTTGGCAGAATTGGGAGCCTCTATGAGATATTGTTTTAATGATAAAGGTCTTTTAATGATTGGTATTGATTTAGGAGGCTTTTTTAATGTAGGCTCAAAAGATTGGAGTGGATCAGGAGTTACAGTATCCCAAGTAAGCAAACCTTCTTTAGCTGGAGCTTATTTAAGATTTAGTCTAGGATTTGGCTTATTTACTACCAAATTCTAGTCTTTACAACAATATAAAATTAATAAGCTACCCTAAAGGTAGCTTATTAATTTTTAAAACTATAGGTTTTATGATTAAATAACCAAATAGAATTTTATATTCAAAAATTTTGTTTAATAATTAAAGAAAATGCATTAAATTTGCTTTTTCCTAAGTTAGATTTTGAACCTTATGCTTAAACAAACACAAAATCAAAAATTATTACAAAAATTATCCCCTCAACAAATCCAATACATCAAGTTATTGGAATTGCCTACCACTTTGTTAGAAACCCGAATCAAAGAAGAAATGGAAGAAAATCCTGTTTTGATTTTAGAAGAGGATAACTTAAATCCTAATTATATTAATAACGAAAGTGATTATAACCTTGATGATGATATTGAAAATCATAAATTAGATGAAGAGGTAGCCAATGATTTACAAAATACTCATGAAATTTCTTTAGAAGAATATATTCAACAATCTGATGAACAGGATTATAGAAGCTATAATTACGACGATAATGATGATGAACGATACGAAAGACCTATAGTTCAAGTCAATTCCATGTATGAAGATTTGGTAAATCAATTAGGAATGCTAGAATTAACGGAATTAGAGTATATAATTGGAAAAGAAATTATAGGAGAACTAGATGAAGATGGATATTTAAGAAAAGAGAAACTCAATGACAGCAAAGAAAAAGAACCTATTTCTATTGAATCCATAACAGATTATTTGATTTATAATTATAAATTGAATGTAACCGATGAGCAAGTAGAAAGTGTATTAAAAAAAATTCAGACCTTGGACCCTCCGGGCATAGGTGCGCGAGATTTAAGAGAGTGTTTGTTAATCCAATTACAGCGTAATCCTGATTTTCATAAAAATAAAAGTGTACAGATAGCTTATTCTATTGTAAAAGATTATTTTGATGAGCTAAGCAAAAAACATTACGAGAAAATTGCTCAAAAGTTAGGGATAACTTCTGAAGAGTTAAAGTTTGCTTTAAATGTTATTAAGCACTTAAATCATAAACCTGGTTCACAGTTTGACACCAAAATACTCACTATTACTCCCGATTTTATTTTAACTATAGATGATAATAACGAAATTCATATAAAACTCAACAAAGGAAATGCTCCTCAATTAAAATTAGACAAAAATTATATGGCTATGTTAGAAAAATACCAACAGTCTAATTTGAATGAAGCCAAAGAAACTTATCAATTTGTAAAAAACAAAGTAGATTCAGCAAAATTTTTTATTGAAGCCATTCGCCAGCGTTCTGCTACTCTGTATAAGATTATGATGACCATTGCTCATAAGCAAAAAGAGTTTTTTTTGTCTGATGGTGATGAGTCCCAACTCAAACCCATGATTTTAGAAGATGTTGCCAATGAAATTGGTATGGATATTTCTACGATTAGTCGTTCTGTGAACTCTAAATATGTAGAAACGCCTTTTGGAATTTATGAGTTAAAATTCTTTTTTTCATCCTCTATTACTACAGATTCAGGTGATGAAGTTTCTAATAAGGAAGTCAAAAAAATTTTAAAGGAAATTATTGATAATGAAAATAAATCAAAACCTTACTCTGATGAAAAACTAGAAGAACTGATGAGGCAAAAAGGTTATGATATTGCAAGAAGGACCATTGCAAAATATAGAGAGCAAATGGGCATCCCTGTTGCGAGGTTAAGGAAAGAACTATGAAAAAAGTATATATAGTAAGTGGAGAAGCCTCCGGTGATTTGCATGCAAGTAATTTAGTCAAATACTTAAAACAACTTCAACCGGATACCGTTTTTCGTGGAATGGGGGGGGATAAATTGGCTGAGCAAGGAATGGAGATTGTTCAACATATTAAAGATACCAATTTTATGGGTTTTGTGGAAGTAGTAAAAAACCTTCCTTCCATTTTACGTATTATGAAAAATATCAAAAAGGATATTCAAGAATGGAAACCCGATATGGTTATTTTAGTAGATTATCCTGGTTTTAATTTACGATTAGCCAAGTTTGTTAAATCATTGAACATTCCTGTAATTTATTTTATTTCTCCACAAATTTGGGCTTGGAAAAAAAGCCGTATTCATCAAATTAAAAAAAATATTGATTTAATGCTTTGTATTCTTCCTTTTGAGAAAGATTTTTATTTAAAGGAAGGATTTCAAAATGTGGAATATGTAGGGCATCCTTTGATGGACGAAGTTTCAGATTTAATCGGTAAACCTAATCAGTTAAAAGAAGAACTTCATTTGAATCATAAACCTATTATTGCTTTATTACCCGGTTCTAGAAAACAAGAAATTCGTTTAATGCTATCAGAGATGCTAAAAGTTATTCCTACTTTTCCTAATTATCAATTTATAATTGCGGCGGTACCTCATATTTCTTCGGATTTTTATATGAAAATCATAGGAGATAAAAAAGTTAAAATATTGAGAGGCAGAACCTATGAACTTTTGAATATTGCCGATGCCGCTTTAGTTACTTCGGGCACTGCTACATTAGAAACGGGATTATTTGGAGTTCCAATGGTCGTATGTTATAAAGGAAATATACTTTCTTATTATATTGCGAAACAACTTATTCAAGTGAAATATATTTCTTTGGTAAATTTAATTTTAGATAAGCCTGCAGTAAAAGAGTTAATACAAAATGAGTGTCATGCAGATGATATGATTACTGCTTTAAGTCCCATTTTGCATGATAAGTATCATCGTGAAAGGATTAAAAATGATTTAAAAATTTTGCATGAAAAAATTGGTAGTAAAGGAGCTTCAAAAAATGCAGCTGAAATTATTGTAAAAAAGTTCTGGTAAAATGATACAATGGATTTTTATATTAACTTTAATTTTTAGTGGTTTCAATCGATTGAGTGCTCAGTTAGATGAGTTCCCTGAGGGAGAATGGAATATTCAAATAGGAGTAGAATTTAAGAGTAATTATGGATTGGGATTTAAGAATTTTCAAAATTTCTATTCTCCAGATTCCAATATCCAATATGTTTTACAGCCTAATTCGGGTTTTTCATTTTCATATCCATCATTTCAATTCAATAGAGCTTCAAACATTACAAATAACTTCCAACTCAATTTGGGTATAGGAGGTTTATTAAGGACTTATGAAATCAATTATAAGCAGATTTTACCGCATGAAATTCATTTAGAATCTGGAAAATTTACCGTGCTTGAATGGAATGTGATTATGGGTGTACAATATCAAATATTTAAAAATTCAAGATGTGGTTTGTGGTTAGCTCATGATATACTCATGAATAGACGCTCTAATTTTATAGAGCACGAATTTGTATATTATACATACAAGAAAGCAAATTTTAATTTTCGTCATACAGCATTTTTGAATTTTCCAAGTAATTTAAGTATAAAACCCATAATTGGAATTTATCTAGAACACGGAGTAAATAATCAACTTTTTTTAAATAGTGTTTTAAATTCTTTCCCAAGTTCCAATAATTTATGGATACCTTTAAGGCTGGGTATTATCACGGGATTTCAGTTTTAATGTTTTGTATGTATTTTTGCGTATAATTATTCAATAACATTTTTTGTTTTTTTTTCGTTTTTTTTATAAACTTTTATGCTTCATTTAGTTTTAATTGTATTATTTTTGAAAATTTGTAAATTATTTTGATTTTTATCTGTTTCAAGTTAATAAAAACATAATTTTTATAGATTTTTTTTATTTTGTAAATACTTGTACTTATATTTGCGGAATAAAAAGCAAAGAGTTTTAAGAATGAAAATGCAGTATAAATATCCAAAACTTGCTTTATGGTTGTTATTTCTTGTAATACCCATCTTTGATTATGCTTCTCACATGATGGGGGGAGATTTAACTTACCAGTGTATAAGTGGAAATACTTATCGATTTCGATATGTGTTTTATAGAGATTGTTCAGGAATTTCTGCCCCAGGGAGTATTACGATGACCATTCGTTCGACTTCTTGTGGCGTGAATACTTCTATTGTTTTAAATAAAAAGCCTGGTACGGGGCAGGAAATTACACCTCTTTGCCCTACTCAAAGTTCTACTTGCACAGGCGGTAATTTCCCAGGAGCTCAAGAATACGTATATGAAGGTACCTATACTCTTCCTAATCAATGTTCAGATTGGTTTTTTGGAGTAGGTATTAATGCTAGAAACAATGGTATTACAACTATCCAAAACCCAGGTTCAGAAGATATGTATGTTCAAGCTACCTTAAACAATATTTTGGCTCCATGTAATTCTTCTCCTCAATTCTTGAATTTACCTGTACCTTATGTTTGTGTGAACCAGTCTTATATATACAATAATGGTACTTATGACCCTGATGGAGATTTTGTTACGTATACTTTAATTACTCCTTTAACGGGTACTAATTCAACAGTAACTTACTTAAGCGGATTTTCTGCGACGAATCCTATTACTTCTTCTACGGGTACTACGCTTTCGCCTTCAGGAGATGTCAGCTTTACTCCTACTCAGCCCAACCAGATTACAGTGATGGCTGTTAAAATTGAAGAATATCGCAATGGACAATTAATTGGCTCGGTTATACGTGATATTCAAGTGATTGTAAGAAACTGTAATAATGTATTACCCGCTCTCTCGGGAATTAATGGTACTAGCAATTATTCTATTACCGTTTGTCCAGGGCAAACTGTGAATTTTACAATTAATAGTTCTGACCCTGATCCTGGGCAAACTTTAACGATGAATTGGAACAATGGAATTCCTACGGGGAGTTTCTCTGTGGCGGGTCAGCCTCCCGTAGGTACTTTTACATGGACCCCTACTTACAGCGATACAGGCGCTAATGTTTTTACGGTTACAATTAAAGATGATGCCTGCCCTATTGTAGGTAATCGTACCTATTCTTATACAATAAACGTACAAAGTAATTTACAAGCCAATTTTACTATACCTACTCCTTGCTTGGGTAGTCCCGCTACTATTAATGTAACTCCATCAGGAGGGCAAGGACCCTATACTATTACATGGTCTGGTGCTGCAGGCTTATCAGGTTCAGGAAATTCTGTTACGCATACTTATCCTAGTGTAGGAACTTATACTTTTCAAGCTTCTATTACAGATGCTCAAGGTTGCCAATTAATAAAAACTGGTAGCATAACGGTTCTTGATACTCCTATCATTTCTATTACTCCTCAAAATCCAATTGTTTGTAATGGTTCTTCAGTGGTATTAACAGCTACTGGGGGAACGAGTTGGTCTTGGAGCACAGGGGCAAATACCCAATCGATTACAGTGAGCCCAGCAACAACTACAACTTACATTGTTACAACTACGGGGGCTAATGGGTGCGTTGGGCGTGCTTCGGTTACAGTTACAGTGGCTCCGCCTCCACCTCCCGCAATTTGTAATACTATCTTTGTAACTCCTAGTGGTAATCCTAATGGTACAGGAACGAAAGCAGACCCCGTTACCTTAGGAAGAGCCTTACAATTAGCAAGATGTAATAACAGCCATATAAAGGTCGCTTCGGGTACATATAACACCGATACTACCATTACTGCTTTCACTGATAATGTTGTAATTGAAGGGGGATATAACTCTACTACATGGACAAAGTCCAATGCTCCGGGAAGTGCCACGATTATTCATAGAACAGCAGCGAATATTGATTTTGCGAATAAAGCACTTGTAGCCATTCAATTAAATTCTGTTAATAATTTCCGCTTACAAGACTTAACGATTACAACTGCGGATTTAGATGAAGCCACTCATGGTTTTCAATTGAGTACTTATGGATTGCACCTAAAAAATTGTAATGGTTATCAAATAGTGAGATGTAATATCCGTGCTGGAAACGCTACTGATGGACAGAATGGTGTAAATGCTCCCGCGGGGAGTGGTGGCGCAGGAGGGGGAGGAATTGGTGGGAATGGTGGTAGTGGAGTAAATGGCTGTGGAAATCCTGGTGCAGGAGGTAATGGTACAGCGGGTAGTGGTGGTGCAGCCGGAGGAACTGGTTCTGATACAGGAAGTGGAGGATTTTGTTGTGGTGCTTCTAGACCAGGTCCTGGAGGTAATGGACAAAATGGTGCTAATGGTATAACTTGGGCACCCGGTGATAAACCCGCAGCAACTTTACCTACTTTGGATTATTTTGTTCCGAACACAACTCCCCAAAATGGAACGAATGGTTTTGGTGGTGGCGGTGGTGGTTCTCGTGGCGGAACCTGCGCTTGTATTAATTGCGCAGGGAATAATGGAGGTCGTGGTGGTGATGGTGGTGGTGGTGGTCTGGCGGGAACTGGTGGTACAGCAGGTGGTGCCGTGTTCTCTGTTTACTCTATCGCTTCCCCAGGAAATTTTGTAGATTGTAATATTACCACTGGAAATATAGGATCAGGGGGTACGGGTGGAAATGGGCAACTAGGTGCTTCCGGACAGGCCGGACAGGCGGGTTTTACAGGTGGCTCCTGTGTTTGTGGTAACCCGCAAGGAGCAGACGGCGGAAATGGTGGAAACGGTGGAAACGGTGGAAGAGGACGCGATGGCTCTGATGGTATTGCTTCAAGAATTTACGTCATAGGAACTGCTCCTACTGTAACTGTTTCAGGCTCAAACCAGACTGTTTCAACGGGTATTAATAATCCTTCTAATTATAATTTCTCTTCAGAACCTATAATCACTGTCGGTACAGCCGCTTGTACACAAAGAGATGTCCAGTTTTCTACTGCTAATCTAGGTAACTGGAACCTTGGAGCCAATGCTACTAACCCAGTTCAAAATAATGTAGCTAACCCCATCACCCAGTATTCTAACGTAGGTATCAAAACTATCACCTACAATACCACTACTTATTCTTCTTTCTGGACGATTAATTCTACTCCTTCTGCTGCAACTCCTGTTATTATTGCATCAGAAGATACTATTTGCCCCGGACAATCTATTCAATTCACAAGCTCTGTTTTAACAGCTTCGAATTTCGAATGGCAAATATTCCAAGGTCCTACTTTGATTAATACAATCAGTAGCCCTAATGCAGATACTATCACCCAAATTTTTAATACACCCGGTAATTACACCATTCGTTTAGTATTGAATTCGGATTGTTGTGGTTTAACAGACCCTGTTTTTAGAGATATTTTTGTAGGACCTATTCCTACGGTAGTCGTAAGTGGAGATAATAATATTTGTGAAGGAGAGACTACAACTTTGTATGCAACAGGAACGAATGTGGCTTATTTTGTATGGAATCCTGGAAATACAATTAGTGATTCCATTGTTGTAACCCCATCTATTACCACTACTTATAGCGTTTTTGCTGTAAGCCCTATTGGCTGTGAAAGTACTCCTGTAAATTATACAGTAACAGTTAATCCAACACCTACGGTTTCTGTTACACCAACCTATAGTGAAATTTGTTATGATGATTCTGTTACATTGACGGCAAGCAGTGTGGTGGGTACTACGTTTGAATGGAATGTTTTAGGAAACTCTACCGTTGTGCATACAGGGGCTAATTTTACAGTATTAGGTTCAATGGCTAATGCTTATGAAGTGGTAGCGATTAGTCCACAAGGTTGTCGTTCTACTCCTGCGTTAGCTATTGTATCGGTTTTATCTGCTCCAGAGCCTTTCATTACTACGTTGGATTCTATTTTGTGTATTGGCGAAAGTACGACTTTAAATGCTAATGGAGCGGCTACTTATCGTTGGACCTTGGTTCGTGATGGCGTTCCTTTTTCTACGGCTAGTTCTGTTACAGTAACCCCTTCGGTAACTACTACTTATTACTTATATGGAGTAGGTGCGAATGGTTGCCCTAACCCTGAACCTGATTCTATTATTGTAACGGTGAATAATCCGCCTACTTTTACAGGTCCTAATTCTGTTTGTGCAGGCTCGCAAGGAATTACTTACACTTCTTCAACCGCTTCTGATTGGACAATATCAGGAACGAATGGCTCTTCCATTGTTGGAAGTACTACGAATACAAACGCTATTACCGTGAATTTTGGCACTCCCGGTACTAATACCATCACTTTAACGGATGTATTAACAGGTTGTGACACAGTGATTACCGTAACGGTAAATCCCAATCCCGTGATTTCTGGTAGTTCAGAGGTCTGCGAATATGCAATGAACGAAGTATATACTTCTACAATAGCAGGAGATTGGACCATTACTTCTGGGACAGGTGCCGTGATAGCGAGTAGTCCTTCTGATACGAATGCGGTAAGTATAAACTTTGGTACTTTTGAAACCGTGATTCTTCAAGTTACAGATTCTAACGGTTGTATAGATACTATGCACGTAATTGTTAATCCTAAACCGATTATTACGGGAGTGAATGCTATATGCGAAGGCAATACTTCCGATTTTACTTCTACGATTGTGGGCAATTGGAATATTATTAGTGCATCAGGAAATACAATTACGACGAGCACAACGAACGTAAGTTCGGTAACGGTGAACTTCGCTAATCCTGGTACTGATACCTTGATTGTAAGAACTTCAACAGGTTGTAAAGACACCATAATTGTTTCTATTAACAGTAACCCTGTTATTTCAGGAATTACGGCTATTTGTGCAGAGACGCCCAATCAAACCTTTACTTCTACGATAGCAGGAGACTGGACAATTACTTCTGCTGGGGGGGCAAGCTTTGTAGGTTCTACGAATAATACTAACACGGTTACTGTGGATTTTGGTTCTGCCGAAACGGTTACTTTACAGGTTACAACGGCTGATGGCTGTACGGATACTCATCAAATTACTGTTAATCCTAACCCAGAAATCACGGGTCCTGTAGGCTTATGCGTGGATGAACAAGGGGCTGTCTTTACTTCAAGCATTGTAGGCGATTGGACGATATCAGGAATTAATGCTTCTATCACAAGCGGTGCTACTAATACCAATAGCATAACCGTAGATGCTGGAAATACTGTGGGAAGTTTTACTTTAAAAATTACAGATGCTAATGGTTGCCAAGATAGTGTAACGGTGAATGTAACGCCTAAACCTATTATCAATGCTCCCGCACAAGTTTGTGCCCAAACTCCTAGTGTAAGCATTTCTTCTAATGTCCCTGGGGACTGGTCTATTTCTTCTACAAGCGGTGCTGTAATCACTTCGGGCTCTACGAATACCGACCAAATTACGGTTACTTTTGGAAATGCAGGAACAGAAACGATAACTATAACCAACACTTTAGGTTGTTCTCAAAGTTTTGATATTACCGTATTGCCTTTACCCACTGTCAATGGAGCCAACTCGGTCTGTGAATTTACACAAAATAGTATATTTACAGCCAATGAGAATGGTACCTTCAATTTAGTTAGTTCTACAGGCTCTACCATCACAACTACTAATCCTGATAATATTTCCGTGAATTTTGGTGCGGCAGGTACGGATACTATTTTCTTCACGAATGTTAATGGCTGTATAGATACCTTTACAGTGGTGATAAATCCTTTACCCGAATTGATTGTAAATGATGGAGTTGCTTGTACAAATGATGTTGTAACGTTGAACGTATCAGGTAATCCTACTGGCGGTATATTTGCCTTCTATACCGATACCAATGCAGTCAATCCTTTCTTTGTAGGTTCTTCTTATACTACAACCCCTGTAACCCAAGATACCACCATTTTTGTAGAATATATTGCCAATAATTGTACTTCGGCAAGATTACCTGTAAATGTTGTTCATAATGTAAGACCGACCATCAATGTTACTTGGACGCCTAATCCTGCGGCATATCCAGGAAATAATACGGTAACTTTTGCTAACAATACCATCAATGCAGATACTTACCAGTGGGACTTTGGTTCTCAAGGTACTTCTAACTTAACGAATCCTAGTGTAACCTATAATGCCCCTGGAGATTATACCGTAATATTAACGGCTATCAATTCCCAAACAGGTTGTATTTCTATTGATACTTTTATTGTTACTGTGAAGTTAATTGAGGAAATAGAAATTCCGAATGTGTTTACGCCTAATGGGGACTTTATGAATGATAATTTTGTGCCTACGGCAATAGGAGTTATTGAATATGAATTGTTAATTTACGAAAGATGGGGCAAAAAAGTATTTGATAATGATGGTGATATGACCAAACTCTGGAATGGTAGAATCATGAATACAGGCAAAGATTGTGCTGAAGGGGTTTATTACTATCGTTTTAAAGCGAAAAGATTTAACGGAGAAACCTTCACCAGATTTGGTAATGTTACACTTTTAAGATAAGTTTATTGTTTCCATTTTTATACAGCCACCTATTTTGGGTGGCTGTATTTTTTATTTACTTTTTTTTTAAATTTGCAATTATGTCAAATTATATAGTTGAAGTTAAAGATTTAATTTATGAGTACCCTGATTTTAGGGCTTTGCATCATGTAAATGTTCAAATTGAGATGGGAACTGTTACTGCTTTGGTGGGTCCTAATGGAGCAGGAAAAACCACCTTGATGCGTTGCATAGCCGCTCTTACTGTTCCTTTAAGTGGTACGATTTTGGTGAATGGTATTGATACAACAGAAAATCCTCGTGAAATACATAAAAAAATAGGCTATCTATCTGATTTTTATGGACTATATGATAATCTTACTGCTTATCAGTCCTTGCAATTTATGGCTTATGCAAAAGATATTCCAGAATCAGAAGTAGAAAGTCGTATTCAATGGATTGTGAATTTATTGGATATGAAAGAATTACTTCCTAAAAAATGCAAGGAAATGTCAAGAGGACAGAGGCAAAAAACCGCTATTGCACAAACGGTAATTCATAAACCCAAATTTGTTTTGTTAGACGAGCCTGCTTCTGGTTTAGACCCCGTGGCAAGAAACCAACTTTCTTTTATGATTAAAAATTTGGCGAAAGAAGGAATAACTTTTCTTATCTCTTCTCATATTCTAACTGAACTTCAAGATTATTCTGACCATCTTTTAGTGATTGATAAAGGTAGAATACTAGAAAATAAGCCATTGTTAGCGGTTGCCCACATGCATGGAAAACGATTTCAATTCAAATTGGCTTCTTCTATGGAGGTTTCTGAAGTGCTTCAAAAATTATCTCAAATTCCTAATATTGACTTAAATTCCTTTAATTATGAAGATGGAGTTTTTTATTTTACTCATACTGGTGGAGAAGAAGAACAAAAGCAACTTTTATTTCAATTTGTGCAATTACAAATCCCGATTTCAGAACTTACTGAAGCTCAACTAAACCTACAAAATGAATATTTAAAAAGTTTGAGAAAAGATTGAAAGTGCGTAAATTTACGACCATTTTCAATGGAAAAAATTATTATTGAAGTAATAGGGTGGGTCGGTTCAGTAGCGGTGGTTGCTGCTTATCTTTTAGTTTCCTATCAAAAAATAGCATCGGATTCGTTTTTTTATCAGATGTTGAATTTTATTGGAAGTATATGTTTGATTATCAATACATTTTATAACCATGCATATCCTTCTATGACGGTGAATATAATATGGGCTTTTATTGCTTTAGCAGTTTTGATAAAAGCTTTAAAGAAATAAACTATAAATTACACAATTTTTATTGTGTGATAAGCGTGAGGGATGCGAAGGGGTAGCACTGCCTTTGAGCGAAGCGAAAAGGATTGCCGATGCGAAAGCAAAGCCCGTAGCAGCCCGACCCGTAGCGTAGCAAGGGACACGCCCAAATATTCATCTTTTATACTTTGATGAAAAGTCTATTTTTATTTTTCTTAGAGAATTCCATAAAATTTGTAATTTTGCCATCAAATTAATAGATAATGGTATTTAATCCTGTTACCACAGTAGAAACCGCTAAAAAATTAGGGCTTTTAGAAGAAGAGTTTCAAAAAATTTGTAATATATTAGGAAAAACCCCCAATTTTACAGAACTCAGTGTTTATTCTGTGATGTGGTCTGAGCATTGTTCGTATAAAAATTCTATTGTTTGGTTAAAACAATTGCCTAAAAAGGGAAAAAGAGTTTTAGCAGGGGCTGGTGAAGAAAATGCAGGTTTAATGGATATTGGAGATGGTTTAGGGGTTTGTTTTAAAATTGAATCTCATAATCACCCATCAGCTGTGGAACCGTTTCAAGGAGCCGCAACGGGTGTGGGAGGTATTCATAGAGATATTTTTACGATGGGTGCAAGACCTATTGCTACTTTAAATTCTTTACGTTTTGGGGATTTAAAAAATCCTAGAACTCAATTTTTATTAAAAGGTGTAGTAACTGGAATTTCTCATTATGGAAATTGTTTTGGGGTTCCTACTGTAGGGGGAGAAATCGATTTTGATGATTGTTATCATACCAATCCGTTAGTGAATGCCATGTCTGTTGGGATTGTTAAAAGTGGAGAAACAGCTTCAGCAATTGCATTAGGAATTGGAAATCCTGTATTCATTGTGGGGGCAGCCACGGGGAAAGATGGTATTCACGGGGCAACTTTTGCTTCTGAAGATATTACTGAAAAAAGTTCAGAAAAATTGCCTTCTATTCAAATTGGAGACCCATTCTACGAAAAATTGTTATTAGAAGCTACCTTGGAATGTATCCAAACAGGAGCAGTGATTGGAATGCAAGATATGGGAGCTGCGGGAATAGCTTGTTCTACTTCAGAAATGTCCGCAAAAGGCAAGGTGGGTATGGATTTATGGTTAGAGAAAGTTCCTATGCGCCAGTCGGATATGCAACCTTTTGAATTATTATTATCCGAGTCGCAAGAAAGAATGCTGATTGTAGCGGAAAAAGGAAAAGAACATTTAGTAAAAGCAGTTTTTGAAAAATGGGACTTGCCCTGTGAGCAAATCGGTGTTGTTACGGATACACAAAAAATTAAATATTATTTTCATGGAGAATTAGTGGGAGAAATACCCGCAGAAAGTTTGGTTTTAGGAGGCGGTGCCCCTGTATATTACAGAGAGTATGAAGAACCTGCCTATTTTCAAGAAATCCAAAAATTTCAAATTAAACAAGTTGAGTGTCCTAAGAATTTCAAAGAAGTAACGGAGTTTTTGTTACAACTGCCAAGTATTGCATCTAAAAAATGGGCAGCACGACAATATGATAGTATGGTTGGCGGCGCAACAGTTACTACAAATTTGCCTTCAGATGCTGCAATTGTATATGTTAAGGGTACTCAAAAATCTATTGCTATGACAACCGACTGCAACTCTCGTTATGTTTATTCAAATCCTAAATCAGGTTGTGCAATGGCTGTAGCAGAAGCCGCTAGAAATTTGGTTTGTTCAGGGGCTATTCCTCTTGGAGTAACTAATTGTTTAAACTTTGGAAATCCTTATAATCCTGAAGTATATTATCAGTTTAAAGAAGCGATTTTAGGGATGAAAGAAGCCTGCGAAATGTTTGAATTACCTGTAACTGGTGGAAACGTAAGCTTTTATAATCAATCACCTGAAGCAGCCGTTTATCCAACTCCAACGATTGGAATGGTTGGCTTAATTGAAAAACCTCAAAATATTACTAGCTTAGCATTCCAAAATGAAAAGGATACCATTTTCTTGATTGGAAAAATTGTAGAAGACTTAGGAAGTTCTGCTTATTTATATCATTATCATCAAGTTAAACATTCTCCAGCTCCATACTTGAATTTACAAGAGGAATTATTACTCCAAAAAGCCATTTTAGAACTGATAGACCAAAAAATTATTATTTCAGCTCATGATGTTTCTGATGGTGGTTTGATTATTTCTTTAATGGAATCTGCTTTTGCAGGTAAGAAAGGTTTCCATGTTAAAAACTTTTCAAAAGTGAGAGAGGATGCTTTTTGGTTTGGGGAATTTGGAGGAAGAGTAGTAGTTTCTGTTTCCAAAGAAAAAGAAAATGAATTGATTCACCATCTAAACTTGTTAAGCATACCATTTAAACCGCTTGGAGTAGTTACATCGGGTGATATTATTGTAAACGATGATCATTGGGGTAATTTTGGTTACTTCCAAAATTTATATGATAATGCAATTGAAAATCTTTTAAATTCTTAATGTTATGATTATAAGACCATTAAACGGAATTACTCCAAAAATTGGTAAAAATGTTTTTATTGCAGAGAATGCTGTAATTATAGGAGATGTAACCATTGGTGATAATTGTTCTATTTGGTATAATGTTGTGATTCGTGGAGATGTTAATTCTATTGTGATAGGTAATAATACCAACATTCAAGACGGGGCTATTTTACATTGTACTTATGAAACTACCAAAACCATTATTGGTGATAACGTTACTATTGGGCATGGTGCAATTATCCATGGTTGCCATATTCATGATAATGTTTTGATTGGAATGGGTTCAACTATTATTGACAAAGCAGTTGTAGGTAGTTATTGCATTGTGGGTGCAAATTCTTTGGTTTTAGAAAATCAAGTTTTAGAACCCGGGCATCTCTATGCTGGTAGCCCCGCAAAATTAATTAAACCTATCTCTGATAAACATAAACAAGTGATTGACCAATCCGCTAAACATTACATCATGTATAGTGATTGGTATAGAAAAGGTTAGTTTTATATGAAAACAAAAGATAAAATCAATCGTGTAAACATTATTACTTTAGGATGTTCCAAAAATCGTGTGGACTCCGAAGTCCTTTTAACCCAATTAAGAGGTAATAATATAGAAGCCGAGCATGAAACTCGTAAAAAGTCTAATATTGTGATTATCAATACCTGCGGTTTTATTGATAGAGCCAAAGAAGAGTCTATACAAGCTATCGTAGAATATGCTGAAAAAAAGAAACTTGGTAAAATTGAAAAATTATTTGTAACAGGTTGTTTATCAGAAAGATACCGTGAAGATTTGAATGTAGAACTTCCTGAAGTGGATGCCTTTTTTGGTACGATGGAACTACCTGCTCTTCTCAATAAACTCAATGCAGATTATAAAAAGGAATTAATTGGAGAACGTTTAATTACTACGGATAGTCATTATGCTTACTTAAAAATTTCCGAAGGCTGTAATAGACCTTGTTCCTTTTGTGCAATTCCTTTAATGCGTGGTAAACACGTTTCTAGAAGTATTGAATCCTTAGTGGAGGAAGCCAAATTTTTGGTTTCTCGTGGTGTAAAAGAAATTATTCTCATTGCACAAGACTTAACTTTTTATGGTTTAGATTTATACAATCAAAGAAAATTAGCAGATTTATTATATCAACTTTCTGATATTCAAGGTTTAGAGTGGATTCGTTTACAATATGCTTACCCTGCAGGTTTCCCTTTAGAAATTTTAAAGCCTATCAAAGAAAGACCCAACATTTGTAAATATCTGGATATGCCTTTGCAACATGCTTCTAATGAAATGCTAAAATCCATGAAGCGAGGTATTACCAAAGAGAAAACTTATGAATTACTCCAAACCATCAAACAAGAAATTCCTGAAATTGCATTAAGGACTACTTTCATTGTAGGTTATCCTAACGAAACCGAAAAAGATTTTCAAGAACTTTGTGATTTTGTTCAAGATATTCAATTTGATAGAGTAGGCGTTTTTACTTACTCTCATGAAGAAAATACAGCCGCTTATCTATTAGAAGACAATGTACCCGAAGAAATCAAAGAACAAAGAAAAGCCGATTTGATGTATATCCAACAAGATATTTCTTGGCAAAAAAATCAATCCAAAATAGGAAAAACTTTTAAAGTTTTGATAGATAGAAAAGAAGGTGCATTTTATATCGGTAGAACAGAACACGATTCCCCTGAAGTAGATAATGAGGTAGTTATTCAGAATGCTCAATTAAAAATTGGTGAATTTTATAATATTTTGATAGACAAAGCAGAAGAGTTTGATTTGTTTGGAAGTGTAGTGCTGTAATCTAAATAATGGCTTATGATTTTTTTTGGACTAAAATAACATTGTCTAAAAATAAATCAGGGTTTTTAGGAAATAGCCAAGCTATAAAACTTCCCAATAAAAAAGTAGGAAAAATTAAAAAAAGCATGGCTAAATATTTGGTGATTTTATTTTTGTAACTCATTTTATAAAAGTATTCCGAAATGAGTTGAACAATTACAGCAAAATCCTGAACAGTTTTTTTATGTTCAATAATTTCAAAGCCATGTTTTTCAAGTAAGTATTTTAAGCCCATTGAACTATAGCGTGCGTAATCAAAAGGTTGTTCGTGTTCGTCCCAAACAAATGGAACGGTTAATAATAATTTTCCATTAGGTTTTAAAATTCTATGAATCTCATTTAAAAATTCTGTTGGTTCAAAAACGTGTTCTAACACTTGAAAACATACAGCAGAATCAAATGTTTCTGTTTCAAAGGGAATTTTTTTTCCATCATAAAAGACATCAATTTTTTTTATTTCTCTATTGATGGTGTTATCTATTTCTAAACCAATGTATTCAGAAGAAAGGAAGCATTTTTCATAAGGTTTTGAGCCACACCCAATATCTAAAGTTTTCCCTTGAATTTTTTTACCCATATTGGAGATTTCTTTCCATAAAGCTCGCCTTGCAATATAGAAAGGATTAAAAAGCATACCCAAAATGGGAGTAGGCTCAAAATACTGTTTTAATAAAAAGGGATTCATGAATTTTTTTTCATTCTTTGAACCGATGCATCATAAACTCGTTTCATACCTTCTCTTAAAGAAATTTTAGGATACCATCCAAATTGATTAGTTACGTAAGTCATATCTGCATAACGAGAATGAACGCCAACGGGTTTGTCTAATAAGGGTTTTATAGTGGGTTGATAACCCGCAAATTCACAAAATAAATCAATAATTTCACGAAAGGTAGTGAGTTTCCCAAAACCAATATTAATCGCAGAACCATCATGTATATTATTAATTGCCAATAAAATACAATCAATACAATCATCAATATGGACAAAATCTCTACCTTGGAAGCCAGAACCCCAAACTTCAAAGGGGTCTTCTTTTCTTGCGGCTCTTGCTGCAATAGCAGGAATAGGATAACTTAAATCTTGGTCTTCACCATAACCAGAGAATGGCCTTACACATGCTACTTTTAAACCGTAATGTTTTGCAGCAATCTGAGCTAAATATTCCCCCGTTAATTTCGACCATCCGTAAGTCATATCGGGTTGACCTAATGCACCACCAAATTGTATATCTGTTTCTTTTAATGCAATAGCGGCGTTATCAGTTTGTAGAGAAATAGGGTAGGCTGCACTTGAACTAGGATACAAAATTCGGTCTGGTTTATGTTGAACAGCCCAATAAAAAAGTTCTGCATCAATCGCTAAGTCTAAAGCAACAGCCATAGGATCTCCATCAATCTTAGAACGACCACCTACAATCGCTGCAAAATGATAAACATCATTAAACCTTTCTATACCAAAAGTTTTTTGTAACCATTGCTTTTCATTTCTCATGTACCACAAAAAGTTTTTAAAATCGCCTTTCCAAAATATAACCCTTTCTTCTCGATCTAAAATTTGGTAATTCTCATGATTTTTAAGAGAAATATTAGGAAACCAAGTCTCGGGGATTGTCCCTGTAGATAAATCATCAACAATTATAAGTTTATCTTGGGTAGTTTGATATAATCTTTTTACTAAATTTCTTCCCACAAAACCACAACCACCAGAAATTAAATGTATTTTTTGCATGAATTAAATCAATAATAAAATGCAAAATTAAAAAGAAAATGAAAATGAAATTTCTTATTATTGCATAATGAATGATTATAAGCCTCCAAAAACATTGAAACAGGTAACTCCTGAACTTTTTGAAGCACTTAATAAAGGGTTAAGACCTACTCGAAATTTAATTGAATGGCTTGTCATTGACCCAGTTTTATTTCTTAATTATCTTTTGGATTCTTCTAAAAGAAATCATTATTTAAGGAATGAAATTCCTAAGAATCTAAAAAAAAATGCTCTACATCAATGGATTTCAAAAGAAATGTTTTGTCAAATTCAAGAAAATAACGATTTTGAGTTTTTAGATTGTTTAAGTAATCATGTTTCTGACGTTGCTAGAAGTTGGGCGGCTTTTGTTACGGGATTTCAATATGAAAAGGATATTGATAAATTATTAGTAAATATTAAAAAATTCGCTGATGATGAGCATTTTGGAGTAAGGGAATCTGCTTGGATGGCTGCCCGTAAAACCTTATCACAAAATTTGGAATATAGCATTCCATTGTTAAAAATTTGGGTAAAAGATGAAAAACCTTTCATTCGTAGATTTGCAATAGAAGTTCTAAGACCTCGTGGGGTTTGGTGTTCCCATATTCCAGAGTTGAAAGAAAATCCTCAAATAGCTTTGCCAATCTTAGAACCTTTAAAAAATGAAAAACATCGTTATGTTCAAAATAGTATTGCCAATTGGCTGAATGATGCTTCTAAATCTCAACCCGAGTTTGTCATAGAACTATGTAAACAATGGGAAAAGGAGGTTAATCCTTTTACTGATTATATCATCAAAAGAGCTTTAAGAACCCTGAACAAAAAGTAAGTTTACAATCTTAAATTTTTATATACTATGAAATTTTTAGAACGCGTAGTCCATGAATTGATTAAAATACCGGATTTTTATAAAGATATTTTTATTTTCCCTAACAAACGTTCGGTAGTTTTTTTTGAAAAATATTTAAAAACCCAGATTGAAAATCCATTTTTATTTCCTTATTCCAAAGATTTAAGAGAATTTGTTTTTGAAATCATTGAACTCAATAAATTGGACAATTTTAATTTGACTTTTGAGTTCTTCGAAGTTTATCAAAAAATATTTGATAATGAAAATTTTGAAACTTTTTTTATGTGGTCTCAAATTCTTTTGAAAGATTTTGAAGAAATTGATTTTTCTAATCGTTCTTCTAAAGATATTCTTAAAAATGTATCTGAATTACAAAAAATTGAGGGCTATGTAGAAAGTTTTGGGCTTGATAATCCAACAGATTTCAGAAATAAGTTTTTTTATTTTTGGGATAAACTTGGTCATCTATATCAAAATTTTATAACTCATATCGTAAAAAACAAAAAATCAGCTTATTATGGCTATGCTCTGAAACTCTTAAATCAAAAATTAAGAAATCAAAGTATTTCCATCAAAGGGAGAAATATTTATTTTATTGGCTTTTCTGATTTTCAAAATACTGAATTAGAATTTATTAGTCTTTTAAAGGATAGAGTAAAATTTTATTTTGATGTTGATGAATTTTTCTTTTCACAAGAAAATTCAAAAAGTGAAATTGCAAGATTATTTCTCAAAATTCAAAATAAACTTAAATATACCATTGAAAAAGAATCCTATATTCATAACCATTTGTTGAAAATTTATTTGGTTCCATGCAAAAACTCAGTTGAACAATTCAAGTTGTGCCAATGCATTTTAAAATATCAACTTAACGAATTTCAAAATATTGATTTAGAAGAATTTGCAATTGTTTTAAATGATTCTTCTCAGTTAGATGTACTTTTAAACAGCTTGCCTGAAGAACTAAAACAAATTAATATTACCCTTGGATTTCCATTAGAAAAAACTTATACATCTAAAATCATTTTGGAACTTATGGAATTAAAAGTTCTTCGTTACAATTCTAAATTTCAAGAATTATTAACAAAAATTATTCACGAGCCTTATATCCAACACTTTTTTGATGAAGAAGAAAAACAAAAGATTAGTAAAATAGAATTTCATAAACCTTTGAATGCTGAAGATACTCAATTTTTATTAGAACTGTGTTTTGTGAAAAAATGGTTAGAAGTTGATTCGTTTTCTGAATCTATAGACTTTTTACAAAATTGGATAATGGGTTTAAAAAATCAAGAGGAGCTTCCTATCAATGAATTGGAAAGTCAAGAACTTTACTATAATTTGTTATTTCTATCCAAATTAAAAAACAATGCTGAGAAAATCAGTAAACAAGAGATTTCTTGGAAAACTTTACTTATAATTTTCAGACAGTTAATTCAAACCGAATATATTCCCTTTAGTGGAGAGCCATTAAAAGGTTTACAAGTAATGGAATTAACAGAAAGCCAATGTTTGGATTTTCGAAAGGTTTTTTTGATGAATGTAAATGAGGGAATTTTACCCAAATCCGCTGATTTTTCTTCATTTATTCCTATGGAAATTAAAAGAGGTTATGGATTAAGAACTCCTGAGGATTTTGATGCTCGTTTTGCTTATCTTTTTTATAGACTTTTTCATAGAGCTGAGGAAGTGTATTTGTTTTATAATCATAATGATAGCGAAGAAGAAAGCAGGTTTATCAAGCAAATTGAAATACTTTTTAATAAATTTAAAGATATTCAAATTGAAACTTTGCATTTTTCATTTTCCTCTAAGAGGGAAAGAAAAATTGAACCCATTTTCATTGAAAAGAAGGAAGAAGTTCTCCAGAAAATTTATAAAAAATTAACCGACGGCGTTGCTCCAACTACTTTAATTACTTATTTATTGTGCCCTTTAAAGTTTTATTATACTTATATTGAAAAAATTAAACCCATAGATGAATTTGAAGAAGATTTAATGGCAAATGAATTTGGTACCATTGCTCATGATTCTTTAGAAAGTATCTATAAAAATCATTTGAATACCAATAAAATTATGAAAACTATGTTTGAGTTGAACTCTAACATATTAAAAAAATGGCTAGAGAACAACCCGCTAACGATTAGCCAAATTGTATATCAAAAGTTTGTAAATACTGCTAAAAATAAATCTGAAGAAGGTAAAAACTTTTTCCTATTAAAAGTAATTGAAAATATTATTCAAAAAATTATTCAAAAGGATATTGAAAGGCTTGGAAATCAAAAAATTAAAATATTTGACTTGGAAAAAGAGCTAAAAATTGAATGGAAAATGGATAGCTGTATAGTTACCTTAAAAGGTACTATTGATAGAATTGAATTGAGTGAAGATTTTTATCAAATTATTGATTATAAGTCAGGGAGAATTGGAAAAACTCATTTTGAAAATTTAGAGGCTTTTTCTACGGAACAAATCATTAACCATAAAGAGGCTTTTCAATTAATGTTTTATTCAATGTTATTATATCATAACCTTGCTCCCAAAGAAAAATCAAAAAAAATTTATTCAGGAATTTACAGTTTTAGAAGTTTAGAAAAAGGGCTACAGAATTTAGAAAATGAGAAAAATACTAGTTCGGATTATCATAGTTTAAAAAATGATTTTGAGAACTTTATAGATTTTAAAATTCAAGAATTGTTAAATAGAAGTGTTCCTTTTAAACAAACTACGAATGAAAACAATTGTAAATATTGCCCATTTTTAAAGAATTGTGGAAAGTTTCATTTGCTAAACAACTGATGCCAAAATGCCGCAATAATTATTGTGTGATGTGCGTGAGGGATGTGAAGGGTTTTTAGCACTGCCTTTGGTTGCGAATTTTGAGCAACCAAAGGATTGCCGAAGCGATAGCGAAGCCCGAAACAGCCCGACCCGAATGCGCAGCATGAGGGGCACGCCCAAATCTTTTTTATCTTAACCCAATTTTTTCTTTTTCAAACTTTATGTATTTTTGCATGAATGAAATCCACTTTTTTTCAACGATTTTTGATATTTTGTTCCGTAATTTTCTTGTTTTTATTTTTAGAAAGTTGCAAAAAAAATCAATATTTAAGAGGTTATTACTCATGGTCAGAATTTTCGGATTCTTGCCAGTGGAAAGTAAAAGTTAATGAAAAATATAAACCCGATTCCACTTATTTGGATTCTTTAAAACGTTTAAATGTTCCAATGGATTTAAAATTATTTTTAGGTACTTGGTGCTCGGATAGTAGAAAATGGGTTCCTAAATTTATGGCTATAAAATCTTATATGCCAATTCAAGATATGCAAATCATTTCTGTTGATACCACCAAAAAAGATTCTTTAAAATGGTTCCAAACTTATCAAGTGGATAGTATTCCCATGTTTATATTTTTTGAAGCGGGAACTCAAAATGAAATTGGGCGTTTAAAAGTAAAACCCTATAAACGTAAATTAGAAAAAACTTTGTATTTCAATCTCAAAGAAAAAGGGATAAGATAATATCATGAAAAAACTTCATAAATTAGTTTTACTTTCTTTCTTACCCAATTTTACCGTTTCTTTTGCAGTCGCTTTGTTTGTTTTGGTTTTACAATTTATTGCTAAATACCAAGATGATATATTTGGAAAAGGTTTTTCTTCTGTTTTAATTGCTAAACTTTTTGGTTATGCTTCTTTTCAATTATCTGTTTTAGCTTTACCTTTAGGTATATTAGTAGGTTCTTTGATGACCTTAGGAAGGTTAGGAGAAAATTATGAATTATCTGCTATAAAAGCTAGCGGAATTAGTTTGCAAAGGGTTATTTATCCCATTTTTATTGCAACTTTGATTCTAACGGGAATTTCTTTTAGTTTTACAACCTATGTAATTCCTTGGTCTAATTTGAAATTATATAGCCTTTTGTACGATTTAAGCAATGCTAAGCCTGAGTTTACTTTAAAACCCGGTAGTTATTATAAAGGTATTGATGGTTATGCTATCAGAATTTTGGACAGAACTCCAGAAGGTACTCTAAAAGATGTTCATATTTACGACCATTCTGCAAATCGTGGTAACTTGAATGTATTAATTGCAGATTCTGCTTATATGGAAGTCAATGAAGATTATATGTATCTAAAAATGACTTTATTCAACGGAAAAAGGTACGAAGAAGTTTATCCCGAAGATGGTAAACCCAATTCTTTTGCTCATTCTACTTTCTATTTTGATAAAATGATTCATTACTTTGATTTATCAGGCTTTAAATTGGAAAGAACCGATGAAAAACTTTTTTCCAGCCATCAATATATGTTGAATATTTTAGAAATCAAATCCGCTGTGGATAGCTTAAAAATAATTAATGATTCTTTAAAAGTTGAAGCCAAAAATTATTTAGAACCTTTAATTCATTGGCAAGAAAGCCTTCCACTAAATGATACAACCCATTACGAAATCATCAAATATGATAAAATTACCGATTTAATAGAAAAATCTCAGCGTGAAATAGTGATTGCAAAAGCACAAAATAACATGAGAAGTATTAAAAATTTTTTAGAATTTGCAATTATAAGACATGGACAAGAAAAAACTACTTTAAATAAATTTGAATATGAAATGTTTAACAAATATACCATGCCAATTGCCTGTTTAATCATGTTATTTATTGGAGCACCCCTTGGAGCGATTATTAGAAAAGGAGGTATGGGATTACCCACTATCGTTTCTATTGCATTTTTTATCGTTTTTTATGTATTGTTGAGTTACGGAAAAAAAATGTCTAGAGATGATGTTTTATCGGCATTTATGGGTGCATCATTACCCGCGTTAGTGATGGTTCCTATGGCTATTTTTATTACCTTTCAAGCAAGTTCAGATTCCAAACTTTTTGATTTACACGCATGGAAATTGTTTTTTTCTAAAATATTTAAGAAAAAAGTTTAATGAATTAAGATAATATTTTGGGCGTGTCCCTTGCTACGCTGCGGGTCGGGCTGCTTTGGGCTTCGCTATCGCTTCGGCAATCCTTTGCCTGCTCATACTTCGCAACCAAAGGCAGTGCCACTTCGTGCCCTTCGCATCCCTCACGCATATTACGCAATGAAATTACCCATCATAAAAATAACAATTAGGAACAATTTTTGGGAGTGTTAATTAAAAAGATAGATAAGAATAATTTTTGAAATTCTTAAAATACTCGCCTTCATTTAAGCAGTAATGTATCCGTAAGGAAATATCCAACATCTGCAAAAATTGAAAAGAAATTTTTAGAAAATGCTTTAGATGAGTTTTTGTCAGAAAAACCTATTTCTGTTACTTCAACAAAAGCCATTGGTTGTTCTATAAAATGGAAAAAAGACTAATTCTTAAAAATTTTCTTATTAAAAATAGCCGCTCAAAAAGTGGCTATTTTTAATAATTGATTGTTAGTAAAATTTTTTTGAAGCAAAATAGGAATCTAGTAATTTTGGTAAAAATAGTATGAATCTAGGAGAATTAGCCTTATTATATCCTGAAATCTATATTGCAGAAGCAGATATTAACCCTGATTATGAAAAGGATAATATTCCTGTTGAAAAATTTTTGGCTTTTAGAACCAAACCCAATTCCAAATTAACGGTATTTCTAAAACCCGAAGAATATAAAGACAAAACCTTAACGGAATTCTTGAAAAAAATTTTAGTCAATGGTTTAAAAGTTTCTCCTGAAACTGTAAGTTTTGCTATTGTTAGAAATCCTTTTCCTTCTATATTATTAAAGCATAACCCTAGCCAAATAGCCATACTTTTTGGTGATTTTTTAATGGAACATGAAAATATACCCGATGGTATGGATTTATGCGAAGTGTTTTTGTTGGCAGAGATGATTAATGATGAACCCAAAAAACGAATTGCTTGGAATAAAATGAAAATCATTCTAGATAAAGTCAATTCATAGAAATTAAGATTTTCATTTATTAAACCAAAAGGTTTTTCAAAGCCGCTTCGGCAGTAGGGTAGATAAATTGATAACCCATTTCAGTGGCTTTTTTAGGAAATACAAATTGTCCTTCCAATAAAAGCATTGCTCTTTCCCCTAATAAGGATTTTATTAAAATTGCGGGGAGTGGTAAACCTGAGGGTTTATGTAAAATTTTCCCTAGAATTTTAGCAAACTGTGCGTTATTCATGGTTTCAGGAGCAACTATATTCAGAGGTCCAGAAACTTTTTCATTTTGAATTGCCCAATCTATGAGATTTATAACATCTTCAATATGTATCCAAGGAAAACCTTGTTTACCGTTACCAATATGCCCACCTGCATAGAACTTGAATGGAGGAATAATTTTGGGTAAGGCTCCGCCATCATTCCCGAGTACAATTCCGGTTCGTAATAGAACTGTTCTTATGGGTGCCTTTAATGCTTCTTTTTCCCATTGAATAGCAATTTCGGATAAAAAATCATTGCCAGCTGGTGAATGCTCATCTAGGATTTTAGAACTTTTGGTTCCATAATATCCAATTGCAGAACTAGAAATAAATACCTTCGGTTGGGTTTCAGAATTTTGAATAAACTCTACACATGCACGAGTGGCTTTAACTCTGCTTTCTAAAATTTCTTGCTTGTAAGATTTTGTCCAATTTTTATCAGCAATTCCTGCTCCAGCCAAATTAATAACCACATCTATATTGGAAATTAAAGGAATTTTTCCATTTTCATAAGCTAAATAAATTAGATTTTCTGTATTAGAGGTAGTAGGTTTACGAGTAAGAATTATTACTTCATTTTTTTGAGTAAGGAAATGTTGAGTTAAATGTTTGCCTATAAAACCTGTGCCACCAGTGATTAAAACTTTCATAAAAAATTTATTTTTGTATAAAACAATGATTTTCGTAAAAATAGTTGCAAAAATAATTTGAAAATTTGTTGTAAAAAACAAATATGTTATAAATTGCAAAATGAAATTCGAGTTTCATAAAAAACCTTTATTTTTGTTGTAAAATGGAAATTAGGATGAAAAAATTTACAGCTATTCTGTTTGCAGTTGCATTATTGGCTATAGGGTTCTTTGCAGGTTTTATGTTTAAATCCCCTCAATGGAAAAAATTCTTTGAAAACATGGACAAGTTCGAACAAGCCGTTAAATATGTTAATCGTGAATATATAGAAGTTGTTGATAATGACGAATTGATTGACAATGCAATTTCTGGAATGTTGCAAGGTCTTGACCCACACTCTTTTTATATTCCTAAAAAAGAAATGCAGGAAGTAGAAGAACAAATGACAGGTAGTTTTGAAGGTATTGGTGTTGAATTTCAAATTGTAGATGATACGATTATGGTAGTTTCTCCTATTGAAGGTGGACCTAGTGAAAAATTGGGTATCCAATCAGGTGATAGAATTATCAAAATCGGTGACAAAAATGTAGCAGGTGTAGGTTTTACCAACAATGATGTTGTCAAAAATTTAAGAGGAAAGAAAGGTACAATTGTTGAAATTACTATTAAAAGACCCGGTTTGAATAAAAATTTAAACTTTAAAATTGAACGTGATAAAATTCCTGTTTATTCAGTGAATTATTCTTATATGATTAATGATGAAACAGGTTATATCAAAGTAAGTCGTTTTGCCGAGACTACTTATAATGAGTTTCGTTCACATTTACTAAATCTAAAACAAAAAGGGTTGAAGAACTTAATTTTAGATTTAAGAGGGAATCCTGGGGGGTATTTGCAAATGGCTTATTATATGGCTGATGAGTTTTTAAGTGACAAAAAGCTAATTGTTTATACAGAAGGACGTATCCCCGAATCTAATGCTAGATATGATGCAACAGCTGCATTGTCTAATTTTGAAGAGGGTGGTTTGGTCATATTAATTGACGCAGGCTCTGCTTCAGCTTCTGAAATTGTTTCAGGCGCTATTCAGGATTGGGATAGAGGTTTAATTATCGGAACCCGTTCTTTTGGTAAAGGTTTGGTTCAAACTCAAAAAACTTTAAAAGATGGCTCCGCTATCCGATACGTCATCTCTAAATATTACACCCCATCAGGTAGATGTATCCAAAAACCTTATGATAAGAAAGCCAAAGAATACAATTTGGATATTCTTGAAAGACTTGAAAAAGGCGAATTATTTGATGAGTCTAAAATCCAATTGCCCGATTCTTTAAAATATAAAACCAATGCAGGAAGAACAGTTTATGGAGGTGGAGGTATTATTCCTGATGTTTTTGTGCCTTATGACACCTTAGGACGTTCAGAATATTTATCGGATTTATATGCAAATAATACTTTCAGATTGTTTACATTAAGATACGTTGAACAAAACCCTTCATTAAAAACTCAATATAAGGACTATAAAGAATATGTAGCTAAATACTCAGTGAATGAAAAATTAGTTAAAGAGTTTACAACTTTTGCTGCATCACATAATGTTCCTTTTGTTGAAAAAGATTTTAAAATTTCTCATGAAATTATCAAAAACAATTTGAAAGCCTTTATTGGTCGTGGCCTATTTGGAGATGATGGTTTTTATCCCACTCTTCATCAACAAGATAAATTTGTTCAAAAAGCTATTTTAATGATGCCTAAAGCTATAAATTTAGCGAAAACAGGTAAATTTGAAAAATAAACCACCAGAAATTTAAAATCAATATAATGAACTTTCTTGATTATATTAATCAATTTTTAGATTATGAATTACTTTCCATAGGTTCTTATAAATTAAAAGTTTATGGAATCGTTTTATCTTGTATAGTTTTTTTAATGTCCAAATTAATCATGATGGCATTAAAAAAATGGTTGGATATAAAAGTACATAAAAAAGATTTAGAGGTAGGTAATGAATATGCAATTTTAACAATTGCTAGCTATTTACTTTGGACTATAACCATTGTAGTAGTTTTAGAAATTTTGGGAGTGGATATTACTATATTAACGGCTGGTTCTGCTGCATTATTAGTGGGTATTGGTTTGGGTATTCAAAGTATTTTTATGGACTTTCTTTCCGGTATTGTTCTTTTATTAGAAGGTGAAAATAAAGTTAATGATATTATTGAATTTGATAACCGAGTAGGTATTATTAAAAGAGTTGGAATAAGAACTTCTGAAATCCAGACTTTTAACGATACTGCTGTTATAGTTCCCAATTCCAAGCTTATCAACAATTATATAGTCAATTGGAGTCATACAGATAAAATCGCTCGTTACTCCATAAAAGTAAACGTTTCTTATAATACCGATGTTCGATTGGTAGAAAAAATATTATTAGAATGTATTCATGAAGACCCCAAAGTATTGAAGAATCCTGCTCCTTTTGTGCGTTTTGAAGATTTTGGAGATAGCGCTTTAGTTTTGAGCGTTTTCTTCTGGACAAAAGATATTATTTTATATGAAAATATAAGAAGCGATGCCCGTTTTCGTATTTTTGAAAAGTTTAAAGAACACAAGATTGAAATACCCTTCCCACAACGGGTGGTTACATTAAAAAATTCTTAAAATAAAAGTGGCTGATTATGAGCCACTTTTTTTTATACCATCAGGCACATACCACTTTTCTCAATACATCAAAGCCATACTTAAAAATATCCCTAAAAAAGCAAATCATGTTTGCACTAATCGCCCAATCATTTCCATCCTGACTTTTTCATCATCCCAATAGTTTTTATATGTAAAAAAATCTAAAAAAAAAAAATTACATATATGAAACTTTATTGTACATTTGTGCGTATAAGTAAGCGAGAGCAATTTGTAAGTTTTATGAAAAGAGACAAGCAATTAAATGCTAAAAATTCTTTTATTTTTGAAGCGATAAAAGAAAAAAATTCAAAACATACTATTGTATGCATTGATGATGAGCAGATTTTATTACAAAATCTTGCACAACAACTAAAAGATTGTTTTGGAAGTGAATGTAAGATAGAAACCTGTGATTGTCCTTTAGAAGGTTTAGAAATCATCAAAGAAATAAAAGCAGAAGGTAGGCATGTACCTGTAGTTATTTCGGATCATATTATGCCAAAAATGACAGGCGATAAACTGTTAACAGAAATTCATCATCTCTTTCCAGAGACCAAGAAATTCTTTTAACGGGACAAACGGATATAGAGGCTGTTCAAAAAACCATTAACCAAGCTAATTTGTTTAGATATTTCACAAAACCTTGGGACAAAACCGATTTTATGCTTACTATCCGAGAAGCATATCATACCTATTTTAAAGAAAAATTTATACAAGAACAAAATAAAATTCTTCAACAACTCAATCTCGCAATACAAGAAATTCAAAATGAATACCTTATACACGAGCTACTAAAAAAAGCTGCAAAGATTCTTAATCATCTCCTTCCTACTTTTTGCCAGTGTTTTTTTCATGAACAAGACAATCAGTATACCATTATTGAACAAAATCAAGAACTCTCCCAAGAACTCAAACAACAATTTATAAAAAATCTCCCTGTTATAAAAAAAGAAAAGTTTTATTACCAGGCTCTTTACTTAGAACCCTTCAAAAAAATACAATATTTACTTTGGATAAATTTAGGGAACCAGTTTTACTGGGGAATGATTACAGAACCTTTTATTGAAAATTTTGTTTTAGAATTTTTAAATTTATTTACAGAGAACCTTAAAACACACCTTGAAAAATGCTTATTATTTGAAAATCTAAATGCAAAAATAGAAGAAATTCAAATCCAATCAGATATTATTCAAGAACAAAATAAGGACATTCTTCATAGTCTTTATTATGCACGAAGAATACAAAATGCAACATTAGACCCACTCACTCCCGAGTCTCTTCCTATTCATTTTAGTTATATTTATGAACCTAAAGACATCATCTCGGGAGATTTTTACTGGTTCAAGACTTTAGAGGATACAGTCCTTTTTGCATTAGGCGATTGTACAGGACACGGCGTTCCAGGAGCCATGCTTGCCACCCTCAGTATCTCGCTCCTCAACCAAATAACAGGCGAAATCATCAAAAATTATAACCTCCACGCACCCTCCCTCACGGCTCAATATTTTTTAAATGAGTTTGCTAAACAGTTTTCGGAAAGTTTAAATAGAACGGCTGATTATCACGCAAAAGATGGATTAGAATTAGCCATTTTGATTCTACACTTACCCACCCAATCCTTACAATTCGCTGGTGCCAATATGGACTTATGGATGATAAGAAATCAAGAAATTTCGGTAATTGAAGGCTGTAAACAATCCATTGAAGGCTGGAACTTTCATTTTAAAGCCTATAAAAATCATGCTTTCACACTTCAACCTAATGATTTCTTAGTCTTATTTACCGATGGTATTCCCCACCAATTCGGAGGAGAACAAAATAAAAAATTCGGATACAAAAAATTACGAGAGTTTTTTACACAATATTTTAAACCCGAAGCCTCTCCCAATCAATTAAATAAGCTAAATATGGAATCAAAAGAATGGCAAGGAAACCACCCTCAAACGGATGATAAAACTTGTTTTGTTTTTAAAATTTAATGTAATTTTCCAATTAGTTAATTTATCAATTTGCAAATCTATCAATTGATTAATTGCAAAATTTTCAAAAAAAAAAAAAACTATTTTTTACTTAAAAATAGGAAAAAAACTATTTCATACGCAAAGAAAGGTATTTTGATAAGTAAAAAATAGTT
>CAZBPK010000133.1:0-14547 GCA_964493765.1 uncultured Bacteroidia bacterium | reverse complement strand
TATTTTGGGTGTAGAATGAAGGCTAAAAATACCCAAAAATAAATAATTGATAAATATTAAATTGAAAAATTTTTTCATTGGCTTAGATTCATTGTTAATAGGTGTTTTTATAATTTATAAATAATTGTTGATATTTAGGTTTAGCATATCTTCAATATCATTATCAGAAAATCCTTTATTTCTTAAAGATTCAATCATATTGCTAATTCGCTGTTTTTCATTCATAAGTAAAATATCTTTTTCTTCAGCTCTTTTTTTCTCTTCTTCAGCTCTTTTCTTCTCCTCTATAAGTTTTGTTTGTAATTCTTCGTAAGATTCTTCTCTTATTCTAAGTTCATCTAAAAAGTCATCTTCAACATCCATTAATTTTTTGGTTTCTGTATCTTGCGATATTTTTAACAAACGTTTTAGTAAGCTATAATGGCTTATTGGAAAATCTTTTTCGTCAAATTCAATAAAACGCATCATTGCTACATCAAAAATGCTTAGTATTTTTTCTAAGTCAGTTTTCTTACCTTTCTTTTTTTTGATAGCTGGTATTTGAATAACAATAGCATCATGACTTATTCCTTCTATAAATGGCTCTTTATCTTTAAGTATTTCTTGAGTTCCATGTACTAAGTATTGTCTTTTTACTCTGATAATAGGTATATTTTCATGAACTTGTAAATGATGCCCTAACAAATAAATAGTAATTATAGGAATAGGTTCATTACCAATCATATTATCTTTATTAGCATATTGATTTCCTATATATCTCCTAAAGCGAAAATTTTGATTATAAAACTTGATTTTCTGTAACTCTATCAATACAATTAAATGGGAACCATCTTCAATTTTAATTTTGGCTTTGAAATCAACACGATAAATAGAAAAAAAATCCACCTCACTATGATACTCTTGTGGTTTAAACTCTAGTTCTAAAACTTCCATTTCTAAAATAGCAGAAATCAAAAGCTTAGCAGATTCTAAATCTTGCATCAATCCTTTAAAAACAACATCATAAAGTGGATTAGCAATATAAATCATAAAATTTTTTCAAATTTAATTAATCAGTTTTAGTTTAGCAAATTTTAACATTAAAGTTTTTTGACCAACACTATCAAAATTCACTACGGCTTTCAAATCATCATTTTTTCCTTCTAGATTAATAACTTTGCCTTTTCCAAATTTGAAATGTTCTACTCTGCAACCTATCTGTATGGCATCAATGGGGTCTGCTTGAAAATCATTTTTATTGTTAATATTTGCTGTGTTGGGTTGAAGTTGCTTTAACTTTACCAAATTAATACCTGTAAACTTATTATTTTCATTGATATTTTGTGAATTTATGGGAGTCATTCTTTGAGAGGGCATTTCAATAAATTGACTATCAATTTCATATATAAAACGTGATGTATCTGTTCTATCTAAATTTCCATAACGTAAACGATTTTTTGCGTAAGTTAAAGCTAAATGCTTTTTGGCTCTTGTAACCGCTACATAAAAAAGTCTTCTTTCCTCTTCTAAATCTTTTTGGTCAAGCTTATACATCAAATTTGGAAATAAACCTTCCTCTAAGCCTGCAATTACCACTGAAGTAAATTCAAGACCTTTTGCAGCATGAATTGTCATTAAAGTAACTTTATCGGTATTACCATCTTCTTGTTCATCTTGGTCAGTAAATAAAGATGCTTCTTGCAAGAAATAAGATAAAGAATTTTCATTTTCATCAACTCTATTCATAAATTCTTGGGCTGCATTCATTAACTCAATGACGTTTTCCCAACGAGCATGGTCTTGGGGGTCATCACTATTTTTTAAGTCATTCAAAATGCCTGAATTTTTTATCACCATTTGAGTAGCATTATATGCATCCATAGTTTGAACATTTTGATAATTATAAGCGATTAATTTGGCAAAATTTTCAACAGCCACAGTGAAACGATTTACTCCAAATTGGCGAATGTTATAAATAACGTCCCAAAGCCTAATGTTATTTTGAGAGGCAAATTGTAATAATTTTTCAAGAGTGGTATCACCTATGCCTCTAGCAGGATAATTGATAACCCTTTTGATAGCTTCTTCATCATAAGGATTAACAGCTAGTTTTAAATAAGCCAAAGCATCTTTTACTTCTTTTCTTCTATAGAAAGATAAGCCTCCATAAATTCTATAGGGTATTCCAGCTTTTCTTAAAGAATCTTCTAATAAACGAGATTGAGCGTTGGTTCTGTATAAAATAGCAAACTCTTCATTCAAATAACCATAACGAACTTTTTGTTCTCTTATATAATTGGCAATTTTTTGGCTTTCTTCTAAATCATTAAAATTCTCAATAATTTTAATTTTTTCCCCTACTTCATTAATGGTAAAACAATTTTTTTCTAACTGATATTCGTTGTTTGCTATAATATTATTTGCAGCATTAACTATAGTGGATGTAGAACGATAATTTAATTCCAATTTAAAAGTTTTAGATTGAGGATAATCTTTTTGAAAGTTTAAGATATTTTGAATATCTGCACCTCTAAATCCATAAATACTTTGAGCATCATCACCTACAACACAAATATTTTGATGCCCTTCCGCTAACATTCTTGAAATTAAATATTGAACATGATTGGTATCTTGATACTCATCAATTAAAATATACTTAAATTTTTGTTGATATTTAGCTAAAACTTCAGGAAAATTTTTGAATAATAAACAAGTATAAACCAATAAATCATCAAAATCCATAGCATTAGCATCTTTACAACGTTTTTCATAAACTTTAAAAATTAAGCTTACTTGTTCTGTAAAGTCATTAATAGTTGAATAAAGTTCTTCAAATTTACGGGCATCAACAAGTTTATTTTTTGAAGAAGAAATGGTTTTATAAACAGCAGCAGGTTTTATTTTGGTAGTATCTATATTGAGTTCTTTCATTATGGTTTTGATTAATGATTGAGAATCATCTGTATCATAAATAGTAAAAGAATTAGAAAAACCCAAAAAATGACTTTCAAATCGTAAAATTTTTGAAAAAATGGAGTGAAAAGTACCCATCCATAAAGAATGAGCTTGATTACCTACTAACTTTTCAATTCTATGCCTCATTTCTTTAGCAGCTTTATTGGTAAAAGTTAATGCTAAAATTTCATAAGGTTTGGCTAAATTTTGAGATAAAATATAAGATATTCGTTTAGTTAGAACTGTTGTTTTTCCTGAACCAGCTCCTGCTATAATCATTACAGGTCCTTCAGTATGCATAACTGCATTTTTTTGTTCATCATTTAACGAATTTAAGAAATCCATTTTGCAAAATTATTCCAATTTATTGGATTAAACAAAAATGAAAATCATTTGATATTAAGTATTTGAATATCAATTTTTTGTATGAATTTATGATTAAAGATTTTATTTTTTTGATGGTAATTTAACAAGTTAATCTTAATTTTACGTTTTTAAAGAAATGTATGAAATACACCATAGATAAATTACCAACCTATGCTTTGATAAAACTGGAAGAAAAAAAAGTTGATACCAGAATTTCTCCTGAACTTAAACAACTTTTTGTTTTAATGAATACAGAAGGTATTAATAGTTTTATTTTAGATTTATCCTCAACCGATTACATTGATTCCTCAGGCTTAAGTTCTATTTTGGTTGCTAACAGATTGTGCAATAATTCAAATGGTTATTTAGTTTTAGCAGGTTTGAACCAAAATGTAATCAAAATGTTAGAAATTTCTCAATTAATTGACAAACTAAATATAGCTGATACAGTTGACGATGCAATTGAAGCTATCCATCTTGCTGAAATTGAAAATTTTGATGAAAATTTCAATATTGATGATTTTGATGACTTTGATGATGATGATTTTGAAATCAATGAAATTGATGATGACTTTGACGTAGATTTTGAAGACGAAGATTTTGATGATTTCTCAGAAGATTTTGATGAGTTAGGAATTGAAGAAGAATTTCGTTCTAATGATTATGAATATTAAGTACTAATGGATTTGTTAAGTTCTTAAAATCATGTTTAAAGTTTGTGTTTTGGGTAGCAGTGCTGCTATTCCTATGTTTAATAGAGGGTTATCTGGCCAAATTATTATTCATGATTCAGGAACTTATTTAATAGATTGTGGTGAAGGCACTCAATTTCAAATTCAAAAGTTTAAAATTAAACTTAAAAATTTAAAAGCCATTTTTATTTCCCATAATCATGGTGACCATATTTTAGGTTTGCCTGGTTTGCTATCAACTTTGAGTATGTTAGAAAGAACAGAGCCTTTGTATATTTTTGGTCCTGAAGGTTTAAAAGATTGGGTTTTACAGTTTCTAAATTTATCTCAATCTGTTTTAAAATATGATGTAATTTGGACAGAACTTCCTCAATTACAACAAAAAGAATTAATTTTTGAAGTTGATAAATTATCCATTTTTGCTTTTCCCTTGATTCATAGAGTGGCTTGTAATGGTTTTTATTTTTTAGAAAAAAACAAATCTTTAAGATTGGACATTCAAAAACTTAAAGAAAAAAAGCTCCCAAAAGAATATTATCCTATTTTAAAATCTGCTCAAGATGTTGAATTTGAAAATGAATGGTATTATTATAAAGATTATACTTTGCCTCCTAATCCACCCTTAAGTTATGCTTACGCTTCTGATACTTTATATGAAGAAAGCATCTGTAAAAACTTCGAAAATACCCATTTCCTTTATCATGAAGCGACTTTTTTGGTGAGTGAAGCTGAAAAAGCTCAAACTACTTATCATAGTACAGCAAAACAAGCAGCTTTTCAAGCACTTAATTCTAATGCTAAATATTTAATGCTTGGACACTTCTCTGCAAGATATTTTGATTTAAACGATTTGCTTTTAGAAGCTAAACAAATTTTCCCAAATTCTTTCTTGGCATTTGATGGCAAATTTTATGATTTGAATCATTTAGATGAAAATATTAAATAAGAATTTATTCTCATCTTCTTTGAAGATTATACCAATAGTTTTAATCTAAAAATAAAATCCATTCTAAACCTATTGTAATTCTATCTTAAAATTTTTATTTCTGATTTTCAACTATTTGTAGTAAATTGTATAAAAATATTTTTTTATTTAGATTAAGTCTAAATAAATTTGCAACGAATTTAAAAACACAAAATACAATGAAACCTCAAAATCTTATTATTTTTTTTATTGCTGCAACATTGTTTGCAGGCTGTAAAAAAGACAAAAATGAACCTATTAGTAAAAAGCCATTAAGTATTCCTTCGGAATATGGCTATGATAGTGTAAGTTTTCAAGCAAATGCTTCTCAATCTTTAAATTATGCAAAAGCTCAGGTAGATTTAGAAACAGAGCTTAAAAAAGGTAGAAACATTAGTTACATATTAGAAAAACCTAAATTAGATTCTCTGTATCAAATTTTAAAACCTATTACGCCTAGTGCTATTCAAACCGTAATAGAAAAGTATTTAAATGAAATTGTAAATGGTAGTGGTAAAACTTATGATCCGAACAATCCTACACAAGAAGGGATTTATGGTGGCTATATTTTCAATAAAGAAGGAGTAGATGTTCATGAAGTTATTACCAAAACGTTATGGGGTATTTCATTCATAAACCAAATGAAAACCATTACCAATACTATTTCTAATGTCGGTCAAATAGATGCTTTATTAGTCTATTATGGGGCTCACCCTTATTTCAAAAATAGTTCAAATACTACACTTCATGGAATTTATGCAGATAAATTTTCTGCTAATTATGCAGGCAGAAGAGACAAAAATGATGGAAAGGGTTTTTATACACAAATTAAAAATAGTTTCTTAAAACTCAAAGCGGCTATACAAGCAGGAAGTGAATATGACCAAGAAAAACAAGATGCTATTAATGATTTATACAAAAATATAGAAAAAGCCTATGCCGCAACCATTATTAATTATTGTTATTCTGCATCTTCAAAGCTAAGTTTATCCAATCCTACTGATTCTGACATTGCTTCGGCTATGCACGCAATAGGGGAATGTATTGCATTCACTATGAGCTTACAATATATGAATCCCAAAACTTTATCAGACAATGATATACAATTCATTTTTTCTCAATTGAATTACGAAGCTACTCCTAATATTAATTTATTTGCTACACAAACCTTTAATCAATTGCCTAAGCTGAATAATATCGTACAACGCTTAAAATCAGTTTATGGATTTAGTGATGTAGAAATAGAAGAATTTAAGAAAAATTGGGTGCAAGAGCAAAATAGATAGTTTGTGTTCATTTCCAAAAGATAATGACTTTATGGGTATAAGGGAGTATTCAATACTCCCTTTTTCATTGAACGAAAAATAAGTTTAAAGAAATTTTTATAGTCATAAAAAAATAAAAAAATAAGTTGCCCAAAAAGGCAACTTATATATATACATTTATTTTTGGAATTTTAATCTTGGACAAAAATAATACCTTCAGTTCTTTCTATTTCTTTTAAAACATTATAGATTCCATTTTTTGCAATAGTTTTTATAGCTTTTGCGGAAACTTTTAAGGTAATCCAACGATTTTCTTCAGGAATATAAAATTTTTTTACTTTTAAGTTTGGATAAAAACGTCTCTTTGTATGGTTATTGGCATGAGAAACATTAAATCCACTGATGGGTTTTTTACCGGTAATATCACACACTCTCATCTCTTCTAAAATTTTTGCAAGTTTACAACCTATTTTTTTAAATTCCAAATTTTTTTTTATTTTTCTGATAAATATTCTTTGCAAATGTCTTTTGGTAAACTAGGACCATAATAAATATATCCTGAATATACTTGAATTAAATTAGCCCCTAAATGAAATTTTTTCATTGCATCTTTTACATTCATAATTCCTCCCACACCTATCAAAGGAATTGATGAAATTTGACGAATTTTTTGAATAAATTCATTAGCATTTTTTTGAACAGGTTTACCTGATATTCCACCTTCACCCATTTCATGACTATAACTCTTTAATTTATCTTTACTTATGGTTGTATTAGTAGCAACTAAGCCATTAATTTGATATTCTTTCACAACTTCTAATAAGTCGTTCAAGTTTTGGTCTGTTAAGTCTGGAGCAATTTTAATGAGCAAGGGTTTATTCCCTAATTTTTTATTTAGATTTTGAACGGGCTCTATTAAGTTTTTTAAGGCGTCTTTTTGTTGCAAATCTCTTAACCCTGGTGTATTCGGGGAACTGATATTCATCACAAAATAATCTCCTTCATTATAAAGAAATGATAGACATTTACAGTAGTCATCATGAGCATTTTCATTAGGAGTGATTTTATTTTTACCAATATTGATACCAATAACAAAATCGCTATGTTTTCTTTTTTGCAAGTTTTGTTTTACTACTTCCATTCCTTTATTATTAAAACCCATACGATTTAGGAGAGCAAAATCCTCTTTCAATCGGAATAAACGTGGTTTAGGATTCCCTTCTTGAGGAAGCGGAGTTACTGTGCCAATTTCCATAAAACCAAAACCTAACAAAGGTAAAATATTAATCCATTCAGCATTTTTGTCAAAACCTGCAGCCATTCCTACAGGATTTTTAAACTCTAAGCCCCAAATTTTTTGATGAAGTTTTGGATTTTCATAAGAATACAAAGTTTTTAAAATACTTTTACCCAAATTAGAATTGGAGATTTGAGACATCATTTGAAAAGTTTTTTCATGAGCAGCTTCAGGTTCCAATTGAAATAAATAGGATTTAAGAATCTGGTAAATCATAGGTGCAAAAGTAAATCAAAAATTTAAGTTTTCAATCTTTTTTGAAATTTTAAAAAAAAGTCTTTTACTTTGCGAATTGAATTGATAGAGAATGGATGATGGTAAGAAAGAGCTTCTGAAAATGAAGCGTTTTGCTACTGGTCTTTTAATAGGTATGGCAATATTATTTTTTATAACCAGTGGTTTTTTATGGTTACATCCAGTAGTTGGGTATATAAGAGCATTTGCAGAAGCTGGAATGGTAGGTGCATTGGCAGATTGGTTTGCTGTAGTTGCTTTATTTAAACACCCTTTAGGTTTGCCAATCCCTCATACCAATTTAATACGCAAAAATCAAGCATCCATTGGTCGTGGTCTTGGAAGATTTGTAACTGATAACTTTTTATCCAAAGATACTTTAAATGAAAAACTAGAAAATTGGCATTTCTTAGAAGGTTCCCTAATTTGGTTAAAAGAAGAAGAAAATGCTCAATTTGTAACCAAGCAAATTACTCAATTTTTACCTGAACTTATTTATTCCCTAGATGAAGACGAAATGAATGAAATCCTAAAAAAACAAGTTCATGATTTTTTAGATGGTGTTGATTTAGCTTATCTAGGTTCTGAAATTTTAAATTATGTAGTTGCCAAAGAAGAACATCAAAAATTTTTATTAAAAATTGTTCAGCAGTTATCTGAATACCTAAAAGACCCCCAGAATTTAAAATGGATTTATACCAAAGTTCGTGATAAAAGCCCCAAAATTATTCCTTCTTCCATTGATGATATGTACACTAAAGCTTTTATTGAAGCAATTATTGAATGGATTGAAAATATCAAAAAAGATTCTAAACATCCCATTCGTGAAGAGTTTCAAAAAGTAAGTTTAGAATTGATTTTCAAATTAAAAAATTCTGAAGAATTAAAAAATAAATCAGAACTTCTTAAACAAGATTTTATGCAAAATGCTATTGTTCAAAATTATACTTCAAGAATATGGACATTCATTAAAGACCTAATCATGAAAGACTTAACCTCTAAAGAATCTGTTTTGAAAGTCCATATTTATAATAGTATCATTGCTTTTGCCAATAGAACTTTAGCGGATAAAGATAATATTTTGAAAATAGAAAACTGGATAAAAGATAAAATTGTTTCTGTTATTCAAGTAAATAAACAATGGTTTGCCGATTATATTAGCCATACTGTATCCAATTGGGACGAAGACGTATCAGAAAAAATTGAATTACAAGTAGGTAGAGATTTACAATTCATTCGTATTAATGGTACTTTAGTGGGTGGCACAGTGGGTCTTTTAATTCATATTGCTGAAAAAGTTTTTAATATTTAGAGACATTAGATGAAAAAATCATTTATAGTGATTGATAGTGGTTCTACTAAAGCTGATTGGATTCACTTTCCTTCAGGCTCCAAATTAACCACAAAAGGTTTTAATCCATTTTATCATAAAACCCATGAAATTACTTTAGAGCTAAGAAAACATATAGATTTTTTAACCCAGTTTTATGATACTTCAGAAATTTTTTGGTATGGAAGTGGCTGCTCAAACCCTCAAAAAAATGATATAATTTATAATGCTCTAAAGCTATTTTTCCCTATTTCACAAATTTACATTGAACATGATTTATTAGGAGCAGCAAGAGCATTATTAAGTAATCAAAAAGGAATTGCTTGTATTTTAGGTACAGGCTCTAACTCATGTTTATATGATGGTGAAAATATCATTGCCAATATCCCTTCATTAGGTTTTTTTTTGGGTGATGAGGGTTCCTCTACCCATATTTCAAAAAAGTTCTTAAAATCTTATTTTTACGGTGAACTCTTATCAGAAACAACTCAGATATTTACCAATCAATATAATTTAGATAGATCACAATTTTTAAATGAACTACATAGCTCAAAAGAACCTAATTTAATGATTGCTCAATTTACTCCTTTTTTATCCCAAAATATACATTTAATGGATGTACAAAGAATCGTAAAAGATAGTTTTCGTGAATTTTTAAATCATCAAGCTTCTAGGTACGAAGGTTTTCATGACTTGCCTATTGCTTTTACGGGTTCCGTTGCTAATGCTTTTGAAGATATTTTAAAAGAAGTTGTTAAAGAATGGAATGGGAATTTTTATCAAGTAGTAAAAAATCCCATTGAAGCTTTATATAATTTTCATCAGTAAATAAAAAATTTAAACTTGATATTCAGTAAGTTGAAAAAATAATACAAAATAAATTTGGAAGATAGTGAAAATAGTCGGAAATTTGCATCACTTTTAATAAATGGTCTGGTAGTTCAGGTGGTTAGAATACAGCACTGTCACTGCTGGGGTCGCGGGTTCGAGTCCCGTCCAGACCGCAAAAGCCTTACAAAAACTTGTAAGGCTTTTTTCATTGCTTTTTATTAATCTTTCATAAATTTTTTACTTGCTTTCATAAATTTGTTCATTCAAGCCTAATCGTTATGATTAAATAAACTCTAAATTTGAACATTAATTTTAAAAAATCATGAGAAAAATTGTTTTGATTATCTTATTTTGTGTTTTCAATTTTCTAAATTTAAAAGCACAATTTCCATTTGTAAGTAGTGAGGGAAAATTTTCTGCAGTGTTTAATGCAAAACCTACCCCTTCAAATGTGAATTCCGTGGTAAAAAAAGTGGAGTATACTGATTATTCTGAGCAAATAATCCAATATGTTGTTTATGCTAAATCCAATGATGGTGCTGCTCAAAAAAAGAATACCATTGATTTATTCAAAACGAACTTCTTTAAATCTGCTCAAGGCACAATTATTGATGAAAAACCCTATTTTTCAAGAAATGAATTATTTGGTGAGGAAATTGAATACAAACTTTCTAATGGTTTGTATGGTATTACAAGATTATTTTTTGTGAATGATTATTTTTATCAGATTAACTATAGTGCTAAGGATTTAGATAAAACAAAAGCCACTCAATTTCTAGACTCTTTTATGTATATGGGTAAATAATTTAGTGATTTGGGCGTGTCCCTCACTATGTTCGGGTCGGGCTGCTTCGGGCTTCGCTATCGCTTCGGCAATCCTTTTTCCTCTTTTTTCAAAAGCGTTAAAAGGCAGTGCTAAACCCTACCCATCCCTCACGCATAAATTCCTAGCAACGCTAAGGGTTTCTCTCATAATTTAAACCCTATTCATAAAACACAAAAAGGACTGAAAAATCAGTCCTTTTTATGTTTTATATAGGTTTAAAAATTAATTTTTAATAAATTTCGCAACAGAAGAACCTTTTGAAGTTTGTAGTTTAACAAAGTAAACTCCGTTAGTTAAATTTTCAACTTGGAAAGAAATTTGATTTCCATTAACAGTTTGAGAAATTAACTCTTTACCTGTAATATCTAAAATAGAAACTATTCCATTTTCATTTTGAGAAAATTGGATATTTAATTCATTTATAGCAGGGTTAGGATAAACAATAAAAGTTTGGTTAAATGCTGTAGAGGAAGAAGTTCCTGATTGTCTTACATTAACCATGTCACTACTCATACGAGGCAATAATTTAATGTAGTTCCATGCGTAAGTTAAAATGCCTTGGAATTCATCTAAAATGGTCTCATTATCTACTACATAAGGACTTACATTCATAGCACCATCGGTAACTTGCCAAGTAAGGTCATTTACATAAGCTACATTTAAAGAAGAGAAAATGCTGTTGGTTTGTCTTCCTGCTAAAACTCGGATTCCACGATTAGGGTCAAAAACGTCTGTGCCTATTCTGTAATCCCCTAAATTGCTATTCAAAGAAATATCCACTTTGGGATTAACTACTGCAAGATTGGGTTCAGCGAATCGTATGAGCATGCTTTCGTAAGCTTCGTTTTGAACACTCATAGTATCATTGAAAGTAGATATTGGCAAAGTAATTGGAGAATAAGAAACATTAGTAGCTAATTTCGTAGCTGTAGCATTACGAATTTGTGTTAATCCAAAATATTCATATACTTCTCCACTCACAGAAACGGAGTCTCCTAATTGTAAATTATTAACAGTAGCATCTCCAATGACTTGAATACCTGCCCAAGCAGTTTTTCCACCTTCTTGAATATAAATATAACCTAAATCATTCGCAGATGCTGTTACTACACCTTTTACTCCTGTTACAGTTAAACCTTGATAGCCTGATTCATACCATTTAGAGTTTCCTTTAATAATATCAGGAGCAACGTATTGTATATCGGAAATAGTACAGCCGTTAGCATTGACACGATAAGAAGCAGGAGTGAAAGCAGGGTAAGTATCTTTTAGATTATTGGCATCAGTAGCTTCAACATAATAATGAACAAAAGCACCATTCGCTTGAGCAGGGATAGTTCCTTGCCATGTTCCTGGAGTAGTTTCTGTCATGTTGACTGTTTGATAGGTAAGGTTAGAGGCGCCTACGGCATATTTTAGAACACAAGAACTAATAGGAGTACCCGCAGGATGAACAACCGTAGCCGTTACAGTAACCGAACCCGCAGGATTAGGACATGCAGGATTTCTTGTAACTGATTGAATATCTGGAGGGGCAGAACCAATCGTTAAATCAGATAATCTCCAAGGATGTAACTCAAAATTATTTTGTCCCCCTGAAGCCAAAAAGTTTCTATGGTAAACAATACCTTTGATGGAGGTATAAGTTGTTCCAACTGTGGGTTTAACCCAACCATTTTGGCTTAGACGCATATCATTATGGGCATCAAAAATCACAATTTGGTTATTATTTGCATCTTTAACTGTAAAGTTGCCTCTTGTTGTTGAACTATTAACAGATACCACTGTAACGTTTTGGAGTTCTACATAAGAACCCTGCCATTCTTCACCGGAAACTAATGCGGATTGGCTAGTTCCTGTAACAGCCCCTTGATTCAAGGTTGAAATGTTCACTACGGGAGGTGCTGCGATAGCATTCCCTAAACTTAAAATCGTTATTGAAACCGTAGTATCTAAGGCAATCTGAGTTTCGCCATTAAAATAATCTACTTTGCCTTGTACCTCTACTTCCATACCTTCTACAAGACCTGTTACACCAGTAGAGGCACCATGTGCAGAGCCTTGTTGTAAACGAATTTGTAACCCTGTTTTGGGTCCATTTTGTCCTTTTTCTTGAATCCAAAAGCTGTAATTTGCTGTAGCTTGATACCATTTATTAGGATCGTTCATTACAACTCCTCTTACTTTCACCAATTGTCCTTTCAATAAAGAAGTATCGCAATTGGCTGTAAAAGTTGTAAAAGAACCAGAAGTTTGAATTTCGCTGATGGTCTTTAAAACCTGTGCTTTTAAACTCTGAATTGACAAGCATAAAAGAAGTGTTAATGCTAAAATTTTTTTCATAAATTGAACTTTTTATTTTCTGCAAATTTACACATAATATTGACTCATCAAAAAAAGAATTTTAATTTATTCACTTGATTCATAAACTCTTATTTTTGAAAAATTTTTAATAATTTCAATTTTATTGAACTTTACTTTATAATTGCGAATTCATAATATTTTTTTGTATTTTTACAGCATGTTTAATTTCAATGGAAAATTTATGAAGTATTCTATTTTTTTGTTTTTCCTTTTTATGAATTTGTTTTTGTATTCACAAAATCAATCAAAGGAAGGTTATATTTTACCCAAAATTAAACCTCAAATTGAAGTCGTAAAACATGAAGTTACACCGGGTAACCTTTCTATCCTTTACAATATCAATTTCTCTGGTATGGTAGAACTTCGTATTTTTAATCAGGATAATAAAATAGTTTTTCAAGACCAATATATCATCAACAAAATTGAAAAAGGTAAAACCCAATCCATTAAAGTAAATACCAAAAAGTTTAAGGCTGGGAAATATACTTACGCTTTATCTTATAAAAATAAAGATGTAAACAGTTCCTTTAATATAGCTAATTAACTTATGATTTATTCCATGACTGGCTATGGAAGTGCCACCTTAGAAAACGACTATTTTTCAATTTATGTTGAATTAAAATCTCTTAATAATAAAAATCAGGATTTTTTTCTTAAGCTTCCCAAATATTATTCAGAAGAAGAACTTAAAGTTCGCAATATTTTGAATACTCACCTTAATAAAGGTAAAGTTACTGCAACCATCAAAGTCCAAAGTAAAGTTAACATAGTAGAGTCTTCTAACAATATCAACAAAACTTATATCAAATCATTATTTAAAGAACTTACAGAAATCCAAAATGAGTTGCAGCTAGAAAATGAAATTTCTTTGGTTTCTTTATTGCAAGTTCCTAATGTATTTTTAGATAGCGACCAAAAAGTGAGTGAAGAAGAATGGGAAATTACAGAGAAAGCTTTGCTTTTAGCCATTGAAAACTTGAAAATTTCTCGTGCAAATGAAGGAAAAGCTTTGCATGAAGATATTTTTTATCAGCTTCAATTGATTGAAAATTTAATTCCGGAAATTCAACTTTTTGAAAACGAAAGAATTGAAAATTTAAAAAATAAGTTAAAAAATGCTTTCAAGGAATACGGTTCTGAACTTAATATTACTCCTGAACGATTTGAACAAGAACTTATTTTTTATTTAGAAAAATTTGATATTAATGAAGAAAAAATTCGCTTACAATCTCATATTCAATATTTTAGAGAAACTGTTGAAAAAGAAGATATTATCGGAAAAAAATTACAATTTATTGCTCAGGAAATGGGACGCGAAATAAATACTATGGGTTCAAAAGCCAATGAATTTCATATTCAAAAAATTGTAGTTCAAATGAAAGATGCATTAGAAAAAATTAAAGAACTGGTTAATAATATATTGTAGATGCGTGAATTAAGATAT
>CAZBPK010000132.1:0-13240 GCA_964493765.1 uncultured Bacteroidia bacterium | reverse complement strand
AAAATTTAGTTTTTGATATTTTGCTGATTTTTTTAATTTTTTTGTATTTTTATAATAATTACCTAGTATTTCACCCGCCGCACTCATAAGTATTAATAAGTTTGCCCATGATGTCCGTTAGTTCAAAAATGGCAGGTTTATCGGATTGGATGAAGAAGTTACCATTATTAGGATTGGGGTAAATGGAAAATGCCTTTACATCTTGAGAGATAGCATCAACTGATGCGTTTCCTGATAAGCCTAGATTCATAACAAAAACATCAGAATTTCCGCCATGTGTGGTCTTAAACGCCCCTGCGGTAATGTCGTAATCGGTGGAATTTGTATTTCCCGTCACGTACACATTCCCACTGCCGTCTATGACGATGCTATAACCCTCCTCATAACTACTCCCTCCAATATAGGTGGAATATATCAATACTGTACCCGTGCTGTTCAACTTTGTAACAAAAACATCAAAAGTTCCTCCTCCATGTGTGGTCTGCGTTTTGCACCTGCACTTGCGTAAATACGGATAAACAAAAGGAAAAATTAATGATTTTTTCATTTTATCAAATTTTAATGATTGTTTTGATATACAAAAGTAACATTATGAATAATGAATATTTCATCGGCAACCCCTTCAGTTTGTAAAACCAAGTGTTTATTGTATGAAACCTTTGAGATTTTTTACGAAAAGCCAAAACTCAACAACATGATGTTGGTTCTAATTTACAACTACACAACAAAGATTTTGACTCTACATTAAAACTAAAAACTGTTGAGGTTTTATGGCTGTTTATTTTGAACAATCCATTAAAGAGAAGGGACAGAATAAAAATTCAAAAAAAGTAAATATTTTTTTAAATTTATTTGGTAATTAAAAATAAATCCTTTATGTTTGCATAGAATTTAAAATTTAATTTTATGAAAAAAATCGTTTTAATTTTTGGAATATTTTTAGCTACACATGTAGCTTATGGTCAGCAAAACGGTGTAAAACAAACCACTGTAAATGGAACAAAAATTCAGCAAAATAATGGTAATGTAAAAGTACAAGCTGTTGAAGGTCAAAAAGATGTTAAACAAATTAAGGTTAATAACAACAATGTAAAAGTTAATAGTACCAACGGCAATACCACCACAAACCCTACAAAGGACGTTAAGCAGATTGCACCACAAGGCAAAAAAGATTAAAGAAAAAGGCTACAAAAAGTAGCCTTAAATTTTTTAAGAATTTTCAAAATCTCTTTTAATAATAAATTCAATATCTTTATGTTTGCCATTAGGTTCGTAATCTTCTTTAAGGTTAGAACCAAAAAATTTAGCAACCATATTCCAAAAAATTGCGGAACGCCAACTTTTCAAATCTTTAATAATATCAAAAGTAGTTTGATGAAGTTGCCTATCTATTAAAAGTACCAAAAGCCTCCCTTGATGAACAGAAAGATTTTTCAATTCTTCCTCCCATCTAGCAAACAATTCTTTTTCACGTTTTTTAAAATAAGCACTTTTATCTGCTTTGGAGTCCAAACATTGAATTTCAGATTGAATTTTTTTATAAATATCGCTAGCAATCAAAGCATAAGGATATACTTTTCTTACATTATAAACCAAACGGTGGTATTCTTGTTGTTTTCTCATGGATTCCCGAATTACTTTTTTGGAGGGAGCTTTAGCAACAATTTCAATACCTTCAATCCAAATCATTGGTAAACCATCAGGAGCGGCTTGTACTTGCTTTTGAGCAAATAAATTGCTATAAAGCATAAGACAAAATCCAAAAATGAAACTCCACTTTTTCATAAATTGTAATGTTTGATAATATTTATACGCAATTAGAATGCCAAAGTTACAAAAAAAGTATTTGCAAGAACCTAAAATGATAACTATATTTGCAACTTTATGAGCAAAGTAATTCATAAAAATCACGTGCAAGAATTTATTAAATCCTACATTGAACTTGGAAAATTAAGGCTATCATCATTTGTGATTTTATCTGCATTTTTGGGATTTTGTATTGGTAGTAAACAATTTGATTTAATAAATGCCATGATTTTGAGCTTAGGTGGGTTATTAATCACCGTTGCTTCTAATACACTAAATCAAATTCATGAAGTAGAATTAGATAGCTTAATGACAAGAACCCAAAATCGTCCATTACCTTTAGGAAAGTTAAGTTTAAAACAAGCTCAACACTTTGCATTATATACTGGTATTTTAGGATTCTTTTTGTTAGCGTATTTTTTAAATTTAAAAAGTGCCTTAGTTTCCATGATATCTTTAATAATGTACGCTTACATATATACACCTTTGAAACAAAAAACTAGTTTTTCTGTATTTGTAGGAGCATTCCCTGGAGCATTTCCTCCATTAATTGGATATATTGCCGCAACTAATCAATTAGATATTACAGGATGGTTTATATTTGCAATTCAATTTTTTTGGCAATTTCCTCATTTTTGGGCAATAGCATGGGTTGCATTTGATGATTATAAAAAAGCGGGGCTACATCTTTTGCCTTCAAAAGGGGGTAGAGATTTATCCTCAGCATTGCTAATTTTAATTTATACCATAGTTCTTGTACCCATTAGTTTACTTCCTTATACTTATGGTGTTGTTGGAATTTTATATTTTATAATTGCACTTATAACTGGAACTATTTTCATATATCAATCCGTTAATTTATTATTAAAAAGAACAAGACAATCAGCTTTACAATTGATGTTTGGTTCATTTTTTTACTTACCAACCGTTTTAATAACATTTTATATTGACAAAATATGATTGCATCAGAAGATAATAAACGCTTAAAAGCTGGAAAAATGTTAATGTACTTATACATTATTTCCGTGATTATGATTTTTGCAGGGCTTACAAGTGCATATATTGTAAGAAAAGCAGAAGGAAATTGGAGGTTTTTTGAATTACCGACAGTATTCTGGTTAAGCACAATTTTGATTTTAATGAGTTCAGCTACTCATCATCTAGCATTAAACTCCGCTAAAAAAAATGAAATTACCAAAATTAGTACTTATCTCATTATTACTTTAATTTTGGGAATTGGATTTGCATTTACTCAATTTATTGGATGGCAAAAACTCGTTGGAATACAGGTTCATTTAGTAGGGAATCCCTCAGAATCCTTTGTTTACATTTTAACAGGAATGCACTTGGTGCACATGATTGGTGCTATTGTATTTTTGATTTGGGTTACTGTCAAATCATTAAAGTATTATTTTCATCAAAACAATTATTACGCTTTAGAATTATGTGCTAAATTTTGGCATTTTTTAGACTTCCTTTGGGTATATTTATTTTTTTTCCTATTGTTAATTAGATAGTTATAAAAAAAAACCAAAATATATTTGCAGTGTAAAATTCTATTATCTAATTTTGCAGTCTCAAATTGAATTGGTCAGATAGCTCAGTCGGTAGAGCAAAGGACTGAAAATCCTTGTGTCGGGGGTTCGATTCCCTCTCTGACCACCACTATTATGAAAAATCCATGGAAAATTTTATCTTCCAATTCCATTTATCAAAATCCATGGATACATTTAACAGAACATCAAGTAATTAATCCTAGTGGTGGTAATGGAATTTATGGTGTTGTAAGTTTTAAAAATATTGCCATTGGAATTATTCCTTTAGATGAAAACTTTAATACTTGGATTGTAGGGCAATATCGATTTCCTTTAAATGAATATTCTTGGGAAATACCTGAAGGAGGCGGAAAAAAAGATTTACCTATATTAGATTCGGCAAAACGAGAATTATTAGAAGAATGCGGAATAATTGCCAATCAATGGGACCTGATTCTAAAAATGCACTTGTCTAACTCTGTTTCTGATGAAGTTGGATATGTATTCGTTGCACGAGATTTATCTTTTACTCAATCACAACCTGAAGAAACTGAACAGTTAGAAGTTCAAAAAATTCCTTTTGATTTATTATATGAAAAAGTTATGGAAGGTCAGATTACAGATTCGTTGAGTGTTGCTGGAGTATTAAAACTTAAATGTTTGTTAAACGACAAAAAAATTTAAAAATTAATTTTTTTTCTTTAATGATTCCCAAAACCTAATTACTAATCATAAAATATTTTTTTTATTTCTTCGTTAAGTTAGTAAATTTGTGGTTATGAAAGTGATTATTGGCATAATTTGTTTTTGGTTTATAGTTCAAAACGCTTATAATCAAGAACTTTTCTGTAGAGTAAATATACAAGCACCTGGAATAACTGGAATTGATCGTAATATTTTGAATCAGTTGCAGCAAGATATTACACAATATATGAACAACAGAAAATGGACTAACCATAATTTTGAGCCTAACGAAAGAATTAAATGTATTATCAATTTAGTAATTACAGGATTACCTTCTCCAGATAGATTTGAAGCCAATGCAACCATTCAAGCAACAAGACCTGTTTATAATTCAACATTTGAAACTGTAACCTTTAATTATCAAGATAAAACCTTTAATTTCAATTATTTACCAACTCAAAATTTAATATTTTCAGAAACCAATTATGAAAATAACTTAGTAACCCTACTAAACTTTTATGCCTTTGTAATTTTAGGAATGGATTATGATAGTTTTTCACCATTAGGTGGTACTTCACAATTTAATAGAGCTTTAAATATGATTAACTTAGCAGCTTCTTCAGGAGAAAGTGGTTGGAGAGCTTTTGATGGTGATGGTCGTAGAAATAGATATTGGTTAGTAGAAAATTTACTGAATAATTCTTATAAAAATTTTAGAACAGCTATATATAAATACTATAGAGAGGGTCTAGATAAAATGGAAAGCGATGTAAACGCTGGAAGAGAAAAAATCGTGGAAGCAATAGAAGATATCCAAAAAGTTCATTTACAAAATCCTAACATTTTTTTAACTCAAGTATTTTTTGAAACCAAAAACCAAGAACTTGTTAATATTTTAAAAAACGCATTTCCTGAGCTCAAGCAAAGATTTTTAAGAGCTGCAGAAACCACAGACCCTTCCCGCATGAACACTTATTCTACTATCAATCAAAAACAGTAATTAATTTAAAACTCCAAGTACATTCTCAAAAAAGGATATGAAAATAAATTTAGGACTGGATTTTGCATACTCAAATTTTGAATGTTTATGCTAACAAAAAAAATGTATTTTTGCATCGAAAATCCAATGAAATTCCTTTATATTTATACATTCTTGTTTCTAAATTTATTAAATATATATGCTCAACCTCAATCTCCTGAAAAAAGAGCCGAGGCATTTTTTAAAAATGGTTTTTCAGAATTTGAATCTAGAAATTATGATTTTGCTTTAACAGAATTTAAAAAAGTTTTTGTTTTATACGAAACTCCCTATCATGATCCTTCTTACTTTTATGCGGGTTTATCTTATTTTCATAAGAAAGATTACGAACAGGCAATTAAACATTTTCAAAAAAATATAGATAAACAACCAGATTCTAAATATAAAGAAGAAGCCATTTATCATAAAGGTTTGTGTATGTTGGCTCAAACCACTGTTGCAAGCAGAGAAGGTGGGCTTTATTTATTGATGGATCTAGAAGAAAAAACTTCAAACAAAACTCTAAAAGAAGATATCAAAAATTCCATTTTGAGTTTTTTATATGGTTCTAGAATTTTTTTCTTGGAAAATTATTATGAAAAAGTTCGTTCAACCTATAAAACTTATGTTGCTGAGGCATTAGCTTATCAATACCATTTAGAAAAACAAAAAGACAAACTGAATGAATTTTTGAATGAATATGAAAAAAAGTATCCTTTAACTTTGAATTTAAAAAAAATTAAAGATTTACAATATGGAAATTCCAATGAAAATATTGAAAAATGGAATGATACTTTGAAAGTAGCTGTCGTTTTACCCTTTAATACCAATGAATACTCCGATAGTTCTCAAGCCGTCAAATTGATTAATAAATATGCTTTAGAGTTTTTGTATGGGCTTGAATATGGCTTAAAAAACAAGAATTTGCCCAATATACAAAAAGTTGTAATTAGAACTTTTGATTCTCAAAGAGATAGTAATTTTGTTAAACAGTTAATAAAAAAAGATTTAGCCGAATTTAAACCTCAAATAATCATTGGAGAATTTATAGCTTCTAATACACAAATTTTATCTCAATATTGTGAAATAAATGGAATTTTGCAAATCGTTCCTTTTGCTAATAATGAAAATCTAGCTGTAAGTAAAAACTTTACTTTTCTACAAAATGCTACTTTATCTAACCAAACTGCTGTTTTAGCAAAATGGATTGCCAATAAATCGGAATTTAAAAATATTGTTGGAATTTTTGATGATACTCCTGATGGAAAAAAATCCTCTGAAATTTTCAAACAAGAATTAGAAAAATCAAAAATAAATTTAAACATTCATTATTTTGAACATGGAAATTGGCAAAATTCTTTAAATCAAATTGTTAAAGTTTGTTTGGATACTTTAGTATTGGTAGATGCTGTTTTTATGAATGTTCAAAAACAAGAACATTTTGAGTTAATCATTAACCAAATAACACGTTCTGACACCACCCAATTCACTTTACTGACTATCAATGATATAAAAAATTTTAATCGTATTGATGGAAAAAAGTGGTTTTACTTTTCAACCATATTTACTCAATTCTATGACCCAAATAATAAGTTAATTGAAAAAGAAAAAATTCATAATGAAATCATAAACCATTATAAGATTATACCCAACCAAAATTTTTATCAAGGGTTAGATATTTGGGAAATATTGTCTTATGCTTTGGTTGAAAAATACAAAAGAAAATCATGGAAAGAAAGTTTTCAAAATATTAAAGCCTTTCAAGGTTATAATCAAAATTATTATTTTGGGCAATCTAACAGTAATCAATCCATTAAAATATATCAATTCCAAAAAAACGGAGTGAATCAATTAGAAACTTGGTAACATGTCAATTATAGATTTTTTAAAAAAAACAGAAACAAAACAAAGCCTTATTGCAATTGCAATATTTTTCGTGATTTCCATTTTTTATTTTAGTCCTTTACTGAATAAAAAAGTATTACAACAGTCTGATACTATATTAGTACAAGGCATGTCCAAAAATATAGAAGATTTTAGGAAAAATCACAATGGACAAGAGCCCTATTGGAGTACAACTATGTTTAGTGGTATGCCAACCTACACGATTTCAGCAAATTATTCAGGAAATTTAATTCAATATTTAAAAATTGGATTAGATTTAGGTCTTCCCCACCCCATCGGGATTATGTTTCTTGGAATGACGATGTTTTTCTTTTTAGGAAGATCCTTAAATATAGACCCATGGATAAGTATGGGAGGAGCATTTGCCTATGGACTAACTACATACCATATTCTCATCATGGAAGCTGGACACTATCAAAAAATTTATGCCCTTATGTACGCACCCGGTGTAATAGCAGGTCTAATCTGGCTTTATCAAAAAAAATGGATTTTAGGTTCAATCTTTTTATTTATAACCTTAGGACTAGAAGTTTATGCAGCGCACGTCCAAATGACATATTACTTGTTATTTGTAGCACTACCTTTGGTTATTTATTATGGTATTCAAGCAGTTAAACAAAAAGATTTAAAGAACTTTATAATTTCTTCAGGCTTAGCGGGTATCATGGCTATTTTATCGTTAATAATCAATGCCAATAACTTATATCCATTGTATCAATATCAAAAGCTTTCTATTCGTGGTGCATCAGAATTAGCTAGCACCAAAGAAGAACTCAAAACAGGGGGTTTAGATAAAGATTATGCTTACGCTTGGTCTCAAGGGCGTATTGAACTATCTACATTTTTGATTCCCAATGCAGTTGGTGGAGCTTCAGGTTCAGAATTAGGGAAAAATTCTGCTTCATTTAAAGTTTTAAGCCAAGTTACTCCAAATGCTTTAGAAATTTTGAAGCGTTGGCCCACTTACTGGGGGGACCAATCCTTTACTTCTGGTCCTTATTATAGTGGTATTATTATTTTGGCTTTGGCAATTTTAGCTCTTTACATAGTTCCCAGTGGTTTGAAATTTCCTTTACTTTATGCTACACTACTCTCACTATTGCTTGCTTTAGGAAAAAATAGCTTTTCTGTTACTGAAGCATTCGTCATTTTAGCATTACCCGCTATTGCTTATTTTAAACCTAAAAATCTACAAATTTCTTCCGATGCTTACGGAACAGCAGTTGGTTTGGGAGGCAGTTTATTGGTTTTAGCTATCGCAGGTGAACCAAGCGAATCTTATCGTTTTAAAGATTTATTCTTTGATTATTTACCTCTTTATAACAAATTCCGTGTCCCATCTTCAATGTTAGTCATTGCTCAATTAGCCATTCCCATTTTAGCTATTTTAGGACTTATTGAGTTTTTAAAAGATAATGAACAAGTTTCTAAAGAAGAAAAATTAAAAAAACTATATTATGCTTTTGGAATTCCTATTGGAATAATTGCAATTTTATGGTTAATGCCTAGCATTTTGTTTGGGGATTTTTCCAATGCCCAAGATACTGAATTCCAAAATCAATTAATGGGTATGACCCAAGGTAATAAAGCGTTAGTAGATAATATCATGAATGCTTTGCGAGAAGATAGAGAAGCTATGATGAAAGCTGACGCATTAAGAAGTTTATTTTTCTTATTGGTTATGGGTGGAATCTTATGGGCTTATGTAAAAGGTTCCATCCAAAACGTAAAAGCTGTTATGTTTTCTTTTGCAGTTTTAACCTTCTTAGATTTATATACTTTAAGCCGTAGATACCTGAATAACGATTCTTATACTCCTAAAAAAGAATACCAAATGAATTTTCAAGCTCGTGAAGCTGATGACTTTTTATCTCAAAACGATAAATCCTATTTTAGGGTATTCCCATTAGATAGAAACCCATTTAATGATGGTAGAACTGTATATCATTTACGTTCTATAGGAGGTTATAATGCAGCTAAAATTAAACGATACCAACAAATGATCGAAAAACATTTAGCTAGTACATTAAATCCTTATGTAATTAATATGCTAAACACAAAATATTTGATTACCTCAAAACCTTTAAATTCTCCTCAATATGTAGCCATTCAAAAAACACAAGATGGTGAAGTAATTTACTTAAATACCATGAATAATGGAGCCGCTTGGTTTGTGAATGATGTACTTGTAGTGAATACACCAGATGAAGCATTAGACACTTTAAATAGTTTAGATACAAGAAATAAAGCCGTGATTGAAAATAAAGATAAAGCCTTATTACAAAATTATTCAAATACTGCACTAGATAGTTCAGAAATTATTGAAGTTCAAGTATTTGATAATAACTATCTAAAATATAAATCTCGATCCCGTGAGGATCGTTTTGCTGTATTCTCAGAGGTTTATTACAATCGTGGTTGGAAAGCATTTATTGATGGTAAAGAAGTACCCATATTACAAACCAATTTTGTTCTAAGAGGATTAAATGTTCCTAAAGGAGAACATACCATTGAGTTTAAATTTGAACCAGAAGACGTAAAGTTAGGGGAAATGCTTTCTTACATAGGTTCTGGAATTATGATTTTGCTATTGATTATAGGAGGGTATTTCTTTTTGAAGGAACAAAAAACTCATGAGCAAAGTTAAAGTATTATTTACTTTTTATGCTTTGCCTCCTTATTTGATTGCTCTTTTAAATCAAATATGCAAAAATGGAATTACTATTTTGGTAGTTCTTCCTGAAAGTTCTCAAATTACTCAAGGTAAAAATGTTTACCAAGAGTATTCAGATGCACAATTTGAAATCAAAAAAGTAGCTCAGAAAAAACATTGGCTTTCTCAAAAGGAATATTTAATTGGTTTAGAAGAAATTATTAAAAATTTTGAGCCCAATTATTTGGTTACATGCTGGCCTTATGTGATTCAAATTGCTTTTAACTTTTCTTTAAGAAACTATTTGAAAAAAAAAGGAATTCGGTGGGGTTTAAAACATATACCCTACCAGATTCCAAAATACCACGAAGCAATGAAATTTTATTCTGAAATAGGTGTTTTTGATGAAGAGTTAAACGTTGAAAAAGCTATTGGTTGGAAAAAGAAATTAAAGTTTTTCATTCTCAAAGAGTTAAATAAATATCTTTTTAATGCTTCGCAATTTCATTTTTGTTATATTTCAGAAGCCCCTGATATATTAAAAACTTATGGTGTAAACCCTCAAAATGTAATTGTTACCTATAATTCTGGTGATACTCAAAAATTATTGGATGCTTATAAATGGGCTTTAAATCAACCCAATGAACCCAAAGAAAAGTTTAGATTTATTTTTGTGGGTAGGCTTGTAAAATGGAAAAAAGTTGATCTACTGATAGAAGCATTTTCTGAGTTATGTTTGAAACATAAAGATATTGAATTACTAATTGTTGGTACGGGTCCCGAACTGGAAAATTTAAAATCCCTTACACAAAATTTTTCTCTTAAAGAAAAAATCATTTTTGCTGGTGGAATATATGATTACAATTTATTAGCCAATAAATTTAAAATCAGCGATGTATTTGTTTTAACAGGAGCAGGAGGATTAGCCATTAATGATGCTATGACTTTTGCCAAACCTGTTATTTGTACTTATGCAGATGGTACAGAAAAAGATTTAGTAATTCATAATGAAACGGGTTTTATTTATAAGACTCAACAAGAACTAAAAAATTACATGGAATTTTTTATAGAAAATCCCAAAAAAGCTCAAGAAATGGGTAAGAAAGCCCAAGATAGAATTTTAAATGAAATCAATTTAGCAAAAGTTGCTCAGAAATATTCTGATTTTTTTGTATCATAAAAAAGTTAATTTTTGATACAAAAAAAGAGCGATGAATGATTCAGAATACATCGCTCAGTGTATAGAATTAAGAATAATTTTAGAATCTGAATCCCAAAGTAAAAATCATACCAATTTGAGTTCTTTTTTGTAAGATTACTGGACTTACCCCCCAACCCAAACTAGCTGCATTTACTGGCATTTCATATAAATTATATTTTAAATGGTCCATTTGATAAACAATGGCTAAGTCTAAATAAAACTCTTCTACTCTATAACCACCACCCAAAGTAAATGCTTGCCTCGTAGAACGATAATTTTTCACTTGAAAAGTACCATTCATACCATCATAAGTAGATAAATCATCATATTTCTCTCCTTCAGCGTTCCAAAAAGAGGCATAATTTGCATAACCACCTCTTAAATAATATTCGTTACTTCTTAATTCGCCACCCACCCTAAAGTTAATTGCACTTGAGTTTCCTAATTTGGTTACAGCGCGATTAGCCGCTACAAAAGTTCCACTGTTCAAATTATCACTCAAACTAGCTTGAGAATAATCCATATAATCAACATCAACTGAAACCAAACCCATTTTTTCAATAATACCCAATGCTCCTAGAGTTAAACGAAATGGCGTTCTAAGACGATATTGAAATATCCCCTCTGCACTTTCCTTATTGTATTGAGCACCGCCATCTTGAGTCATAGTCATACCTACTTGGTAAGAATCTCTTAAATTAAATGCAGTAGGTGTTTGTACGCCTAAACCTAATCTGAATGCATCAGTGGGTCTAAAAATAATACCGAGTTTACCATTCACCCCAACGCCTCTGGTACTAAAAGTATATCTTTGCTCAAAACTACTTATATTGATTCTATCAAAATTTGCTAAAAGAGTATCATAAAGATTTTTAGTATCTGCCTCTCTTAAAATTTCACTGGAAGTATATCTAACATCTACAACCCCCAAAGAGCCACCAATATAAAGTTTATCATTTACATTAAAACCCAAATTAAATTCCCAAGAGTTCATTCTGCCCGTTTCTTTACGACTATAATTTTGTTGCATATTACCATCTACAATGGGAGCCCAAGCATTCTCTAAACCATTAACGGTGTCTATGTAATAAGAATCAAATGCTAAATAAGGCAAACTATTAGTATCTAATTGGTTTACAGAAGAATTACCAGCTTGAAGTACATAATAATCTCCAATAGTATTATATTTATTGAAAGCAGATGCTTCAGTTCTTCTGTAATAATTATCTAATTGATTAAAGCCAATACCAAAAGCCCAACCTTTTAAGACGTCGCCATCAGAAGCATTATCATCAGCAAAAACAAAATGAAAATTAGAAAAACCAAAGTTCGTGATTCCAGCATTGTTTAGTTCTCCAATATGATTAGTTTGGGTGTTAAAATTTCGAAACCCAGCAGTTAAACCTAAATCGGATTTTCTGTAAAATGCCAAACTTGCAGGATTTAAAGAAACTGCTCCAAAATCTGCTCCAAGGGTAGAAGCTGCCCCCCCTAAACCCATAGTTCTTGCAGTACCCACTACACTATATCCAGAATAGCGTTGAATGTCTAAGGAATTTTGTGCATTCAAAAAGAACCCTGCCATAATCCAGAATGGCAGGGAAAAAAATAATCTTATTTTATTCATTTTTAATACAAAGTCTATTACTAAATTATTCATTATCTTGGTCTTAAAGAACCACCACCACCTGTACTTCCTCCGCCTCTACTTCCTCCACCAGAATTAGAACCTCCATTAAATCCACCTCTTGTTCCACTATTATAACTTCCTCCACCAGAATTAGAACCACCTCCATTAAATCCACCTCTTGTACCACTATTATAACTTCCTCCACCAGAATTAGAACCACCTCCGTTAAATCCACCTCTTGTACCACTATTATAACTTCCTCCAGAATTGGAATTATTATAAGAATTACGATTGATGTTTCTATTTCCACCGTCTCTAAATTCTTGTGGGTTATTTTGGTTATTTGAAGGATTATTGTTATAAATATTACGGTTTATATTACGACTTCCGCCATCTTGGTATTGTTGCTGTTGATTGGAGTTATTATTAGGATTATTAAAATTACGGTTTATGTTACGATTACCTCCATCTTGGTATTGAACATTACCATTTGTATTAATATTAGTGGTTCTTCCTGTATTTTGGATACCATTATCTAGTTGAACATTGCCATTATTAACATTAGAAACTCTGCCACCACCAAGACCTTCACTTCTATTTCCTGAATTAGTAACCCCTGAGGTTGAGCTCGTACCTGTTCTAGGACCATATACTCTTCCTGTATTGTTAAATCCATTGTTAAATTGATAAGGGTTATTCATAACTCTGCCGCCACCCCAATAACCATTCCAATAACCTTGATTGTAACCATGCCAATACCCTTGATTATATCCATTCCAGTAATTCCAACCACCGCCCCAACCCCAAC
>CAZBPK010000131.1:0-86834 GCA_964493765.1 uncultured Bacteroidia bacterium | reverse complement strand
AAAGAATACTTAATTTTAAGTTTTTATTAATTTTATCTTAGTTAAAAGATAATACAATGATTTCAGAGGTAAAAGAAGGTAATTTTTACTTAATAAAAAATGAATATAAAAATTAAATAATTGAAAATTAGTTACTTAAATTAAAAATACAAAAAAGTTATGTAAAAATAGTATACAATAAATTTTAATTTCATATATTTGCATCATAAACTAAACCATTTTTTATATGAAAAAAATTAATTTAAGTATTCTAAGTTTTTTAATCTGTTTAGCTTTTCAAGCAAAAGCTCAGTTTCCATCAGCAGATTTTAATGTTAATTACGGCTATTTGTATGGCAGTGAAGCTAATTATAATACAGCTGATGATGATTTTGGGGGTTGGGTTCATGATGGTAATGGAAACGTGTATATGATACATGCAAACAAAACCATTGATGTAACTCAATCTAATGTTGTAATTACAAAGATGAACATTTCTACAGGAAATATCATCTGGGCGAAGAAGTATGGGTCAGATACCAGAGGTGAAAAATTAGTAGATCCAGGTTCCAATGGAATAACTGTAGGGGGTGCTGGTACAAGCCATATTAAGATGGATAGTAATGGTGATTTATACTTTACTTGTACTATATATAACAATTTTGATAGGTGTTATGTAGCTAAAGTAAACCCTAATACGGGTGCAATTATTTGGCAAAAATCTTGGAAAAATGCTAACAACGAACTAGGTACTTCTAGTGCAAGTTCACACGCATTAGATGTTAAAGGTGGAAAAGTATTTGTCGTAGGTACAACCGATAACAAGGATTTATTACTAGTTTATGACGCTTCTAATGGTAATCATCTATCAACTTCATTGTTAGATCCAGGATCTGGTGCAGACAAAGTATGGGCTGTAAAAGCTACTAATGATGGCTCTACTGTTTATATTGCAGGTTGGACTTCCTTTAATTTTCAAAAAGCATTCATCGCTAAATTAACTAATTCTGGTTCTACTTTTGAGTGGATAAACTTTATTCACTCGCCTGCGGCATCAAGAGTTACTGATATTGAATTTGATGCTAATGGTGATATTTATCTGAATATTGATGTTCATGGAGCACAAACTTATTTACAATTAGTAAAACTAAATCCTTCAGGACAAAAAATTTGGGTAAGAAATTTTGGCAAAGGAGTTAGTAATGACCGTTACAACGGTATGAAAGTTGATATCATTGATAATTTAGTATATTTGAGTGGAAGAGCGGGTTTAAATGATAATAATACTTGGGTTGATACCCCAGGAGGAGATGGTATAACAGTTGTATTTGATACAGCTGGTGCTTATGTAAAAAATTATTATTACTTTACAGGTACTAATATTGCTGTTCAAGCTTCTGATTGGGTTAAAGGGGTACTTTCTTATAATGGTAGTCTATATTTTGCAGGTAATATTTATCCTAAATCCAGTAACTATACAGGAAATTGGTATATGGCACCTAACCACGCAGATAGCTCTGATGTTACTTTCACTTTCAATACAAACCAAACTTTTAGTACTAACTTTATGGGTTTTGATGCCAACTTAACAATGGATGTAAATGATTTTACAGGTTATGTAAAAGAAGATATTACCAATGCTAATGGAACAACCTTTGGAACTACTCAAGTTTATTTATGGAAAGTTACACCTACTTCCACTAATAGATCTAACATTAGCGATGTAAAACCAATATTCTCTGTTTTCCCTAATCCTGCTTCTGAAAAAGTATTTGTTTTAGCTCCTAAAAATATTCAGAACTTCCAAGTATCTATACTAGATATCACAGGAAAAATTATCAAATCTGATAATTTTGATAACACAAATAATCGTTCCATTGATGTTTCTGAACTAACAAAAGGTGTATATATGGTTAAACTTCAAAATGGTGATCATTTGGAAGTTCATAAACTTATCATTCAATAAAAATTATTATCATCGTAAAAAAAAGCCTTCAATTGAAGGCTTTTTTCATTTCTTACATGTAACTTTTATTTTACTCTCCTACCCTTCCATTCATATTCTAATTTCATTTGGGATATTAACCCTACACATAAAACATAAATAATATGAAAGAACTGTTCTATCAATAACCATCGTAGGTTTGAGAGTTGATTGAAAAAACGTGTGGCTTGAAAAAGAATTACAAATTCCGAAAAAACTTTCATCAAGAACAAACCCAAAACTATTTTCCATGAAAAAAAAGAAAAAAACATCAAAATACTACTCAAAAAAATAGAAAGGTTCGCAAAATAAGCCATAATCAAATGAAAAGTAATCCATCTATCAGGATAAACTGTACTTTTGCTTGTCCATCTTATTCGTTGATAAACAAAAGTTTTTAAATCATGGTGTGCAGGCGTTTCTACAATCGCTTGAGAATTTTTGGCAAATACAATTTGGTATTTTTTTAATCTCCTTATTTTATGCAAGAGCAATTCATCATCACCCGAAGCAATATGGTCAATATTTTCAAATCCATTCACTTCTTCATAAACTTTTTTTCTATAAGCCAAATTGGCTCCATTACATAGACTAGGCTTTTGAATAGCAATCATAGCACCGCCTAATAAAATAAGCCCCGAAAACTCTAAAGCTTGCATTTCTTGCCATATCCCTTTACCCGTTAATTTTACTGGACCTGATACCATAGCCACCTCTTTATCAAAATAATTTACTAAGCTTTGTAACCAATTTTGACCCCTCCAAGTATCCCCATCAGAAGTAACGATAATCTCCCCTCTTGAATGTTTTATCCCCCAATCTATGCTCTCTTTTTTCCCTTTCTTCCCCTCAGGCAAATCCAAAATTTTCACAAACTCAAAACCCTTAAAAAAATCTAGAATCTTCACCGTCTCATCTTCACTATGATCGTTCACAATAATGATTTCTAATAGATTTTTAGGATACAACTGGTTAATAATGCTTTCTAAACACGCTTTGATATTCTTTTGTTCATTTCTTACGGGAATAATAACACTTACAAAAAATTGATTTTCAATGTATTTAGGTTGATAAGCAATAAATTTAAGGGTATGATAAATCAAATAAATACAATAATACAAAACAGGAACAAAAAAGATTACTATCCACATAAAACTTGAGTTTGGAAGAAATTTTTGTCTTCATAAATATGCACAATATTAAGGTAACTATGAAGAACATCGTCAGGAATTAGCAGAGCATTATAACCATTATGAGTTGCCATTAGAACAATATTTTCAGCATCATTATCGAGTTTTTTCCAGTAATTCATTTCCTTCAAAACAGAAAGTTCATCATTAGAAGCATAACTATCCGTACCCAAGCAAATTTTATGTTTCCAAGAGTGAAGAAAATCTTCAGAAATCGTTTGGTTATGTAAAAACATATTAGAAGTTGGGCAAATACAAAAATAACAATGTTCTAAAATCTCTTCAGAAATTTTGGTAGTATCCAAAAATACATTATGAACCAAAAGATATTGCCTCGTTTTTTTTGAAAGTATAGCCTCAGAAAAAGGCAACTTATGCTCTAAAAAAGCGGAAGGAATACCCATGATTTTAAAAGTATTCCATAATTTTGAAGAGTTCTCTCGGAAATATTCTAGTTCTTCCTGTGACTCCGCCATATGAATGCTTTGTAGCTTGGGCAATAAATTATGTACCTTTTCTATTAAATTTTTTGAACAGCTATATGGAGCATGTAAACTAATAAAAGCTTGTAATTTTTGAGCATCTTCTTGAATTTGTTGCCATTTTTCTTCTGATATTTCGGGATTTAAACCAAAAACTTCCCAAAAATTACGAAAATATATAGTCTGATACTCTTTTTTTATCTTTTGAGTAACTAATGAATTACAAATATCTCCGATAAAAAAGGTTCCTTCTTTTTGAAAACTTTCAAGAGTATCTTGTATCGCTTCTTCTTGAATATCTAATGAATGATTTCTCATTTTTTGTACCCAAGTAATAAAAAAAGCCATTCCTTTGCCCTTTACTTGATGAGCAACGTTTTTTAAATGAGAAAGTTCTAGATGGCAATGAGCATTCACTAAACCTGGGCAAATCAAACCTTCATAAAATTCTCCCTCTAAAATTTCAGGAATAAATTCCGCCGCATTTTCTGTTTTGATTAAAGTGCCTTTCTGAAATTTTTTGTTCCAATAAATTTTATTCCCACTAATTTTGAGCATATCAATAAATAATTTTTGTATTAGGAACTTGCTTCTGAATTTCTTGAATTTCTAATTTAGAAAGTGCATTCCCTTTTAAATCGAGTTTTTTTAAATTCTTCAACAAAGAAAAATCAGGAAATTTTGTAATTTTAGTATTTCGGATAATCAGTTCTTCTAAACTTTCTAATTTTGCAAAATTCACGGGCAATTCCTTTAAAGGATTATAACTTAAATCTAGAAATTTCAATTTTTTAAGATTACTAAAAGAATTAGGCAGATAGGTTAGTCTATTAGACGCCAAATGAAGGTATTCTAAATTTTCTAGATTTCCTATGGATTCAGGAAGTTTTTCTATTCCACTAAATCTTAAATTGAGTTTTTTAAGATTTTTCAGTTCCCCTATTCCATCAGGCAAAAACTGCAAATAATTATAACTTAAATCCCAAATTTCAAGATTTTGAAAGTTTTTAACACATTCTGGTAAAATGACCATTTGGTTGTTATTCATTAACAGTTCTTTTAAATGAACTAAATCACAAAATGATGAAGGAACTTTCTGAATATCATTAAAATCCATTTCCAAGTATTGAAGATTTGTACATTTTCCGATAGCATTAGGTAAAAACTTTATACGATTTCGGGAAAGATTAAGCCATTGTAATTCTGTAATATTTTGGATATCTTCAGAAACTTCGGTTAGTTCATGATAACTCAAATCTAATCTCCAAGCTTTTTCAGGCATTTTCAAGGCGTCTTTAATACGAATAAATCTAGGAGCCTTGAAAAGTTCCTCTTTGGTATAAAGTTTTGATTGTGAATATAATAGTTGAAAAGCCAATAGAAAAATTGTGAGAAAGGATTTTAACATGAATGTAAAATTAGTTAAATATACAAATTTATCAATTAACAAAATCAAAATAATTTGAAAGACAGAATGGATACGAGTTTTTAAGTTTAAAAATGAATAGAAATTGAAGCTACTATAAATGAACTATAAATGAACTATAAATGAACTATTTAATCTGAGAAATTTCCAGTTACTAAAAAATAATACCAAAAAATACCAAAGCAAACTCCAACCTGCCTCTCCAACATGGATTCTGCAAACATTGCTCCAAAAAAAACTGATAAAAATTGGATTAACAAGTAATTAGGCATAAATAACAGAGGATAAAAATACCAAAACAAAAAAACACTGAGTCCCAATAATCCCAATCCTAATAAATACTCTAAAAATTGATTATGTACATCATGAAGCCAATTTTCTTCTTTCAAATTAACTGAATTTTTAGAATATTCCTCATAAATTTTTTGACTAATATTTTCCATTCCAACACCCAGAAAGGGATTTTTTCGAAAAGTATGGTAGGACATTTCCCATGCGACTAATCTCATAGAAATTGAACGGTGGTTAATATCCCCTTTATTGTAGTATCTTTGAATATCTTCATAGGTATTTAAAACACGATTTTTAAAAGAAGGAAGCACAAAATATGCTGTAATCGGTAAAATAATAATCAAAAAAATTCCTATTATGCCTATTAAAAATTTTTTATTTTTTACTATATAATATAGAAAACTGACAAAAGCCGAAAAATAAAATGCTACTAAGCCCGTTCTAGAGGTAAAAATATGAATACAAAAAAACAAAAATAAGCTCGTATATAAATAAATTTTTGAATTCAAAAGTTGGTATAAATAAAAACTTAATAAGATAGCAAAGGCTAACATTACACTAAAATAAATATGTGTAACTTTCGTAAAAACAGGTATTTCTTTGGATTCTAAAATTCTTTGGTTCATCTCCTCAAAATGAAGAAAGTAATTTATAAGAGTTAGAAATGAAGCAATGGTTATGGTAGTTATGAAAAAAAAGGAAATAATTATAAAATCTTGTTTTTTAGGTTTATAAAATAAAAAACCAATAGGTATAAGCAAAAAAGGTAATTTGATTCTTAATTCTGTCCATAATTGATTTTGGTTAGTTTGGGAAGAAAAATGAATAAAATGGAGGAAAAAAAGTAAAAACAAAGCCCAGAATATGGGATATTTGATTTCAGAAAGATGATTTTTTAATTTTTTAAAATCCACCAATAAAGCTAGAATAAAGCCAGCACTTCCAATGCTCATGAATGCAGGAGAAGTTGATAATCCTATTACCAAAAGAATAGAACTTATCATTGCAATTTGGTTTGCAAGTGATTGATCTTTAAAGTATTGTAAATAGATATTAAGATTTACCATACCCCTGCTTTTCCATTTGAAAATTCTAATTTCCACATTTCAAAAGCATGAATTTCCTCTTCCAAAACTTTTACAAATTGTTGGGTTTTGTAAATAGGTGTTGAATAAATACCGCTAGGTCTCATAGGAGACATTTGCAAAACCCACTCTACTTCACCGTTTTTTAGTGCTAGTGATGCTTCTTCTAAGGTCTGAAATTGGGTTTTAGCTATATTTATTGCAACACAAATAAAAAAATCATCTTCTGGAGCAATTAATTCAATTCCAGCTATATTATAAGTTTTGCCTTTTTTTAAAGGTATTGTGTCAATTTTTATAATTTTAAAAAGCGTGTATTGGCTTTCTAATTGAAAAGCCAATACTTCACCTTCAAGGTGATAAAATTGTTTATCTATATCGGAAACAAAACTCATAAAAAAGCAAAATTAAAAAATCTTTCTTAATCATTAAAATTGATTTCAGTACTATCTCCAATATTCACGGATTGAGAACGACCTTTTAAACTAGAATCATTCCCAACTATAGAATTTTTTAGAATAATTCTATCTAAAGTAGCGAAAGAACCAATAATTGCATCTTCTACTATAGATTTTTTAACCACAGCATTTTCTCCGATGGCAACAAAAGGTCCTATAATAGAATCTTCAATTAAAGCTGACTGGTGAATAGTTACGGGTGGAATAATTACAGAATTAATATGAGTTGGATAAGTAAAACTAGGTAAATTTTTCATTAACAAACGATTAGACTGAAGTAATGCTTCCTTTTTTCCACAATCATACCAATTATTTACTTTATAACCTTGTATGGATTTGCCCTTATTTACCATATAAGTTAGGACATCTGTTAAATGATATTCTCCATGATTTTTAGTTTGCAGGATTTCTTTTATACCCAAGAAAAACTCTTTCACATCTTTGATTTTATAAATTCCTACTAAGGCTAAATTACTTTTCGGAATTTTGGGTTTTTCTGCTAAATGAATTACACGATTATATTCATCAACTACTGCGATACCATAATCACAAGGATTATTGACAGTATTTAAAGTGATTAAATTACCATCATAATTGATAATTTCTTGAAAATCAGCATCAACTATAATATCACCTAAAGAAATAATGAACTCGTTTTGATGGATTAGTAAATTTTCACAAACAGAAATAGCATGAGCTAAACCTAAACGTGGTTCTTGAACAACAAATTCGTAATTGATAATATTTTTGAAGTGGTTTTCAATATAAGACTTAATTTTGTCTCCTAAGTAACCAACTATAAAAATAAAATCATGAATTCCAGCTTGATGTAAATTTTTTATGATATGACCTAAGATAGGTTCTCCAGCAACTGGTATAAGAGGTTTAGGTTGTGTATGTGTATGTGGACGCATGTGAGTGCCTGCACCAGCAACAGGTATAACTGCTATCATAAAGTTTACTTTTTGTCTAAATCTTTTAAACTGTTAACATATTGAACTAAAACTTGAATTTCTTCCTCTTTCATGTAACTATAAGAAGGCATAATTCCACGACCCATTTTGATGTAACCTGCAATGGCATCATTATTTAATTCACTAATGGCTAAATTCTTAGCTTTTCGAAATCCAGCTTTTCCATCTTCACCATGGCATCTTAAACAAGCAATTGTGTAAATATCTTTACCTTTTGTTTGTTCGTCAGGAGCAGCTAAATAAGCCTCATGAACACGCATTTCTTCAGGTTTTAATATAATGTCTCTTGTGCTGCCCAAAAAGTATGTATAAACAAACATTAACGTAGAAAGAAACATTAATACAGCATTCATTTTTTTGGTTCCTATGATAAAAAATACTATTCCCAAAATTAAAGCAACCCATTTTACAATGATGTAATCCGATAAACCTGCGGGAGACTTTACCATCAAGAAAATTCCCGTACCCAATAACAATACTTCAAAAATTACTCTAATGATTCTTGTTTTTGCTTTGATGGCTAATAATGCGTTTCTTCTTTTTGCTAAAACTACTATGAAATTGAGTAAAACAAAAAGTGTATAAATTACAACGACTAAATGATGAGAATGTAATATTCCAGTTTCCATATAAAAATTATAGCGAATTAACGATATTTTTTTCTATTAAGTTTGATTTGTGGATAATTTCTCCCTCAAAAGAATCACTTTCAATATGTTTGACTAATTTTACTTTTTGAATACCTTCATAATTTTTAGGCAACCAAACTTTTAAATAATTATCGGTATGTCCCATGACTTTACCATTAGATATTTTACCTTCAACTAAAACCTCTCTCTCTGTATTCAAAAATTGAGTGGCAAATTCATGGCGTTTTTTTTCTGATAGATTTCTTAAAACTTTACTTCTTTCATTTTTAATGGAATTAGGAACATGATTGGGCATTGCTGAGGCTTCTGTATTGGCTCTTTTGGAATAACTAAAAACATGAAAATAACTTACAGGAAGTTCATGCAAAAATTCATAAGTTTCTTGAAAATTCTCATTGTTTTCCTCAGGAAATCCTACAATCACATCCACACCGATACAAGCATGAGGCATTATTTCTTTAATTTTTACTACTCTACTTTCGTAAACTTCACGTTTATATCGTCTTTTCATTAATCGTAATATTTTAGGGCTTCCACTTTGTAGGGGAATATGAAAATGAGGCATAAAATGATTAGATTGAGCCACAAACTCTATAATTTCGTTTGTCAATAAATTGGGCTCGATAGAGGAAATTCTTATTCTTGGAATGTTTAATTTATCCAATGCTTGAATTAAATCAAAAAAAGTTTCTTTTTTATCATTATAAAAATCTCCAACATTTACACCTGTCAATACGATTTCTTGATGACCATTATCAATAATTTTTTGTGCAAGTTCTAAAATCTGTGAAATATAAGGGCTTCTACTTTTTCCTCTTGCCAAAGGAATGGTACAATAGGTACATGGATAGTCGCAACCATCTTGAACTTTTAAAAAAGCTCTTGTTCTTTCTTCGGAGGAAAAAGAAGGTTTAAATTCATTCAAATCTTCTAAACCACCTACAAAAGTATGCCCGTAATCACGTTTTTCAAAAGATTGTATAATTTCAAATAAATGAAATTTTTCTTTTGCACCCAAAACCATATCAACACCATCAATCTGAGAAATCTCCTCAGGTTTTAACTGTGCGTAACAACCTGTAATGATAATATAAGCATTCGGGTTTTGACGTAAAACTTTACGAACCAATTTTTGGCATTCTTTGTCTGCATTTTCTGTAACAGAACAAGTATTTATTACATATACATCTGCAAATAAATCAAAATTTGTAATTTGAAATTTTTTTTCCTCAAATTGACGAATTAATGTTGAGGTTTCTGAAAAATTTAATTTACATCCTAAAGTATGAAAGGCAACTTGTAAATGTTCAAACATTAGGCAAAAATACTAAAAAAATAGGAAAAGTAAATATTTTTTTAATCTATTGGTCTCTAAAATATTACAGACTTTAGTTACTACTAAAGTCTGTAATATGTTCAAATATAATGAAAAGTTAATTTTTTACAGGTAAAACACCATAATTGTTACCGTATTCAAGCATTTGCTGTAAGAAGTCTTTGGGATATTCTATTTTTACATCTTTAATTTTATCACCCTCTTTTACTGGAACTAATTTAGGATTAATAAAACCTCTATAAGGTGCAATATTGAGTTTAGAGTATCTTTCAAGTACTTCTTTATGAATTTCTTGATCAATTTTAACACCATAATTTTCAACTAGAGCTTGTCCTGCTTTAAAATCACCTTGAGATTTAATTCTTTGTATTTCTTTTAACAATTCACCGAAAAGAACTCTAAGTTTTTCATAATCACGAACAACGAAATAGGTTTTTCCATCTTTTTTGACTTTTTCAATTACATTTTCTTTTTGTCCTTTTTCAAAAACCCATTTTGCAACTAATTGACGATTTCTCATGTGAGCTTCTTCAAGGTTATTACCCAGTTTAATTCTCACTAATTGAGTCATTAAACCGTTACGAATGTATTTATCGTACTCAGCTTTAGCTACGTCTTTACTTTCCATGATACCCATTTGAATGAGTTTATCATCATACATAAAATACAGAGCAACTAAATCAGCACGAGCTTCTTCTAGGGTAGAGGCATAATTTTTAAGCGTTTTAGCGGGAATATCTACTCCATCTTCTAATTGACCCGAAGCATGACCAATCACTTCGTGCATATCCGTATGAAGTTTATCGGAATAATTAGCATATTTTTTAGCTAAATCAATTTCTTCTTTAGAGAAACAAAATTCTTCTAACATACCATTTCCTGCGGCAGAGTTGTCATAAGCATCAACAATATTGCCAAGGTTTACGGATTTTGAACCATGTTCTTTACGAATCCAATCGGCATTGGGTAAATTAATACCTATGGGTGTAGATGGAGATGCATCGCCAGACTCACCAACGACAGTAATCACTTTTGCAGAAATTCCTGTTACATTTTTCTTTTTGTGTTGAGGCAAAATAGGAGAATTATCCTCAAAATATTGAGCTTCTTTTGCAATAGCTGCAATTCTTTTGCTAGTTTCAAAATCTTTTATGGAAACTACGGATTCATAACTTCCTCTATAACCTAATGGATCATTATAAACCTCAATAAAGCCATTAATCGCATCAACAACCCCTGATGTATCTTGAACCCATAAAATATTATACTCATCAAATTTTTTCAAATCACCCGTTTTGTAATACTCAATTAATTTTTGAAAAGCTTGCTTTTGAATATCATTTTCAGCAACATTCACTGCTTTTTCTAACCAATATACAATTTTTTCAATTGCCGGTGAATACATACCACCAACTTTCCATACTTTTTCAACAATTTTACCATTTTCTTTTACCAACTTAGAATTTAATCCATAAGAAATGGGTCGTGGATCTTTGGGATCAATAACTTTGCTATAATAAGCTTCTACTTCTTTCTGAGTTAATCCTTCATAAAAATTTACTGATGAAGTAGCAACAATATCTTGTTTTATATCTTGATTAATTTTTAGTGCAGCAACTTTTGGATTGTAAATTTCATTAAGAATGAATTCTGTAAAAGATTTTTTATCACCAAAATCTTTTGGTAAAGCATCATCTGGCGTTTTTTCTATTAACGATTGAAAAAATTCTTGTGAACATTCTGGTATAATTTTGAAGTTATCATAATGATGATGAATTCCATTAGAAAAGAAAACTCTTTTAGCATAAGTCATAAATTTTTGATAGTCATCAGAATTTTTATCCCCTTGAAAATGAGAAATAATAGCTTCCAAAGTTTTTCTAATGGCTAAATTATGTTTATAGTGTTGGTCCCAAATGATATCTCTACCAGAAAGCCCTGCTTCATAAAGGTAATAAACCAGTTCTTTTTGTTGAGGTGTTAATTTTTCAAAACCATCAATTTTATAACGTAAAACCTGAATATCTGCGAATCGGTCTGCAACAAATTCAAATTTTTCAGGTGTAGTATTTTCATTTTTTGTAGAATTACAACTTATCATTAAACTGATAAGACCTATCCAATAAAATAACTTGGTATTTTTCATAAATAATTTTAGTGCAAAAATATAAATTTCAGAGAAAATGAATAATTTCTTCAAAATTTTTTTGGGAAATTTAATTTGGAGGAACCAATATTCTCACAATGAATTACAAAAATGTGAAGAAGGTATCACTTCTAAGACCAAGTCTTAGGGTTTCCAAACCAATAACATCATTAGTTGCAATATTGCCTAAATTAACATTAGAACCTAAAAGTTTAATAAAAAAAACTTGTTGTTCTTTTTTGGGAGCTTCAAAAATAAGGTTTTCATAAGGAATGGAATGTAAAATTTCATCAACAAGCCCATCACGAACCTCGCCTCCAGAACGAAAAACACCCACATTACCACCCTCTCGTGCTTCTGTAATTACTTTCCATGAACCAGCTTGTAGTTCATTTTTGATACATTCCACCCATTTATAAGGAGCCATTTCTTTGTTTGGGTCTTTAGAACCCACTTCCGATAGAACGGTATAGTTTTTGGAATATTTAGAAATTAAGCCAAGTTTTTCGTTATCAGATAAATCTAAACTTCCAGAAGAAATTTCTACATGGGTAATTTTATAATCTTCTAATATTTTTTCAAACAAATGCTCACTTTTTCGCACATAAAAAATCTCTAATAAAGTGCCTCCAAAATAAACAGGAATATTAGCGGAATGATACAATGCAATTTTTTCTTTTAGTTTAGGGGTTACATAAGAAGTCGCCCAACCTAATTTGATTAAATCAATATAATCATGACCAATTTCTAACAAATTTTCAACTTCTCTTAAAGATAAACCTTTATCCATTACCATGGTAATACCAAGGTTTCTATTAGGTTTTTGCTCTCTTTTAGGTAAATTAGGAATTTCAAAATTTACAAAGTTCATTTTTATTTGGTATTTTTATAACTTTCTATAATTAATTGAATTTCAACATCTTCTGATAAATCAGGATTATAATCGTATAAATATTCATAATTTTCTGGATATTTTAAAAGTGCATTCTCTAAATAAAAAAATCCAATATTCCGAGAACCATTCGCAAAACTTAATGCAGCCGATTGAAACATCAGTTTAGAGGAACTATCATCATCTTTACATTCTCTATAAAAATTCTCTCTTAAGATGTGAGAAATAAACTCGTTTTCTTTTAAAAATTCAATATAAGTTTTTCGTAAAATCAATTCAATTTCTAAAAAATCATCATTAAATAAATTTTCAAGTTCCTGAATATAAACCAAAGCATAACCAAAATTTTCTAATTCAATTTCTAAATCAATATATTTAAGTGAAACTTCTAAATTGACAGTATTGTCAAGGTAAACTTTGTAATAATGAAGAGCTTCATTATATCTTTCTAGCTCATATAAACAATCAGCTAAACCCTCATAAGCATCAAAGTAGCTATCATCAATATCTATACATTTTTTAAAGAATTTTCTTCCTTCATCATAATTATCAAGATTTTGGTAACAAACTCCTAAGTAAAATAAAATATTTTCATTTTCTTCGTCAATTTGGAGTGCTTCAAATAAAACCATTAAAGCATTTTGAAATTGATTATTGCTAATTAAGATTTCAACTTTTTGGATATAATAATCTATATTATTTTCATTGATAACTATTGCATAATCAATTGCTTTCAAAGACTCAGACCAATTTCCATTGTAGAAATAAACAAGGCATAAATAATACCATGATTCTGCATGAAAAGGATCCGAATCAATGAAATTATTTAAAATTTCAATACTTGTTGAGTAATCAAAGGTTGTTAAGGTATGATTGAAAATAGAAAATTGAATATCTTCATTTTTTTCGTTAAAAGCCAAATTCAAATAATACATAAAATCTTCATGATTTTGAAGTGCATAATGACTCATACCTAATGCATAATAAATTTCTGATTTATCTTCAGCCAATTCTATAATTTGCAAATACCATTCAATAGCTTGTTCATAACGATAAAGTTTTCTTAAAACATTACCTTTTAACATTAAAATAGGGAAATTACTAGGAAAATAGCCAATGGCATATTCAATCCATTCTAAAGCCTCTTGTAATTTTTCTGAATAGATTAGTTGATTAAACTTATACTCATAAAAAACAGAGTTTAAAGGGTGTATTTCTATGGCAAAATTGAGCAATTCATCGCAAAGCTCTTTTTTGGAATGTATCCAATAAAATTGATATAGGTCTTCAATTTGGTCTGAATCCATGAAAGAAAACTCATTTTTTTCTAACATAGATTCAAATTTTATTTGATATTCATTAATTTCATTGGATTGAAAACCGAAGTCATCATCGTAAGAGTTGAAGTGTTTCATTCAGTAAATTTTATTACTTGTTTAACGGGTAAAAATACAACTTTATTTTGTTAAACTCAAAAATTTTATTATTTTTTAATATACTTAGTCATTCAGACTTTTCCAAGCTGTGTAAGCATTTCTTACATTTTTATATTTTTTCAAATACTCTAAAGCTTCATGTTCATTCAAGTTTGATAACTTCATTAGCATTTGTAAAGCTCTGATTTTAAGTTTTTCATTGGATAGTTGCATATCTATCATTTGGTTTCCTAAAACATGACCTAATTTAATCATGAGGGAAGTAGAAATCATATTTAAAATCATTTTTTGAGCAGTACCTGATTTCATTCTTGTAGAACCTGTTAAATATTCAGGACCAACGGGAACTTCAATAGGGAAATCAACCGATTTTGAAATTGGTGTGTCAAGGTTATTGGTAATACAAGCTGTCAAAATACCATTTTTTTTTGCTTCTATCAAACCTCCTAATACATAAGGTGTAGTTCCACTTGCAGAGATTCCGATTAAACAATCATTTTTTTGAATACCTTTAATGAATAAATCTTGCCAAGCTTGGTGAGTATCATCTTCAGCACCTTCTACAGCTTTACGTATAGCGGAATCTCCTCCTGCTATTACACCATTGACTAAATCATAAGGAACACCAAAAGTCGGAGGACACTCAGATGCATCTACAATTCCTAATCTACCGCTAGTTCCTGCTCCAATATAAAATAATTTTCCTCCTTTATCCATATTCAAAAATATAGCATCTACTGCTTTATGAATTTGAGGGATAGCTTTTTCTACACAATAAGCTACTTTTTTGTCTTCTTCATTGATTTCTTGAAGTAAAGTTAGTGTATCTTTTTCGTGTAAATTCTCATAAAGAGAGTCTTGCTCTGTTATTTTCATTTTCATAATTTTTGATTTTCTAAAAACTCTTGTAATAAAATGGTAGCCGCAATAGCATTAATAAGTCTCTTATCTGAACGTTTTTTCTTAGAAAAATTAGCTTCTAACATGGCTTTCTTCGCAATTTTAGAACTAAATCTTTCATCCCACAAATGAACTTTTGTATTAGGAAAAGTTTCTAATAACCATTGATGAAAAACTCTTACTTCTTCAGTAATATGGGTATCTGTTTGATTCCAATTGGTTGGAAACCCTAAAACAAAACTATGGAAATTCTCAGATTTTGATTTTTCTAACAACCAATTTTTAAGTTTATCCGTATCAATACAATCAACAGGCGAAGCAATCAATTGAAGAGGGTCAGTCCAAGCTATACCTGTTCTTTTGAGACCATAATCAATGGAAACTATTCTACCTTTCATTAGGTTAAATTGGTTAAAGGAAATGTTTCTTTAGAGAAATATTTACCTTTTTCATCAATTCCTACTAAGCCGCATTCATGGTATGGATCATGTTCATAGAAAATCACAATATTTTCATTGACACACTCTTCCAAAAAAAGTTTTCTTTCTTCTAAAGTAACCAAGGGTCTAACATCATAACCCATCACATAAGGGAGAGGCAAATGCCCATAAGTAGGGAATAAATCACCAGCAAAAAGGATTTGATAATTTTTATAAGTAATTAAAGGGAGCTGTTGGGCCTCAGTATGTCCATTAACTAAAAGAAGTTGAATGTATTCATTAAATTGTGTTTCACCTTTTACCAATTTTAATTGTTGAGAAACTTGTAAAGGTTGAATATTTTCAGCAAAAAAACTGGCTTTTTCACGGTCATTAGGGTTCAAAGCCCATCTAAAATGTTTTTCTTGCACCCAATAATTTGCATAAGGAAAAGCAAGAATAGGATTTTGATTACTATCCCATTCTGTAGAACCGCCAGCATGATCGAAATGTAAATGAGTTAAAATTACATCGGTAATATCATTTTTTTGAAAACCCAAAGAATTTAAACTTTTTTCTAAATTTGAGGATTCATGGTCAACAGAATAAATAGATTGGAATTTTGAATTGTACTTATTTCCAATTCCATTGTCAATTAAAATTAGTTTATCACCATCTTCTATTAACAAACAACGCATTGCTAATTCAATCATATTATTGGAATCAGAAGGATTGGTTTTAGACCATATAGTTTTGGGAACTACACCAAACATAGCCCCACCATCTAATTTAAACCTACCTGTTTCTATGGTATATAGCTTCACTTTTTATAAAATTGGTGCAAAGATAGTCAATTTAGAAAAATGATTAAAAAAAATAGGGTTAAAAATTTACCCCGCTAAAAAAATTCGTTTTAATATCAAATTATAAATTTACAAAACCTGTATAAACCTCAACAGCAGGTCCTTGTAAAAAGATTTCTAATTCTGAATTGATAATAACCCTCAAATCACCCCCCATGGTAAAAACATTCACTTCACCGTGCTCATGATTTTTCATTTTTAAAAAACAGATTGCTGCAGCAGTTACCCCAGTACCACAACTAAATGTTTCATCTTCCACGCCCCTTTCATAAGTGCGAACAAATATTCCTTCTTTTATCTCCCCAACAAAATTTACATTCGTTCCATTAGGTTGATATCTTTCAAAATCACGAATCTCTTTTCCTTTATTTAGTACAGGAAAGTTAAAAACATCTTCAACGAACATTACATGATGAGGAGAACCAGTATCTAAAAAAAATTCTCTTTCATTGAGTTTTTTATAGTTTTTGTAAGGATTCATTAAGACTCTAATTCCATTATTGAATATTTCTGCTTCATGTAAGCCATCATAAGCCATAAATTTCACTTTGGAACGAGCAATAGCACCTATATTTTTTGCAAATAAAACTGCAGACCTTGAACCATTTCCACAAAATGAACCTAAATTCCCATCAGCATTAAAATACACCATTTCGAAATCAGCATCTTTATGGTTTTGAATAAATATTAAACCATCAGCACCAATTCCAAATCTTCTATGACATAAATTATAAACTTGTTTAGGAGAGAGCTGAGTAGCTAAATTACGATTATCTATCATGATAAAATCGTTGCCAGTGGAATGGTATTTTGAGAATGGTAAAATCATGGTTTTTAAATATTCAAGGAATCTAAATATGCTTTTCTAATAATCACTAATTTATTTAACAATTTTTCAACTTGGTCTAAAGGGATCATGTTAGCACCATCAGATTTTGCTTCTTTTGGGTTAGGATGTGTTTCTAAGAAAATTCCATTAACACCAGCAGCAATACCAGCTTTAGCAATAAGTTCAACTAATTGAGGACGCCCACCAGTAACACCAGAAGATTGATTAGGTTGTTGTAAAGAATGGGTTATATCTAATACCACAGGGCAACCAGATTCTTGCATCCATGGAATATTTCTATAATCCACCACTAAATCACTGTACCCATACATATTTCCTCTTTCTGTTAAAATTACTTTAGAATTACCAGAAGCTCGTACTTTTTCTACTGCATAGTCCATAGTTTTTGCAGCAACAAACTGACCTTTTTTGATATTTACCACTTTATTAGTTTTTGCTGCGGCAACTAACAAATCTGTTTGACGACATAAAAATGCAGGGATTTGCAGAACATCTACAAAATTTGCAGCCATTTCACATTCATGACTTTCATGAACATCGGTTAATACGGGTAAATGGAAATGTTCTTTGACTTTTCTTAATATATTTAAAGCTTTTTCATCACCAATACCTTGAAAAGAATCCAATTTAGTTCTATTAGCTTTTCTGTAAGAACCTTTAAAAATTAAAGGAATACCTAAAGGCTGGCATATTGATAAAAGTTTTTCAGCAACCGTAAAACAAATCTCTTCACTTTCTACTGCGCAAGGACCAGCAATAAGAAAAAATTGATTATTATTTTTAAGAATTTGAGGCAACCAATTGGGTACCAAAGCGTTTAACGGTGTTAAATTATCCATAATTTATGATTTTTTTAAAAGAAACTTTTCTGTTATGAGATTAAACCGTTCTGGCTGTTCCATCATAGCGGCGTGCCCACAATGATCAATAAATGCTAATTGAGAATTTTTAATGTTTCGATGAAATTCATGAGCAACAGGAACAGGTGTAATATTATCGTTTAAGCCCCAAATAAGAAGCGTTGGACATTGAATTTCTTTGAGTTTATGAGCTAAATTTTGCCTTTGGGCACTTCTTGCCATTTTTATGATTCTCAAAGCTTTATTATTATCATTTACAATTTCAAAAACTTCATTTACTAATTCTTGAGTAGTAGTTTTGGGACTATAAAATGTATATTCAACTCTTTCTCTTATAAAATCTCTGCTTGACCTTCTAGGAAAAGATTGTCCCATTCCGGCTTCAAATAAACCTGAACTTCCTGTTAAAACCATTTTAGAAGTTTTATGGGGATTATTTAGAGTATAAAATAAAGCTATATGTCCACCTAATGAGTTTCCAATTAAGTTTACTTTATCAAATTTTTTGAATTGGATAAAATCGCTGATAAAACCTGTAAGACCTTCAATACTAGGTTCAACCAAAGAAGCTGTATATATTGGCATTAAAGGAATTACAACTGTAAAATTTTGTTTAAAATATTTAAGTACAGAAGTCCAATTACTTAAAGCTCCAAAAAGCCCGTGTAATAAAATAATAGGTTCTCCATTACCTTCCTCAACATAATCAAAACCCGCTTCTTTTACTAATCTATATTCCATTTCCTTTGCAAAAATAGCTAATTTTTTTGGAATCTAAAAATATAATCTTTTTAATTTGTTTTTTTAAACACCATTAAAAAATCATTTTTTAGACAAAGTATATATTTTAAAAATTTCAATTTCAATAGTTTGTAAGTTAAGCAAAATAAACAATAATTTCATTCAAGAATAAATTTGTAGTTTTATGCTGTGGAATTATTACCTTTTCAAGAATATCAAAAAATTAAACAAAAAAGTGCAGGTATAACAGTAACTTTTGCTATTTTATTGTTAATCCTAAGTTTTCTATGGACCTTTGTTGAAACTACTGACCCACCCTTGTTTGAAGTGTTATCTGAAGGCTCAGGGGGAGTAGATTTTGGAAATTGGGTAGAAGGTTCAGGTAATGTTAATAATTTTGAAGACCCATCACCCAACCCAGGAGAAGGAAAAGCTAATGCAATAGAAAATGTAAAAACCTCTCCATCTAATGAAAAAGCCACTTTATCAGGGGAAGCAGAAGAATCAGAGGTTACCTCTCCTCCTGTAAAAGAAACTAAGGAAAAAGATAAAAAAAACCAAAATCAAGAGAAACCTAAAGAAATAGTAAAAAACGATAACCCAGCCACAAATACAAATACAAATAGCAATTCCAATTCATCTGGAGGTTCAAATCATGGAAATAGTGACCAAGTAGGCAACCATGGTAGAGATGATGTAAGAATTTTAGATAATGATGGATTATATGCTTTTGGTTCTGGAGAAGAAGGTTTACAGGGTAGAAAACCGATAAGTTTACCCAAACCTGTTTATGAAGTTGAAGCAGAGGCTAAAATTACCTACGAATTTACCATTGCTCCCAACGGGACGGTAAAAAATGTAAAAGCATTGACTTTGAGTTCTAATGCAGAACTTAAAAATGCTGGAATTAAAGCCATTTATAAATGGAAATTTGAACCCATAGAACAAGATAAAATCCAAAAAACTAAAGTTACAATTACTTTCAAATTAAAGTAGAAAGAAAATATAAAGTAAAAGCAAGAAAGGTTTTGGCTATTTAATTAGGGGATAAGCGTGAGGGATGTGGAGGGCACGAAGTGGCACTGCCTTTGGTTGTGAAGTATGAGCAACCAAAGGATTGCCGAAGCGATAGCGAAGCCCGCAACAGCCCGACCCGTAGCGAAGCAAGGGGCACGCCCAAATGATTATAAACTTACTAAAACTTTTACTTTCTTTTAATTAAGGTAGCACCTGCACCTGTCAAAAATAATTCCCCAGTAAACCCTTGATTGACTTCGGCAGCGTTGGCTTCATCGGTATCGATATGCATTTCTAATTTGAATTTATCAGAAACACGAATTAAAACGTTATTAAAAATCAAAGATTTTTCACCGGAGTGTATTTCCACTGAAACCAAGTCTCTATCGTCAACTCCAAAATCTAAAGCGTCTTCTGGGTGCATGTGAATATGCCTCCAAGCACAAATCACACCTTCATGAAGCGTTAAAGTCCCAGCAGGTCCTTGAAGTGTAATACCCGGAGAATTAGCAACGTTTCCAGATTCTCTTACAGGAGCATCAATTCCCAATAAGAATTCATCAGTTCTAGAAATTTCCACTTGATTAAGATTTCTGCAAGGTCCTAAAATTCTCACATTTTCTATTTTATTTCTGGGTCCAATTAATGTAACGGTTTCTTTAGCAGCAAATTGACCGGGTTGAGACAAAGGTCTTAATTCGGTTAATTGGTAACCTTTACCAAATAGAATCTCAACAGCTTCTTGAGTTAAATGAATGTGACGAGCAGAAACAGCAATAGGAATAGATTTTTGTTGATTTAATTGAGCATTTTTCATTAATAAATCATAGGCTTGTTTAGCAATGGAAAGCTGTTCATCGGTTAAAATAGAAAGAAGTTTAACGCGAGAATGAGGTTCTGAAAATAAAATAACTGGATTTTCTGAATTAGGATTATTTTCTCGATTCAAATCTTCATTGATAATTGCCCCAAGAAAATCTAATCTTTGACAAACTCTATGTCTAATTTCAGGGCTATTTTCACCAATACCACCAGTAAAAATAATTGCATCAACACCACCCATAACAGCGGCATAAGCACCAATATATTTTCTAAGTCTATGAGCAAAAACTTGAATCGCCATTCTAGCGTCTTCATTTCCATCTTGAGCGGCTTTTAAAATATCACGCATGTCGTTGCCAATACCACTTAAACCTTTTAAGCCACTTTCATTATTCAAAAGTTTTTCTAATTCAATAATGGATAACCCTTCTTTTTGAGCAATGAATGCAGCAGCACCAAAATCAATATCTCCAGAACGTGTTCCCATGACTAAGCCTTCTAAGGGTGTCATTCCAGTACTGGTTTCAACCGAACTACCGTATTCAATAGCTGTAATAGAACATCCATTTCCTAAATGACAAGTGATTAATCGTAAATTTTTTAATGGTGTATCCAAGAAATCTGCTGCTTTTTGTGCAACAAATTGGTGGGAAATGCCGTGAAAACCAAATCTTCTTATATGGTATTTTTCGGTAAGATTTTTAGGAATTGCGTAAAGTCTTGCTCTTCTAGGAATGGTTGAATGAAAACCAGTATCAAATACAGCAATTTGAGGAATATTTAGAAAATAATTTTCGGTAACTTCAATACCTTTTAAGTTTACAGGATTATGAAGGGGTGCAAGTACACAAGTTTCTTCTAATATTTTTTTTACTTCATGGGTTACAATAGTAGGTTCAAACAATTTTTCACCACCATGAACTACACGATGGGCAACTGCATCAATATTTTCAGAACATTGTGCTTGCCAGTATTTTAAAGCTTCAGGAAAAACATTTTCCATTCCTTTTGAATTTAAAGAAATTTCTTGTCCTGAATATTTAAGAATAGGTTGTTCTGAATTTAACCTTTCAACACTAAATTTACTAATCCTTTTTTGGGATTTGGCATTAATTAATTCACATTTGATGGAAGATGAACCTGCATTGACAACAAATATATTCATGGTAAGTATAAAATTTTAATTTTGATTGCAAAACATTTGAAATGCGTTATTTGATAAAATTTTATCCATAAATGGATGTTCTTTATCTGCATAAGCAAAAAATTCATTATCTTCATTAAGAATACTCTGAATCCACATTTGAGATTCGTTTTTTTGGTTTAACTGAAAATAATTATAGGCTATAAATGCCATTAAAACCAGATTATAAGGGTCATCTTGAATAATTTGAGTTAATATTTGATTAGACTCATTAAAAGCCCCTAATAGAGTTAAACATTGAGCTTTAGCAGCTAAAACTTGAATATCATTAGGTTCATCATTCAAGGAAATATTAATTTCTTGAATTGCTTCGTTATATTGCTCATTCAACATAAAAATCAAAGCTTTTTGAGTATGAAAAGTAGGATTTTCTGGTTCTAATTCAATGGCTTTGTTTATGTTAGACATAGCTTGACTAGATTCACCAATTAAATTTAAAAGATTAGCATTTTCTGCATATACATAAGGATTTTCTGGTTCTAATGATATGGCTTTTTCTAAAGTTTCAAGAGCTTTAGGAATTTCACCAGTATCCACCAAATATTGAGCATAATGAATCAAATACAAAACATTTTCAGGATCCAACTGTATAGCTTTTTTCATAACTTTAACAGCATCTGAAAACATACCATCCATGTTATATAAACTAGCTAATTCATGTAAAAATACGGGATTATCAGGTTCTTTTTCTACAATAGATTCCATAATATCCATAGCCTTTCCTAATTCTCCTAAATCTGAATAAAATCCTGAACAAAAGTATAAAATATCTGTGGTAGGTTCAAAATTTAGTAATGATTCAACATATTTTTCTGCAGTTTCATAATCTTCTAAACGGTAATGTGTATAAGCTAAATTGAAAAGTAAATCAGTATTTTGTGGGTCTTTTTCTAATAATTCTTGAAAAATGGAAATAGCCTCTTCATGTTCTCCAATCATATCCTTTAAAATAGCATATTTAAACTTTGCTTCATTAGAATCAGGATATTTTTCTAAAATTTCATTAACGGTTTCTAAAGCATAATCCCATTCCCATCTTTTATAAAAAATATCCGCTTTTTTGAATAAAAGTTCTAAGTTATCAGGAGTTTTTTCTAACTGTTTTTCAATTTCTTGAAGTTCTGATTCTAATTCTAATAAATATTGCTCATCTTCAAAATGAAAAGAATTTTCGTTTAAATGTTCAGACATTATGATTGTTTAAATTTTCGGTAAAAATAAACTATATTTTTTCTTTTCCCAAGTTTTTCTGAATATGCGTTTATCATGTTACAAAAACTAAATTTTTTCCAATGATAAATTTAAACTAGGTAACAATTTTGAAGCATGAAAAAATTAAGTATTAAAGAATGGACAGTTGAGGAAAGACCCAGAGAGAAATCCTTGCAAAAAGGTATATCCAGTCTGGGAGATGCAGAATTATTAGCCATTTTATTAGGATCAGGAAATCGTGAATTATCGGCTGTTGATTTAGCAAGAGTAATTTTAAAAGAAATGAGTTTAGAAAAAATGGCCAAAAGTTCTATCAAAGAGTTGTGTGAATTACCTGGGATAGGTTTAGCCAAAGCAACAACTATATTAGCAGCCTTTGAATTGTCCAAACGAAAAAATGAACGTTATTATAAAAAACAAATTTTTAATTCTGTAGAAAATGCTGGTGAGTTTTTTAAAAATAAACTTCAAGATTTAGAACATGAACAATTTTGGGTTGCTTATTTGAACAACAGTAATGAATGTATCCATGAATACATGATAGGAAAAGGTGGGATAACGAGTTCATCTGTAGACCCTAGAATTATTTTTAAAATAGCTTTAGAGCATTCGGCTACTTCTATCGTAATTGCTCATAATCATCCTTCTGGAATATTAGAACCCTCTAAAAATGATATTCTTATTACAGAAAAAATTAAAGAAATGGGAAAATTAATGGACATAAAGTTATTAGATCATTTTATTGTTTCCAAGTTTGGATATTACTCATTTTGTATGCAATCCAAATTATGAATAATCATAGCAACAATTTTTCCACAATTAAACTCAAAATTTTTAAATTTTATTTGGTAGTTATAAACATAAACAGTAATTTTGCGTTTTAAAAAGAAAAAATGTTCATTAATCAAGAAATTAAAGCAGAAATATTTAAAGATTACAGTGCAAGCAAAAATGCAAATGATACAGGTTCTCCAGAAAGCCAAATAGCACTATTTACTTACAGAATTGAGTACTTAACTCAGCATTTAAAAGATCACCCAAAAGATAATTCTACAAAACAAGGTTTATTAAAGTTAGTCGGTAAAAGAAGAGCATTATTAGATTACCTTAAAAGAAAAGACATTGAAAGATACCGTTCAATCATTAATAGATTAGGTATCCGCCGTTAATTCTTTAAGACTTCATGAATATTATTCAAAAAACTATAACGCTAACTAATCAAACTCAATTAGAAATTGAAACAGGTAAGTTAGCAAAACAAGCTGATGGTTCTGTTACCTTAAAAATAGGAAACAATATTTTGTTTGCTTCTGTTTGTGCTAGCAAAAATATTAATCCTGAAACTGATTTTTTACCACTTTCTGTAGAATACCAAGAAAAGTATTATGCAGTTGGTAGATTTCCAGGAGGTTTTTTTAAGCGTGAAAGCAAACTCAATGAACGTGAAATATTAACTTCTCGTATTGTTGATAGGACATTACGTCCGATGTTTCCAGAAGATTATCATGCAGAAATACAAGTAATTATTTACACTTTGTCTTTGGATAGGCAGATACAACCCGATTCTTTAGCTACCATTGCAGCTTCTGCAGCTTTAATGGCTTCTGATATTCCTTTTCCCGATCCTGTAGCAACTGTTAGAGTAATCCGTGATGAAAATCAAAATTTTATCATCAATCCAACATTTTCTCAAATGAATGGATGCGATTTAGATTTAATGGTTGGTGGAACCGTTGATTCTATTGTAATGGTAGAAGGAGAAATGCGTGAAGTTTCTGAAGAAGTAATGTTAGATGCTTTAAAACTAGCACATTTAGAAATTCAAAATATTTGCAAAGCATTAGAAGAATTTCGTAAAAATGTTGGTAAAACGGTTAGAGAATACGAAAAACCTGTGTTCTCACAAGAATTTTATCATGAAATTAGAAACAAAGTAGCTCAACCTTTATATGATATAGCTTCCTCTTCCTTACCTAAAGAAAAGAGAAGTGAAGCATTCAAAAAAATTAAAGAAGATACTCTTAATTTCTTTAAAGAGCAAAATCCAGAATTTGATAAAGAATTTGAATTCAAACAACATTTTTACGAAATTGAAAAGGATATTGTTAGAAGGTTGATTCTTGATGAAAATAAACGTTTAGATGGAAGGAAATTAGAAGAGATTCGCCCGATTTGGTGCGAAGTCAGCTATTTACCTCAGGCACATGGATCCGCAATTTTTACAAGAGGTGAAACTCAAAGTTTAGCTACTGTTACCTTGGGTTCTAAATTAGATGAGCAAACTGTTGATACCGTATCAGAAGAATCTTCAAAAAGTTTTATGCTTCACTATAATTTTCCACCTTTCTCTACTGGAGAAATCAAAAGGTTAGGTCCTCAATCCAGAAGGGAAGTTGGTCATGGAAATTTAGCTGAACGTTCATTGAAAGTTGTAGTACCAGATGAAAATGAATATACAATTCGTGTAGTATCTGAAATATTGGAATCAAATGGTTCTAGCTCCATGGCATCTGTATGTGCGGGTTGTTTAGCTTTAATGGATTCTGGTATCAAAATCAAAGGTGTAGTTTCAGGTATTGCAATGGGTTTAGTTACTGATGGGGAAAAGTACGCTGTTTTGTCTGATATTTTGGGTGATGAGGATCATCTTGGGGATATGGACTTTAAAACTGCAGGAACCCCCAAAGGATTAACCGCTTGTCAAATGGATATTAAAATTAGAGGTTTAAACTTTGAAATTTTACATAAAGCTTTGATGCAAGCCAAAAAAGGAAGAGAACATATTTTATCTGAAATGTTAAAAACTATTTCAGAGCCGCGTAAAGAACTCTCTCCTTTAGCACCCAGAATAGAAAAACTTACTATACCTGTTAATACTATTGGTGCTGTAATTGGTCAAGGTGGAAAAACCATTCAAGAAATTCAAAGAGTTACAGGTACTACTATTCATATAGAAGAAATCAACAACGCTGGTATTGTTACAATCTCTTCACCTGATTTGAATGCTTTAAACAGCGCTTTAAAATGGGTGAAAGGTCTTACAACTGTCCCTAATGTTGGTGATGTTTTTGATGGGAAAGTTAAAGGTTTTGGGAAAGATGGTGCATTTGTAGAGTTGTTCCCAGGTAAAGAAGCATGGCTTCATATTTCAGAAGTTTCTCACCAAAGAATTAATTCAGTTGAGGAAGTAATAAAATTAGGGGAAGAATTTCCAGTTAAAGTAATTCAAGTGGATTTAAAAACCAACAAATTGAGAGTTAGCAGAAAAGCACTCCTTGAAAAAGAAAATGATCAAAGTTCAACGGATTTTCAATCACCCAAAAAGAATTTTTTTGAAAATAAAAACAAAAAATAGTTTATATTGTAAATTAAAAACAATAAAAAGTCCGTATTTAGTACGGACTTTTTTAATGAGTAAAAGCCAAGCGTGAGGGATGCGTAGGGCACAAAGTGGCACTGCCTTTGGGTGCAAATTTTGAGCAGCCAAAGGATTGCTGAAACGAAGTGAAACCCAAAGCAGCCCGACCCGCAGCGTAGCAAGGGACACGCCCTTATCTTTAATCTTTTATCAAACTTTACAAAATAAAAATGGCAACTTATAAAAAGTTGCCATTTTCTTTAAAACTATTGACAGTAATTATCTTAATAATGTAATACTACCTACAATTTCTACATTTTCGCCGTTATCTTTAATTCCTTTGAAAACATAGCTGTAAACTCCTTCTGCACATCGTTTTCCTTCTCGGTCAAAACCTTTCCAGTAACGATTAGGGTCTCCGTCATTGGTGAATACTAACTGACCCCAACGGTTATAAATTTCAAGCGTATAGGTTTTATAACCTAAGTAAGGGAAATATAACTCATCATTGATGTTATCGTTATTAGGAGTAAATGCGTTAGGAATAAAGGCTTCCTCTACTGGACTCACTTTGATTGGACCCAATTGAATAGAATCTACACAGTTACCATTATAAACGTATAAAGTAACATAATACTCTCCGGGGAAAGGTGGGAAATAATGCACAGGGTTGACAGTTGTATCTAAACTTGTAGTAGTACTATCCCCAAAGTTCCATAGCACTCTATCAAAATTGGAAGATAGATTTACAAATTCCACTCTTGGGTTAGAACTAGATACACTGATGGGGAAGCCTCCTTCACTTGTTGTGAATAATGCTGAAGGCGCAGGTATGCTGTAGGCTCTTACCGAACCACTACCTAAACAGCCACCGGGAGTTACAATTTTGACTTCATATAATCCTACTCTACTATCCAATAAGTTAGAGCCATTAACAGGAATTGGTTGACCATTTAATGTCCATGAATAACTAGCTCCAGGGATAACAGGTGCATTAATAGATACAATCGGTGAAGTAGGACAGAAATAAATATCAGGTCCTAAATTAACATTTAAAGTAGGAACAATATCAATGACAATTTCATCTTTACCTACACATCCTGAAGGACTAACGATAGTTGCTACGTAGGTACCAGATTGATTAGCCACAATGGTTGGACTATTGGATAAGAACACACCGTTCAGAGTCCATACATAAGTAGCCCCGGGAATAGTACCTGCGTCTAAGGTAGGGCGAGGATCACTTACACAAATAGTTAGGTCTGGTCCTAAATCTACTTTTAGGCTATCTAGTAAGTAAACCATCACTACATCAGAACCTGTACAACCACTCGCAGAAATTACTTCTACGGTATAAACTCCCGCACTATCGGCAGTAATAAACTGTGTATTTTGGGGTAGAGCGTTTCCGTTCCATGACCAGATATATTGAGACGCATTAGGAATGCCTGCATCTAAGATAGGTCGGGGGTCAGTTTTACATACATATACATCAGGACCTAGATTGACTTGTAAGCCATTGGTTACAGAAATTACAATTGCATCGGTAGCCACACAGCCTGCAGGCGTTGTTACTCTTACAGAATACGTACCTGCTTGGGTAGTTTGTAACGTTTGCGTATTGCCCCCAAAAGGCATTCCATCTAAGAACCATTCATAACTTGCATTAGCTATACCTGCATCTAACACAGGGAATGGGTCATTAACACATATACCGATATCTTGCCCCAAATTGATGACAGGAACGGGTTCTACCGTTACATTGATAGTTGTATCATCAGAACAGCCATTATAAGTTACTGTTAAGGTTACAGGATAAGTGCCTGGTTGAGTGAACACTATATTAGTAGGATTGGGGTCTAAGGAAGTAGAAGGTTGAGCTAAAGGACCAAAGTTCCAGTTGTAGATTGCGCCGGGTGCAGAAGTTCCATTGTTAATAAAAGTAAAATTATTGCCCGTGATACATTGGTCAGCAGGTTGAACAAAGCTTGCTAATGGTGCAGGAAGAACCATCACTTGTTTACTTACAGTAGTCGTACAATTAGAAATAGCAGGGTCTGTAATTTGTAAGGTGATAGTTTTCAAGCCGGGCGAGCCAAAAGAAACACCGTTTACAGAAGCCGTATTTGCGGCTAAAGGATTACCATCAGGGCTGAAAGTCCAGAAATAAGTCGCTTGTGGTGAAGCCGGTGGTGCTACAAAATTAAATGATTGATTATTGACACATTGTGTATCTGGGCTTGCAATGGTAAAGTTGCCATTGGCTCCAGGATTGACTGTAATTACTACGCCTTGTGCTGATGCACTGCCTGTACAACCTGCACTAGATGTTACTTGAACACTCACCGAATCCCCATTATTTAATGTATTCGTGCTGTAAGTATTTCCTGTTACTCCAACAATAGGATTACCATTTAAAAACCATTGATAACTAGGATTACTACCTGCATTATTAGGAACAGCCGTAAAGTTCACCGTAGAAGTAGTGCAAATTGTAGTAGCAGAAGCTAACAGCGTAACCGTAGGAATAGGATTTACGGTCATTACAATTGCATTAGAAGGTGCTGATGTACAACCATTGACACTTACTACTAATGTTACTACATCGTTATTATTCAAAGTATTAGTACTAAATACTGGCAAAGTTCCTTGTTGGATGCCGTTCACTAACCAGCTATAAGTAGGATTAGAGCCGCCATTGATTACATTAGCCGTAAATGTGACATTATCTCCTTGACAGATGGTAGTAGAGGAAGCAGAAATTTGAGCGGATGGGGTTGGAGTAACAGACATAATAATCGGTGGTGCAAAAGAAGTAGCCCCTGAACAGCCGCCCGTAGAAGTCACCTGAACGGTTACTACATCTCCATCTTGTAAAGTATTAGATTGGAAGATGGGGCTATTCACGCCTACATTTTGGTTATTAATTTTCCATTGGAAACTAGGATTAGGACCAGCACCGTTCGCTGTAGCGGTAAATACTACCATTTGACCAGCGCATATTGTGGTATCGGTTGCACTGATACTTACTGTGGCAGAGCCTTGAACTGTAATGGCTATAGGATTAGATAAAGACTGTGGTCCTGAACAACCATTGATACTCGTTACCACACAAGTAACTACATCTCCATTTTGTAAAGTATTGGTTGTAAAGGTATTACCTGTAGCATTAGGAACATCTACTCCGTTGATTTGCCATTGATAAGTAGAAGTGGTAGAAGCGGTTGCGGTAAAGGTTACTGAGGTTCCAGGACATACCGTTGTAGCTGAAGCCGTTATGTTTACGGTAGGAGTAGAATTAACATTCACAAAAATAATATTTGAAGCCGAGCCTGCCCCTGAACAACCGTCTGTGCTTGTAATTACACATTGAACTTGGCTTCCGTTTGTTAGCGTATTGGTAGTAAATACAGGGTTGTTGCTTCCGGGCTGTGCAATTCCATTGACAAACCATTGATAACTAGGATTCGGTCCCGCATTATTAGGAGTAGCGGTATAAGTAGCAGTAGCCCCTGCACAAATGTTATTCGGTCCCGCAATACTTACAGTGGGTAATCCATTGACTACCATTGTAATAGCATTAGAAACTGAATTGCTTCCCGAACAACCTTGTTGCGAAGTAATGGTACAAGTAACCACATCGCCATTGTTTAAATTAGAAGCAGTATAAGTAGGGGAATTGGTTCCTACAATAATACCATTGACTTTCCACGTATAGGCGGGTGTAATACCACCATTTTGAGGAATGGCTGTGAAGGTAACCGATTGTCCTTGGCAAATGGGGTTAGCACTTGCAGAAATAGAAACCGTAGGTTCAGGTAAAATGGTTACGCTTAAAGTTGCGGGATTAGCGTTAGTGCAACCTGCTGAAGATATTATACTTACTCCGACTACGTCTCCATTATTCAAAGCGTTAGTAGAGAAAGCAGAGCCTGTTTGTCCTGCTTGTACTACGCCATTGATAGTCCATTCATAAGTTGCCCCTGCGGCAGGGTTACCTGTTGCAATGAAATTGATGGTTTGTCCCGCACAAACTGTTGTTCCTGGAACAGCATTTAAACTTACTGTGGGTGTAGGATTTACCGTAATCACTATGGGCGTACTTGTAGAACCTGTTCCTGTACAACCATCGGTAGAAATTACTTGACATGTAATTACGTCTCCATTATTTAAACTAGAACTCACGAATGAAGGAGAATTGGTTCCTGTGATATTGTTATTTAAGCGCCATATATAAGTAGGCGAAGTACCACCATTAGTTACCGTAGCCGTAAAAGTAACCGATTGCCCTGAGCAAATACTAGTGGAAGAAGCACTCACGGTTACCGTAGGAATAGGATTTACTGTAATGGTAATAATATTAGAAGCGGGTCCTTGGCAACCTAAATCAGAAATCATAGTACAAGTAACTTGGTCTCCATTATTCAAATTAGTAGTAGTAAATACGGGCGAACCTGTGGCTTGTGTTACGCCATTGATATCCCATAAATAAGTAGGATTGGCTCCTGCATTTGCGGGATTCGCTACAAATGTTACTGCATCACCAGGGCATATAGTAGTAGTATTGGCAGATATAATCACGGAAGGTAAAGGAAGAACGTCCATAACAATAGGTGCAGAAGTAGAATTGGGTCCAGAACAACCTGCAGTAGAGACCACCGTGCAAGTGATAATATCTCCATCGTTCAAGTTATTGAGTGTGATAGAAGAAGTATTGGCTCCTACATTAGAGCCGTTTAATTGCCATTGATAACTGGGGTTAGGTCCGCCATTAGCTACGGTAGCCACAAAAGTTACAGACTGCCCTTGACAGATGGGATTGGCTGAGGCTATAATGGATATACTCGGAATAGGATTGACATTCATGATAATAGAATTAGAAACGGATTGCGGTCCTGAACAGCCTTGTGTAGAAGTAATTACACAATAAACCACATCGCCATTATTCAATTGATTGGTAGTGAAAGTGGGGTTATTAGAGCCTACGTTAGCGCCATTGATTTTCCATTGATAAGTGGGGTTAGGTCCTGCGTTTGTTACGTTAGTAACACTAAAGGTTACGTTATCCCCTTGGCAAATAGTCGTTTGGCTTGCCGTAATTGTAATGGTGGGGTAATCTCCTACGGTAATCGCAATAGGATTAGAAATAGAGCCTGTTCCTGTGCAACCATCAGCAGAGGTAATAATACAACGAATGACATTTCCATTGGTTAAAGTATTAGAGCTATAAGTTGCTCCTGTTGCCCCTGGAATGTTCACAAAGCCTGAACCAGTATTGATTTGCCATTGATAAGTAGGCGAAAAACCTGCATTGATAGGGGTAGAAGTAAACAGAACTTGTTCACCTTGGCAAATTTGTGTAGCAGAAGCAGATATTACAATGGAAGGCGTTGGGCTTAAGGTTACATTGATTAGATTGGATACAGCAGAAGTACAATTGGCTGCAGAAACTGCATAAGCACTTACTACGTCTCCGTTCATTAAGCTAGAAGAAGTAAAGGTATTTCCTGTTACGCCTGTATTATTATTGTTTACATACCAAATCACAGTTGAAATAGCAGGATTAGGAGTAGCATTAAAAGTTAGAGAACTTCCTTGGCATAATACTCCCGAAGTAGCAGAAGTAATATTTACCGTAGGTACAGGATTGACATTCACCGTAATAATATTAGAAGGGAAAGTTCCTGAACCACAACTTCCTGTTAAAGTCATTTCTACTTGGACTTGGTCTCCATTTTGTAAATTGTTAGCAGTATATGTATTTCCACTAGCTACAACGGGGATTCCATTCACGTACCATTGGTAACTAGGTGAAGAAGAAGCATTGACTGCAGTAGCCGTAAAAGTAATTGATTGTCCTTGACAGAACGTAGTTTGTGAAGCGGCAATAGTAACTGAGGCAACAGAACCGGGTAAAACATTTACTGTAAATACGGGGGTAGTCACAGGACCACAATTAGCGTTAAATACTTTGGCTCTAAAGAAAGCATTAGAGGTAATAGCGTTGGTCAAATATACATCATTATTGGTTCCTACGTTGGTCCAGGAACTACCTACAAGTTGTTGCCACTGTATAGAATCGGCTTGGTAACCTGTTAAAGTGAGCAAGGTAGTTTGTCCTGCACAAACAGGATTTTGCGAAGCGATAATTGTTCCCGCAATAGGTTGTGGCACTACATAAACGGTATCTATGTTAGAATAGACGACGTTACAAGTACCGGGGGCAGTAGCTTTTACACGGAAATATGTGGTAACCAATAAATTAGAGAAAGAAGCATTGGCATTCGTTTGAGCGGTAGTAATCCAAGAACTGGGCACGTTAGGGTCTGTAGTATATTGCCATTCAATAGTTCCTGAATAGCCTGATACGGTCATAGTAGCTGTGGCTCCTGCACAAATTGTATCCGTAGCAGGGTCAACAGTAACTGTTCCTGCAATAGCACCAGGCAATAAATTAAATTGTGCAGGTGTAGAAAACGCTGGTGGACAGCCCCCATTAGTTACTTTCGCTCGGAAATAAGTAGGGTCATTAGTAATAGGTAGAGTGGTTAAAGTCGGCAAAATTCCCCCAGGAATATCCGTATAGTTGATACCATCTGTAGAAATTTGCCATTGTATAGTAGCCAAAGGCGCTGGAGATTGCCCTAAAATGTTTACAATCTGTGTAGAACCAAAACATACATCTGCTTGCTGGACGATAGGATTATTTCCAATATAAGCAAAGCCCCCCACGGAAGGGTCTGTAATGGTTACTTGATGGGTATCCGCAGATAAAGGGAAGTTCGGCATAATGACCGTAGGACCAGGATTAGTACACAAGAAAGGATTGGAAGAGCGTATTTGTACGCCTAGGACATCATTATTATTTAAGGAAGATGTTGTAAAAATATGCCCGTTAGCGGACTGGGCTACAAATCCTGTCATGGGGATACCATTAATGTTCCACTGAAACTCAGGGTCAGGGTCTAAGGAAACGGGCAAAGTGGCATTAGCCGTAAAAGTGGCAGGCGAACCAATACATACTAAACGAGGTCCTGTAATATACACTTGTGGAATAGGTTGTACTTTAATAACTTTAGTGATAGGGCTAGACCAGCCACAGCAGTTATGTTTTACACGTAACGAAATAGTATAAGTACCGGGGGTTCTGAAATAAATTTGTCCGGGGTCTTTTAATTGCCTAACTGATAAAGGAACAGGAGAGCCATTCGCCATAGTTCCTCCGGGAAAATCCCACAGCCATTCTAAAGTATTGGCATCGTTAAATCTTCCTAAGGCTTCTATATGTTGGAAATTTAAGCTTCCATAAGCACATACTGCGCTGGTATCTATACCTAAATTAGCATCTAGGCTGGCAATACCGGGTAATAATCTATCAGTGAAAATGTCTACAAATTGTGTATAAGAAACGGTAGGATTAGCACCAGAACCAACTACAGTAACCGTTTTTCTTCCCGTGGAGGTATAATATACTACGGAGGTATTTCCTGATGTAGCTAGTACGTTTCCAGTAGGGAAGCTATAAGAAGAGCCTGGACCTGATAATTTGGAGGTTGTAATTTCAGAGAAAGTACAACCTTCAAGGAGTTCTACGTTGATTACGTAGGGATTATTGGGAACGGCTCCGCAGTTAGGGTCAGAGTTAACAGTGCATCCAAATCCTGAGATAGTAGGGAGTGTACCTCCTCCTTGGTTAGCGATAGCCCAAGAGACGCCATCTAATCCTCTACCGCCATTACCTCCTTTGGCTCCACTAGCACCTCCAGCACCATCTCCTCCGGGTCCCCCTTTTTGTACTGCTCCTCCACCTGTTCTTCCTCCACCACCGGTTCCCCCATTGGCACCTAAACCGCCATTTCCACCTATACCTGCTCCACCTGTGGTAATTCCGCAGTCTATAATTCTTGAAGATACGCCATTATTCCATAAAAATATACCAAAAGAACTACCACCACCGTAACCACCAGCACCTGCGCCGCCTCCAGCACCACCGCCGCCGCCACCGCCGCCGCCGCCCCCATTGTCTCCTAAGCAGCAGCATGAAAAACATGCAAAACCTTGACATGCTGAATTGTTTCCGGCGCCACCAGAGCCGCCACCTCCTCCTGAACCACCAGCACCACCGCCACCACCTCTTCCCCAGTTAGGGGCATAATATCCACTAGAATAAATAATTCCAAACGTAGAAGCATCGGCTCCATTAAAGCCTGGTGTACCATTAGTACCGGGTTGTCCATTTCCACCTTTGGGTCTAGCGGGGTCACAGCATGTTGCAGGTCCTGAGGTAACGAAACCTTGGGTTCCACCACCGAAACCGGTTCCGCCTGCGCCCCCTCCACCGCCTACAGCAACCCCATTTCCTCCGCCACCTCCTGGATTTCCATTTTGTCCTGAGTTGGCTGAGTTAGTGGGAGAACCTTGACCGCCTGCGCCTCCGTTTCCGCCTGCGCCTCCATTTCCACCACTTTGATTAGGATTAGAGGCTACACCTCCCGTACCAACTGCTCCTCCCGCACCTCCAAATCCCGCTGAACCGGGTGTTCCACCGCCTCCAAAAGCACTGCAAACCCCTCCCGATTCGCCTCCGTTACCTCCAAAACCTCCAAAACCCCCGTTCCCTCCTTGATTACCATTAGGACCCGGTTTCCCATCAGAACCCCTTCCTGTCGTAATTTCACATCTTACAATATGATAGTCATTGCAACTATTAAGATAAATTCCATAAACAGAAATACCATCATTAACGAATGCTAGGTTAGGAGCATCATCCACATGGATATACAAATCATGCAACCTAAAATTCGTGATATTCACTCCCCTAAATAAAATGAGTCTTGGCGGAAAAGCAGTTTCTACATTAGCATTAGTTCTGCGAATATCTGTTACTGAACTATTTGTTTTTTTCCAATCGTCAGCTTCAGAGTAACCCCCTTCAATATAAATATCACTTTTCAGTTCAATTACGTTATTGTATACGTAACTTCCTGTTGCCAATCTAATGGCATGAGGAGAACCGCTTGTTGCTGAGATGCTGGCTTGGTTAATTGCCCAAACCAACTCTGCGGGATTTGTTCTAGAGCCACAGCCCGGTCCTCCCGTGCAACCATTAGGCTTTACATACCATATCCTTCCTGCACCACAAGGATCTTGTGCATTCAGAGAACCCGCTGTAATAAATACCAATAAATTTATTAGCAGCCAATTCTTGTTGAGTGTATTCGGAATTTTTATCAACATATTTATTCAACAATAATTTGTCGTAAAAATATTAAAATTATTTAATATAGCAATAGCATAAAAAAAATTTTTCAATCAATTGAAAAAATTTGAACTTGAATGGAAAAATAGATTAAATTTGTTTTCAGAAAATTAAACATCATGAAATCTTGGTTATTTGTTCTTATCCTAAATATCAATTTGTTAATTGCTCAGGGACAAGGTCCATGGAATAATGCTTTGTTGATTGCTAGCTCATCAGATGGTATTAATTTTAACACACCTAGCATCTTTCAGGATTCTTCGGGTGTACCTTCAATCATTAAATGGAAAGGTGATACATTAATTTGTGTTTTTCAATGGTTTAGACTCCCCAACCCAAGTCCTACATGGGATAAAGTTGCAGTAAAATTTTCTTACGATAATGGTTCTTCATGGACAGACCCAACCCCAATTATTGTTCATCAGCTACCAAGTGGTTACCAAAGACCATTTGACCCAACATTAGTTGTCATCAATAATGATAGTTTGAGATTATTTTTCAGTTCAAGTAGAATGTTGCCTCCTCCGGGTCAAGACTCAATTATTAATTCATATTCTGCGATTTCCATTGATGGTATTAACTATTATTTTGAGCCTAACCCAAGAACTGACCTTCCTGATAAAGCCCTTATAGACCCTGCAGTAATTTATTTTAAAGGAATTTGGCATTATACTGCTCCTAATAATACTCAAAATGGCGCTTTCCATTTTACTTCCAATGACGGAATTCATTTTAATCAACAATCTAATATAACTGCACCAACAAATTATTTATGGACAGGAAATTTGATGTTAGAAGATTCCAATGAATGTAGATTTTATGGAGGTGGGTCAGGGATATGGTATAATTCTACCTCTAATTTTACAAATTGGAATGGTTATATTTACACCAATATTCAAGGTGGTGATCCTTCTGTAGTAAAAATTTCTAATAATTCCTATTTAATGGTTTATGTTGGACAACCCTTTACCACTAGAACTACCCATACTATAACATCATTTTTCAAGGTTTATCCCAATCCCTGCAAGGATTTTGTTTCAATTCAATCAGATTTCCAAAATTTAGATTATAGAATTTACAATCTTCAAGGCAAGCTTATAAAATTAGGTAAGGTTTATTCCAATCATATTAATGTTACAGAATTACAAGAAGGGCAATATATTTTAGAAATTCATAACGAAAACCATCATTTGGGATATAAATTAATTTTCAAAGAATAAAAAGTATACTTTTTACTTGGAGAATTATTTTCAGTTGAAAAGATTTTATTTTACTCTTCTACAAAAATTCTTTTCACTCTTGAAGGAATACTTACCAAGCACTCATAAGGTATAGTATTAACCTTTTCTGCCAAGTTTTTTATTGTTAAAGGATATTCACCAAAAATTAAAACTTCATCATTTACTTTTGCATGAGGAACATTGGTTATGTCAATCATGGTCATGTCCATACAAATTTTCCCTACGATTGGGCACAATAAATTTTGAACCTGAAAGAACCAATTTCCATTACTCAAATTTCTTCTTAATCCATCAGCATAACCTACAGGAATAGTAGCTACGAGCATATTTTCTTTAGCTACATAACTTTTGTTATATCCAATACTTTCACCTTTTTTTACTTCATGAATTCTTGTAATTTTACTGTACATTTTACCAATTTCTTGTAATTCTTTTAAATTACTTGAAATTCCATAAAGCCCAATACCTAATCTAACCATATCCATTTGATAATCAGTAAATCTTTCTATACCAGACGTATTAAGGCAATGATAAATTGGGTTAAAGCCTTGTTTAACAAAATAATTTTTAACATCTATAAATTTTTGAATTTGTTCATGTGTAAAATCATCATCAACTGAATTATCTGTCGAAGCGAGATGAGTAAATACAGATTTTAATTTTAAAGAACCATTTTTAAGGTAAGAAATCACTAAAGCTAACTCACAAAAAGCAAATCCTAAACGATTCATACCTGTTTCAATTTCTAAATGTATATGAAGTGAATATTGAGTCAAAGTGTTTAATAATTCAAAAGAGCCAACAGCGGGTTCTAAATTATATTTTTCTAATAAATGCAAACTATTAAAATCGGGATTCATGACCATAATTGGAGTATTAATGCCTTTTTTTCTCAATTGAACTCCTTCTACGGTGTAGGCAACTCCAATATAATCCACTAAATTTTCTAAACTTTTTGCAATTTCCCAAGATCCACTTCCATAAGAATCAGCCTTTAACATAACCATCATTTTTGTTTGTGGTTTAAGTAAACTCTTATAAATCCCTAAATTTTTTTTGAGTTGTTGTAAATTAATTTTAAAATAGGTTGTACTTGCTTTTAAGTTTAAATAATGATAAACTCTTTCTAATTCGTAAGTTCTTGATCCTTTAAGTAATATCACAGAATTTACGAATTCTTCCCAAACTACATTTTGAATAAATGCTTCTACGTTTTCAAATACTTTATAATCATTATTCAAAGGATAAAAAGTTCTTCCAATTAAATATAAATTGTTTTTTGAAAAGATTTTTAAAATGTACTGAAAAAGTTCTGAATCAATTTTAAGATTTTCAAAATCGGTTAATACTAATTTTTTTTTAGAAAAAGTTTGAGTTTGATTGACTAAATATAATGCTTGTTGTAATGAATCAAAATCTGATGACCATGTATCAATTATAAAAGTAAATTCTTGATTATCAGATATTAATTCTAAACGCATAGGTAAGGTTGGTAGTAAAGGAATATGGTTTTGTAATACATCAGTAGAGATGTTTTTTTCTAATCCAATCATTAAACATAAAGCAAGATTTTCTAAGTTGGAAGGGTCAGAAAAATTTACTTGAAATTCATAAATTTTCTCTTGTTTTTTTAGTTTCAAAATAGGATAATGATAATCATAGTTATATGTAGTACACAAGTTTTTGCTTATGGTAACAACAAAAGGAAATTTTTGAATTAAAAGATTAAAAGTGAGTTCATCATTTAGAGTTGCATAAATGGAATGACAATTTTTAAAAAGTTTGAACTTTTCTAAAAGCTTTTGTTCATAGCTATCAAAGTGTTCTTGATGGGCATCGCCCATGTGAGTAAGGACTCCTTCATTAGGTTGTATAATCCATTCCAAGTTTTCCATTTCATGAGGTTGGGAAATACCCGCTTCAAATATACCTAATTGATGATTTTCATTAAGTTCTAGAACAGAAAGAGGTACTCCAATTTGTGAATTATAACTTTTAGGACTTTTACATATTTTCCATTTAGTACTCAAAAAAATATTTAACCATTCTTTTACAATAGTCTTTCCATTACTACCCGTAATTCCTATAGCAGAAATTTGAAATTGATTTCTATAATGATGTGCAATGGTTTGTAAAGCATTTAAACTATCTTCTACCAGTAAATAATAAGCATCATTTGGGAAGTTATCCTGAATTTTTGTTATTATAAAATAGCGAATCCCCTTTTTATATGCATCTAAAACAAACTGGTTACCGTCTCTTGAACCTTTAAGCGCTATAAAAACTGCATTTCGAGAATAAAAAATTTCTCGAGTATCAATATAAAATTTTTCAATTTCAGGATTTTCATTGTAGGGATAAGGAATTTTTAAGATATGAGCTAATTCAGAAAAACAGATTCGCATTTTTAGTGTCCAAAATTATAGGATTTTGTTATTCATAATTAAGGCAAAATTAAATTTGACAATTCCTAATAAAAGTTAATGCTAGCTTTAGCGTAGAGATTTAGAAAAAATCATGCACTATGTGCTTTTAGTTAAAATATAAAATGTAGAAAACTGAATTTTATTGGTTCAAATTTTTGTTATACTTTTGTAACGAGATGGAAAACTTTGTTGTCTCAGCAAGAAAATATAGACCAGGTACATTTTCAACGGTGGTTGGGCAAGAGCATGTTACAGATACTTTAAGGAATGCTTTGCTTACTCATCAGTTGGCACATGCTTTTTTATTTTGTGGTCCAAGAGGTGTGGGTAAAACTACTTGTGCAAGAATTTTGGCAAAAGCTATTAATTGTTTTCATCTTACACCAGAAGGAGATCCCTGTAATGAATGTGATAGTTGTAAAGCATTTAATGAAAACAGAAGTTTAAACATTTTTGAATTAGACGCTGCTTCTAATAATAGTGTAGAAGATATTCGTTCATTAATTGATAGTGTAAGAGTTGCACCGCAAATGGGTACAAAAAGTGTATATATCATTGATGAGGTTCATATGTTGAGTACAGCTGCATTTAATGCCTTTTTGAAAACTCTTGAAGAACCACCTCCTCATGCCCTCTTTATTTTAGCTACAACTGAAAAACATAAAATTTTACCTACCATTCTTTCTCGTTGCCAAAAATTTGATTTTAAACGTATTAAAGTAGATTATATCACTAATCATCTAAAATCCATTGCTGAAAAAGAAAATGTTCAATATGAGTTAGATGCTTTACAATTGATTGCTATTAAAGCTGATGGTGGTTTAAGAGATGCACTGAGTATATTTGACCAAGTCGTCAATTTCTCTAAAAAAAATGTAACCTTAAAAATTGTTCATGAAAATTTGAGTATCTTAGATGAAGATATTTATTTTGAAATTTTCTCTTATATCCATCAAAGAAATTACAAAAATGCCATTTTACTTTTTAATCAAATTTTAGAAAAAGGTTTTGACTCTGTTACTTTTGTTACTGGTTTATTAGAGCATGTTAGAAATTTAATTGTTTCTAAAAATCCTGAAACCATGAAGTTGATGGAAGTTACAGATTTACATAAAAAAAATTATATCCAGCAATCCCAAGCTTTCTCAGAAAGTTATTTAATCAATGCTTTTCAGTTAGTTACTGAAGTTGAACAAAAAATTCGTAGTTCTCAATCTCCTAATTTGTTGGTTGAACTTTTGTTGATTAAATTATCCAATTTGTGGAATGCCATTCAGTTAATCATGGACAATGACGAACTACAACTAAAAAAAAAAGTAGTTTAAGTAATACAACCCTCTCTTCAACTCCTCAAAAAAATGAAGAGATTACCCAAAATATTCAAAAAATTGAAAATACTTCTACGAACATAGTAGAAAACCCAACTATTCAAGAAAAAAATCCCAAAATTAATCCATCATTTAAAAATCCTTTACATTCTTTTTCTCCACTTTCCTCCATTAAAAGTCTTGAAGATATTGACAAAAAAGTAGAGTTAGTAAAGGAAAACAAAGTAGAAGAAGAAATTATTAACTATAAACCTGTTCCAATAAAAAAAGATGCTTTTGATGCTGCTTATCAAAATTTATTAAAATTTATAGAATCTAAGCAAAGTATTCGTACCATTTTAGATAGGCAGGATTATACGGTTCATGAAAATATTTGGCAACAAGTGGTTTTTAATAATTTTGAAAAACAAAGTTTGGAAAACTCAAAAGATGAAATTTTAAATCATGTACGAAATTTATTGAATAATCCTACTGTTCAATTGAATATTGTTATAGACCCTTCTAAAGCTCAAGCGTTTTTAAACTCACCGAATTCAACAGAGCAAAAAATTCATAAGTTTTTTCAAGAAAATCCTGATTTAAAAACGCTCTTTGAAACATTTGATTTATTGACTATAAGTTTTACCGAAATCAAAGAATCTACAAGTAACGATAATTGATATTTTTCAATTCTAACATTTAAAGCTAAAAGAAAATTATCATTAAAATTATTTTCTAATTTTGCATTAAACACATATTCAGATGAAAAAAAAGACTTCTCAAAATGGTTTTGTCTATTCAACGAATACTGACTTTATGAAAGAGCTTGAAAATCAAGATTCAGTGGAAACCATTGAAACGTTAATTCCACAAAAACAAAAACTTAAAGTTTTTTTAGATACCAAAATCAAGCCGGGGAAAAAAATCACAATTATTGATAATTTTATAGGAAATTTAGAAGATTTAGAGTGCTTATCCAAAAAGCTAAAATCGCAATTTGGTGTGGGTGGAAGTATTCAAGAATCTCAAATATGGCTTCAAGGAGATTTGGTTACCAAAGTTAAAGAATGGTTATCAAAAAATGAATATGGATTAAAAAAGTAAAAAATTAAACATCTTCTGATGAAGTTTCATTAGAGGAATTATCATGATGTTGTTTGTTTTTGTTTTTCTTTTTCTCTTCTTTTTGTTTTTTTCTTTCTTCTTTTTCTTCAGCAGTTTTCTTTCTTAATGGATTATAAACTTTTATAGCATCTTTAAAATGAGTTATTCCTACAAGTTTCCATTCACCATTAATTTTTCTCATTCTAAAATGAACCGGTAAATCTTGGGTATGATGTTTAAACGTATAAGTTAGAACTAAAGCATCATTCACTTTTTCTTTTTCTTTCACAGAAATCACATCGCCAAATCCAAAATTTTTAGGATGTTTTTCTTCCACGTGATTATTTTTTATTGCGATTTTAACTGCTTCTTTTAATCCTTTTGCTACTGCTTTTTTTACTAATGGCTTTCCATTAGGGCTTCCATGAAGCATGGTTAAAATATCATAAATGGATTCACCCACTAAATCCTTCTCTAAAACAAAAAGTTCGTCAATTAATGACATAGAAACACTGTCTAAATCAGCATATTTTTCAAATTCGTGAATATCTTTTTTTTGAAATGCTTTAAAAGCCATAATTAAATTTTGTCTTGGTTGATAATTAAAAATATCAAAAAATAATGCTATTCCAATTATCAAACTGGTTACAAAAAGAAAATAAAATAAATTTTTGGTTATTTTCATGACTTAAAATTTATCCCAAAATTATAACTTTTTTGGCTAATTATAAAAAATATCATTCTGAAATTACGAAAAAAAATTGTTTTAATGATTTTTTTAAACGAAATTTGCAATAATTTGTTATAGGAAAATAGAGATGTTAAGTGATCAGGAATTAGTTCGTAGAGCAGAACTAAAAGAGTTAATAGAAAAAGGGGTTAATCCTTATCCAGCAGATGAATTTGTTGTTACTCACCATTCCAAAGAAATTCATGAAAATCATGAAGTTTTTATAGAAAAGAAACAAGTTGTAAGTGTTGCTGGTAGAATTATGACCAAAAGAATAATGGGTAAAGCAGCATTTGCCACCCTTCAAGATTCTACAGGAAAAATTCAAATTTATATCAGTAAAGATTCTGTTAAAGAACTACAAGTAGAAAGTATTTATGAAGATATATTTAAAAAATTAACTTCGCTTGGAGATATTGTTGGAGTTGAGGGATATGTATTTAAAACTAAAACTGGTGAAACCTCTATTCATGTTTCTAAATTTCAAATTCTATCCAAAACTTTAAAACCTATTCCTATACCTAAAGAAAAAGATGGCAAAATATTTGATGTTTTTTCTGATTTAGAACTGCGCTATCGAATGCGTTATTTGGATATGATTGTTCACCCTCAAGTGAAAGATGTATTTATTAAACGAACAAAATTAGTAAATTCAATCCGTAATTATCTAAATAACAAAGGCTATTTGGAAGTAGAAACACCAATATTACAGCCCATTCATGGAGGTGCAGCAGCAAGACCTTTCAAAACTCATCATAATGCTTTAGACACAACTCTTTATTTAAGAATTGCTAATGAATTATATCTCAAAAGATTAATTGTAGGCGGTTTTGATGGTGTTTATGAATTTTCTAAAGACTTCAGAAATGAGGGAATGTCCCGTTTTCATAATCCTGAATTTACACAAGTTGAACTTTACGTAGCCTATAAAGATTATTTGTGGATGATGGACTTAGTAGAAGAAATGGTGGAAAGGATTGCTTTAGATTTACATGGTACTACTCAAGTTCAAGTGGGTACTAATGTAATTGATTTTAAACGCCCTTGGAAACGTTACACCATGTATGAAGCTATACAGGAATATACTGGACATGATATATCTGAATTAGATGAAGCAGGTGTACGAAATGTTGCTCATCAACTCAAAATTGAAACTGATGATTCCATGGATAGAGGTAGATTAATTGACGAAATTTTTGGAGAATATGTAGAACCCAAATTAATTCAACCTACTTTTATTCTAGATTATCCATTAGAAATGAGCCCATTAGCAAAAAAGCATCGCTCTAAACCCGGACTTGTAGAGCGTTTTGAGGTAATATGTAATGGAAAGGAAATCTGCAATGCTTATTCAGAATTAAATGACCCTATCGACCAAAGAGAAAGATTTTTAGAACAATTAAAATTAAAAGAAAGAGGCGACGAAGAAGCTATGGAACTTGATGAAGATTTTCTTCGTGCTTTAGAATATGGAATGCCTCCAACTGCTGGTTTGGGTGTGGGTATAGATAGGCTCACCATGATTATGACCAATCAACATTCTATTCAAGATGTTTTATTTTTCCCTCACATGAAACCAGAGCCCACTAACAATCCATTCAAAGGATTATTAATTTCTCCCGAGTATCAAGAATTGCTAATAAAAGCAGGTTTCTTGAATTCAACTATGATTATGAATCAAACACCAAATGATATTTATGAAAAACTCAAAGAACATCATCCTGATGTTTCTCTTGAGTTTATATCAGCTTGGTTTGATTAAATACAAATTGCTCTCAATTATTCCCTACTAAAGTTTAGTAGGGATTTTTTTATATGTCATAACTGTAATTTTAGGAATGTTTTTTATAGAAATTGAAATGGGTTGTCTATTTTGACAACCCATTTCAATTTTGAGAATCGCTAGAAATACAGCCAAAATTATTTTATATATTTCACCAATTCCGTTACTGCAACTTCATTTTTAAAGGATTTTTGTAATTGACCTGTTGAAGAATATACTAAAATTGTTGGAGCGACGCTGTATCCAAAAATACTATCAAACTTATAGTTTTTGTCTTTTGCAAAAAATACTGCATTCGGATATTTTCCAAATCTTGTTTTGTGAAAGATATTAATTGCATCAGCTTCAGCAGTTGATACCCATAATAATTGTGCATTTTTAAAACTTTCAGGACTAGCAGCTATCCAATCGGCTTGTTTTTGACAATGGTCACAATCTGGATCAAAAAATATTACTATGGTTGCCTTTCCTTTTTGTAAGTTTTGATTAGTAAATAGCTCTCCATTGGGTTTTACAAATTGAAAATTAGGGAATGTTTGAGCAAAACCTTCTTTGTTTTGAGCAGTAGTTAATGAATAAAATCCTAACCAAAGAATTATTAAGAAATAAGGGATATATTTTTTCATACAAGTGAATTTTTGACAAATATAATAGCAAAATATGTTCCAAAAATATTGATTAAAAATTTATTAAAAAAATTAAATGGAAGATGGTTACTTTTCACAAGTTATCTTAAATTAAAAACAATTATATCATACAAAGCATGAGTGCATGCAGTGATTCCAAATCCACGAGTAACAAACAAAAAATTCATAAACAAACCAAAGAAAAAACGTTGTAAAAAACTATTCATGGTAAAGGCATCACCATAAGCACCGACATAGTGTGCCATAGAAAATAAAAACGCTCCCATGAAAATGATCATAATGTTTCTTGATTCAAAACCTTTGGTTTGTAAAAAGGTTTGTAATCCACTGACTAACAATAACCTAAAGAAAAATTCTTCATAAAAACCTGCTCCACAAGAAAATCCAATTTTTTGGAAAAAATTTAATTGATGAATACCAATTTGCTGAAGCAATAGTTTACCAACCAACATAGGAACAGTAAAAAGAACTAAAAATGCCCAAAAAGTAGATTCCAAAAACATCAAACTCATCATATCACCGCGTAATTCAAAACCTTCCTTTCGGTCATTATATACAAAATAAACTCCTGTAACAATGAGTAAAACGCTGATTATTAACGTTGAAAAAGGGATTAACCTTAAAAAAGATTGAAAAAGTACATCTACACCATTTGCAGTTCCTGTTGGAAAAATGGCTAATGTAAGTTCATAAATCACTAATAGCGTAGCTCCCATAACGAAATTATAGGAAGGTCTTTTTACACATTGATTATAATGAGCAAACATGTTTTAAACTTCTTTATTAGATTGAAACTGAATTTTATTTTGACCAGTAAAATAATAGATGGCAATTCCCAATATTAAAGTTGATAACCCAATCATAGATTCTGTAGGCTTTTCAATAAGATTGTAAGCAATCATCCAAGTAGATAAACTTAAAAATAATAAAGGGGGTATTGGGTAGAATGGTGTTCTTACAGTATGTTGAGAATCAGGGTTCTTAAAACGATAAATCATTAAACCAATCACAGTAAAAACTGTAAATATGCTCAAAGTAAAACCAATGTAGTTCAAGATATTACTCAACTCTGAGCTTAAAACTACCAAAATAGAAATAGTGGATTGAGCTAAGATAGCAAAAAAAGGAATACCATTGTTGTTATTTTGAGCAAAAGTACCAAATATTGGAAAATCTTTGCCCATGGCTTGTATGACACGAGGACCTGCCATTATCATGGCACTTATTGATGAAGTCAAAGCTAAAGCTATCATGGTACTTACAATCCTTCCACCCTGTTCACCAAAAATGTTTCTAGCGGCTACATCACCTACTTCCGCTTTAAATTGTAAATCAGGAATAGAAGAACTATAAACAAAAACAAAATTTACTAAAAGATATAAAGCCATCACTATAATAGTACCGGTAAAAAGTGCTTTAGGCACATTTTTTTGAGGATTTTCCACTTCTTCGGACATGTATGCAGCAGCATTCCAACCAGAATAAGCAAATGATATATAAATTAAGCTGATAGCAAATCCAGATGACAATATTAAACTCCAATCTTCTAATTTTGGTAAAATGCTGATATTTTGAGGATTAGGAGTAATCAATAATCCAGAAATAACAAAAAACAAAAGCAATGTAACTTTGATAGCTGTTAAAACATTTTGAATTTTAGAACCTAAATTTAGGCTAGTGGAATGAATAATAGACAGAGTAATAATTATAAAAATTGCCAAGATTTTGGTTAAAAAGTCATCAGATTGACCATAAATCACAGCACTTAAATATTTTCCAAACGCTAATGAAGCTGCAGCAACAGGTGCAGCAAAACCAGCCGTTAATGAAATAAATCCGGATAAAAATCCAAATATTGGGTGATAAATTCTGCTTAAATAATAATATTCACCACCTGATTTAGGCATGATAGAAGTTAATTCTCCATAAACTAATGCACCACATAAAGCTAAAATTCCACCGATAAACCATATAAATAATAATCCAAAAACCGATGGAACACTTCCTAATGTATAACCCGAAATGGTGAAAATTCCTGCACCTATAATGTTTGCAACCACTAAGTTGGTAGCGGAAAATAAATTAAGCTTATTGGTTTTAAATTCAGACACTTGATAAAAAAATTGAATTAGTTTTTTGATTGATGAAAAAAGGTATCTACAAAAGTTTTGGGGTTAAACAATTGTAAATCATTAATTCCTTCACCCACACCGATATATTTTACAGGAATTTGGAACATATCACTAATACCTATTACGACACCACCTTTGGCAGTTCCATCTAATTTTGTTAAAGCTAAAGCAGAAACTTCAGTAGCTTTAGTGAACTCTTGAGCTTGTATAATTGCATTTTGACCTGTAGAAGCATCTAAAACTAACAAAACTTCATGAGGAGCATTAGGTATATCTCTGGACATAACCCTTTTAATTTTTGAAAGCTCATTCATTAAGTTAATTTTATTATGTAAACGACCAGCGGTATCTACTAAAACTACATCTACTTCTTCCTGAATAGCTTTTTTTACGGTTTCATAAGCAACAGATGCAGGATCTGCACCCATTCCTTTATCCACAATTGGCACCCCAACTCTTTCTGCCCATATTTTTAGCTGGTCCACAGCAGCGGCTCTGTAAGTATCTGCTGCTCCAATCATTACCTTATATCCTGCTTCTTTAAAACGATTGGAAAGCTTGCCTATGGTAGTAGTTTTTCCAACTCCATTTACTCCAACCACCATAATCACATAGGGTACTTTTTTTCCATTATGAATCTGTGGTTCAATATCAAAATTATATTTTTTTTCTTGATTTTCGTATAATAAATTTTCAATTTCTTCTTTTAGAATACGGTCTAATTCAGCAGTTGTGGAGTATTTTTCTTTTGCAACTCTATCTCTGATTTTGTTAATAATCTTTATGGTTGTATCAACACCTACATCACTTAAAATTAAAATTTCTTCTAATTGGTCTAAAACATCATCATCAATTGTGGATTTTCCTATTATAAGTTTAGTAAGTTTTGCAAAAAAACCGGTTTTTGTTTTTTCAAGACCTTTATCTAATTGATTTTGTTCTTCTTTTTTATTTTTTTTAAAAAAATCAAATAATCCCATGATGTGCTGTTGACCGGTGCAAAAATAGCATTATTGTTTGATTTTCACAAATTCTTTTTAAGTAGTCATAAATTATAAAATTTATTTTCTTCTTGTAAAAACAACAATCATTCATAAATCCCAATAAAAAATGCTCTAACAAAGTTTTAAAGATAGTATATAAATATCTATTTTACTGATTTTTATCTCCTCTTAATACTCTTATTCGTTTTCTTGCATTCACTTTGTATATGGAACCAGGGTATTCTGTAATAATTTGGAGGTATAAATCCATGGCTTTTTGAGTATCTTTTAATAGGTAGTCATAAATTTCTGCTTTTAAAAACAAAGCATCATCACTATAAACACCCGGTGAGTGATTGGCTAAAATTTGGTCTAAAAAAAACAAAGTTTTTTCAATATCATTTTGATTATATGCTATTTGACCTTTCTGCCAAATAATATCATCTTTTAAAGGATGATTGGGAAATTTTAATTGTAAAGAATCTAAAACCGTAAGTGCTTGTGGATATTGTTTTTGATAAATTAATAACTGAGCTTTCGCAAAACGACTTAAAGCTTCTGTAGTAGTATCCAAACCTGTGTTATCTTGAATCAACAAAAACATATCTATTGCATCATTGGAAATATCATTGGAAGTGTTATCTTTTAGGATTTTAAAGAAAGCCTTTGACATTTCAAAATCACCACGATAATAAAAAAGCATTGCTTGTTTGTACTTTGAGAAAGCTCCAATTTGTGCATCTTTATTGGATTTTTCAACTTCAGTATATTTTAGTTCTGCTTTTGCCATTTCATTTTGTAAAAGAAAAATATCACCAATTAATAATTTGGCTTTAGATTTATTTTGAGGAGTTAAGCTGGGTAAATTTTCAATACTTTCTAAATCACTTAATGCTGTTTGTAAATCATTCAAGTAAAAAATACATAAGTTGGCTTTTCTATAAATGGCTTCAAAAATTTGTGATTGTTTTCCGTATTCTTTGATTAAATCGTCATAGTTTTTAACAGCATTTTTAACTTTTTGTAAATCAATAGGTTTAGACTCCAAAACAATTTGTTCATAATTTACAGCTTTTTCTTGTAAAGCAAGTAAATGATAACTGGATTTTTGGGGTCTATTAATGATGTAATCCAAAACTTGATTGGATTCTTCATATTTTTGATTATTTTGTAAAGTCTTGGCATATTGAAAAATACGATTGTTACCATCTTGTAATATCCTATCAATTTGCTTAATTTGTAAAAAAGCTTCTTCATAATTTTCAGATTGAACATAAAAATCAAAAAGGATTTCTAAAACTGTCACATTATCTTTATATTTTGTAACCGATTGAAGTAGAGCTTTTTCAATAGATTCATAAGATTTATCATCAATCATTACGGCAATTTTTCCTTTGATTAAATCTGGTTGAAAATAGTTTTCACATAACATAACCATTAGTTCCAAAGTAGCTTTATAGAAGTCTCCAATTGCAGCGTAATTTTCATAAAGCTCTGTTGCAAATAATTGATTAGACTTTAAGATTTTTCTTCCTTGCAAAAAAAACTTTTCTGACCATTCAAATTGACGATTTTTAAAAAGAAAAGTACCAATTTTTTGAAAATCCTCTTCTTTTGTTATTTTATTTAATAAGTTTGACCAAACTGCATTTGCTTCAGAATCTTTTTTTTCTTGAGTAAATACAAATCCTTTTAAAGCAACCAATAGATTATCATTACTATTTTTTTTGATGATTTTATCTAAAAACTGATGAAGTTCAGGAAATTGTTTTAAAGAGGAATAGGTATTAGTAATTTTAAAAACCAAACGAATTTCTTCTTTATTTTTAAAAAGTTTTTGGTAAAGATCTAAAGCTTTTTCAAATTCACCTTCATTAAAATACTCGTCTGCAAGTTGTTCTTCAGGAGTTAATTGAGCCAACAAATGGCTAGAAATAGCAAAAAAAAGGAAAAAATGAAAAAAAAATATTTTAAGGGACATAAAAATTGCAGTAAAATTTGTGCGTCCGGAAGGATTCGAACCCTCAACCGTTTGATCCGAAGTCAAATGCTCTATCCAATTGAGCTACGAACGCAATTTTACTGCAAAGTTAATGTTTTTTTGATTAGTTGATGTATAAAAAATAGGGTTTTAAATCCTGTTCAATTTTTATTTTTGATATAAAAAAATTATTCTGTTCTACCGTTTGTAGAAACCGTTTTATCAATTCTTTTTACTAAGCCTTGAAGCACATTTCCGGGTCCCAATTCTGTAAATTCGGATGCCCCATCTTTAATCATATTTTGGATGGATTGAGTCCATAATACTGGACTTGTTAATTGAGCAATTAAATTTTGTTTTATTTCGTTGGAATCTGTAGAAGGTTTTGCTGTATAATTTTGATAAATAGGACAGGAAGGAGTTTGAAATAATGTAGAGAGAATACCTTTTTCTAATTCTTTTTTGGCTGATTCCATTAGGGGTGAATGGAATGCACCATCTACTTCTAATTTTTTTACGATTTTAGCACCTTTTTCTTTGCATAATGCCATAGCTTTTTCTACTCCTTCAAGGGTTCCAGAAATTACTAATTGACCAGGGGAATTATAATTTGCAGGGACCACAATAGTATCTGAAATAGACTTACAAACCTCTTCCACCAATTGATCTTCAATTCCGACTATAGCAGCCATAGTAGAGGGTTGTTCATTGCAGGCTTTTTGCATTGCATTAGCACGAATTTGTACCAATTTTAAAGCATCATCAAATTCTAAACATCCATTTACAACTAATGCAGAAAATTCACCTAAAGAATGACCAGCAACCATGCTTGGTTGAATTTTTAAACATTTTGCTAAAATAGTAGAATGTAAAAAAATAGCTGGTTGAGTTACAGAAGTTTTTTTTAGTTCTTCTGCTGTTCCTTCAAACATAATTTTGGAAATTTCAAATCCTAAAATTTCATCAGCTTTTTTAAATAAAACTTTAGCATTGTTGTTATTATCAAATAAATTTTTTCCCATACCAGGGAATTGAGAGCCTTGCCCTGGAAAAATGTATGCAGTTTTCATTTATGCTAAGTGATTATTTTGAAATTTTTTTCGTAGGTCTTCAACATAACCTTTAAAATGTTTATCTGTATAACATAAATCATTAACAGTGGTAATCGCATGAATTACAGTTGAATGATCTCTGCCACCAAAGTATAAACCAATAGTTTTTAAAGAAGATTTTGTAGATTCTTTGGCAAAATACATTGCAATTTGTCTTGCTTGAACAATTTCACGTTTTCTACTTTTCTCTTTTAATTGTTCAGGTTTTAATTTAAAATATTCTGCAACTGTTGCTGTTATTGATTCAATGGATAATTCTCTATGATTATTAACAATAAAGTTTTTAATAACACTTTTTGCTAATTCTATATCAATTTCCTTTTTATTGAATGAACTTTGAGCTAAAATACCTATTAAAGAACCTTCTAAATCTCTCACATTAGTATTTATGTGCATAGCAACATATTCAATAATATTATCAGGCATTTCAACACCCTCAGTTTTCATTTTACTTTTTAGAATAGCAATTCTAGTTTCTTGGTCTGGAACTTGTAAATCCGCACTCAATCCCCATTTAAATCTTGAAAGTAGTCTTTCTTCAATACCTTTTAAGTCTTTGGGTGCAACATCAGAAGTTAGAATTAATTGCTTTTCATTTTGATGTAAATGATTGAAAATGGTAAAAAATGCTTCTTGAGTTTTTTCTTTTCCAATTAATAATTGTATATCATCAACGATAAGAACATCTATTAATTGATAAAAATTGATAAACTCATTAATTTGGTTACTTTTGACAGAATCCACAAATTGGCTCAAGAATTTTTCACAGGGAACATAAAGAACTACTTTATTTGGGTGTAATTTTTTTACTTCATTTCCTATTGCATGAGCTAAATGCGTTTTTCCTAAAGCAACATTACCATATATAAATAAGGGATTAAATGCACTTTTTCCGGGTTTTGTAGCTAGTCCAATACCTGCAGAACGTGCTAATTGATTACACTCCCCTTCAATAAAATTCTCAAAAGTATAATTAGGATTAAGTTGTGATTGAATTGTGAGTTTCTGGAGCCCTGGAATAATAAAAGGATTCATGATTTTATTATTAGAACTCGGCAATTGAATGGAAGGATTTTGAGTTTTTACCTCAGCTTTTGTTGATGGTATATTTATAGAGGAAGAATTATTTCCATCTTTTTCCATTTGAACTGTGTAAATCAACTTTGCCTCTGGACCTATATAAAATTTTAAAGTTTTTGAAATTAAATGCACATATTTTTCTTCCAAGACTTCATAAAAGAAATGAGAAGGAATTTGAAGTGTAATTTCATTATTCTCAATTTTTATAGGAACAATAGGCTTAAACCAAGTATCGTAAGTTTCAGGCTGAACATTTTCTTTAATCATTTCCATACATTTAGCCCAAATTTCTTGACAATTTTGCTGCATAGTGTCAGTTTTTTCAATCATATAATTTATATCTTCTACCCTCATATATTTTTTTATTGAGTTTACGACTTCAAAATTGCACCATTTTTTTTTATTGTTTACTATTGACTTTTTATAAAATGTTCAAATTGTAGTAAAAAATTTTTAACTAACTGATTTCCATATAGAATAATTTCAAATTGGGTTATTCACTTTTCAACATTTTTGGTTTATAAATGTGGATTACTGTTTTTCATCAATTAAGTAATTGATTTTCATAGTTTTAAAATATTTTCTTGATTATCAATTTTTTTACTAAACTTGCAAAGTTTTCGTTTTATGACATTAGGAATTGTTTGTTACCCGACCTTTGGAGGTAGTGGTGTAATTGCAACAGAATTAGGAAAGATCTTAGCTAGTCTTGGACATTGTATTCATTTTATTTCCTATGATAGACCTGTTCGATTAGATTTTTTTGCTCAAAATATTTATTATCACGAAGTTGTTACACCCAATTACCCACTTTTTCAATATTTACCCTATGAATCCGCATTAATTTCTAAAATTGTTGATGTAGCTATGCACTATAATTTAGATTTTGTTCATGTTCATTATGCCATACCTCATGCATCAGCTGCTATTTTTGCAAAACAAATTTTAAAATCTCATCAAATAGATTTGCCAGTGATCACAACCCTTCATGGTACTGATATAACATTAGTCGGAAAAGAAGAAACTTTCAAGACTGTCATTAAATATGCAATTGAACAATCCGATTTAGTAACTTCCGTTTCTGAATATTTAAAACAAGCTACTTATGATTATTTTAATGTTCAACAAAATATTGAAGTAATTCCGAACTTTGTTTCTTTAGAAAGGTTTCGCCCTAAACCCGATATTAGAAATATGTATCGTAAATTAATTGCCCCTAATAATGAAAAAATATTAATTCATACTTCCAATTTCAGGAAAGTAAAAAGAGTTCAAGATGTTTTAGAAATCTATTTAAAAGTTAAAAAACATATTCCAACTAAACTCATTATGGTGGGTGATGGACCCGAAAGAACCAATTTAGAAAAATTCGTTAGGGAAAATCAACTTACAAACTGTGTAATTTTTATGGGTAAACAAGAAAAAGTTGAAGACATATTAGCTATTTCTGATGTATTTTTAATGCCATCAGAATCAGAAAGTTTTGGTTTAGCAGCATTAGAAGCTATGGCTTGTGGTATTCCTGTTGTGGCTTCAAATGCAGGTGGATTACCTGAAGTCATTCGTCAGGATTTTAATGGTTTTATGGCTGATGTTGGAGATATCGATAAAATGTCTGAATATGTAATTAATGTTTTAAAAGAAGACAAATATTCAGATTATTCTATAAATGCACTAAGAACTGCTCAAAATTTTGATGAAAACATTATCGTTAAAACTTATGAAAAATTTTATAGCCAAATTTTGAAAAAATAATTTGTTTTGTGAATTATTTTCTATTTTTGTAGTCAAATTTTTTTGTTAAATGTTAAAATATTTTGTATACATTTTTGTAATACTCTCACATAGCCTGTACTCTCAAAAACCCATTTCTCAGTATGAATTGGAAAAAAAACCAGTTTTTAATTCTTTAGAAAAAGCTGTTGCAAATAAAAATCAAGTTTATAAACTCAATTTAAGTAATCAAAAACTTAAAGAATTTCCTAAAGAAATCCTATTATTTGAAAATCTTCAAGAATTAAATTTAGGGAAAAATCAAATAAAAGAAATTCCAGCTGAAATTAATCGTTTAAAAAATCTACAAGTTTTAAATTTATCAAAAAATAAAATCAAGAAGATCCCTGAAACTTTTGGAGATTTAAAAGAACTTCATACTCTTTATATGAGTAGTAACCGTTTAATTTACTTTCCCAATGAAATGCGTGGATTAGATAATTTAAAATTAATTGATATTTCCAAAAATCATTTGACTCATGATGAATTAGTTTTTATAAAAAAAATTGTTCCTGATAACTGTGAAGTCTTAACCAAATAATTCTTGTCCATTTTATGGAAAATAAACCTGAAATTTTTATTGCAGATACTCGTAAAAACTTTAATTTAGAAGATAAATTTAAACTATTAGAAACTTTTGAGATTGAAAATCAATATGCTCAACTAATTAAAATTCAAACCAAAGAATTTTCAGCGGTTTGTCCGGGTACAGGTTTACCAGACATTGCAGATATTACCATTGAATATATACCCAATAAAAAATGCGTTGAGCTAAAAGCTCTCAAATATTACTTTTTTTCTTTTAGAAACGACGCTATTTTTCAAGAACCTGTAACTGACATAATTTTTGGGCATTTGCTTAAATGTTTAGAGCCTAAATACTTACGTATTGAAGTGATTTATAATATTAGAGGAGGTTTTTTAACTACAACTTTTGCTGAATTTGGTAACAAAGAGGCACATTATCCTAACCTTAACATCATTTCTTAAATGGAAGAAAGCTTTATTATCAATCATTTAGGGGAAAATAGGAAAGAATATAAAAATGCAGTAGCACCTCCCATCTTTCAAACTTCAAATTTTTGTTTTGAAAATGTTGAAGAAATGCGTGAGGCAATTAAAAATGAGTTAAAAAATCCCTTTTATACACGAGGGAATAACCCAACTGTAGAAATTTTAAGAAAAAAAATTGCTGCATTAGAAGGTTATGATGATGCATTGTTCTTTTCTAGTGGAAGCGCTGCAATTGCGGCGGCAGTAAATTCCAATCTAAAATCTGGAGACCATGTAGTCTGTGTTCACAAACCTTACTCATGGACTTACAAACTTTTTAATCAATACCTCAAAAAATTTGGAGTTGAAACGACTTTTGTAAACCCAACTGAAAAAAATGCTTATAAAAAAGCTTTACATTACAATACAAAATTATTTTTTTTAGAAACTCCAAATTCCTTAACTTTTGAAATTACCGATTTAGAAGAAACTCTAACAATAGCAAAAGAAAACAAAATATTAACGATTTTAGATAATTCTTACGCTACTCCTTTATTTCAAAAATCCTCTGATTTTGGTATAGATATTGTTTGCCATTCTGCAACTAAATATATTTCTGGTCATTCTGATGTAGTAGCTGGTGTAATTTGTGCAAATCAAAGTATGATTGAAAAAATCTTTTATACAGATTTTATGAATATCGGCGGAATTTTATCTGCTCATGATGCCGCTTTGCTTTTAAGAGGATTAAGAACCCTTCCTATACGCCTTGAAAAAGTTTATCAATCAACTTTAAAAATTGTAGATTTTTTAGAAAATCATCCTAAAATTGAAAAAGTTTACTACCCTTTTTCTAAAAATCATCCTCAATACGAATTAGCAAAAAAACAAATGAAAGGTTGTTCCGGTCTATTCAGTATTGAACTAAAAACTACTGACCCCTCAAAAATTGAATTATTTTGTAATTCTTTAAACCTTTTTCTTTTAGCTTGTTCATGGGGTAGTTATGAAAGTTTAATATTTCCAGGAATAACAATTACTCCATTACCTGAAAAATGGAATTTAATCAGATTAAGTATCGGTTTAGATGAACCTGAATTATTAATAAACGATTTACAACAAGCACTTAATAAAATTTAACTCATTAATTATTATGGCATTATTTAACTTTTTTTCTTCAAAACCCTCCAGTAGTAACACCCCAACACAAGGGAACCATATTGTTGCTTTTGATATTGACTCACTGGAATCAAAAAATGTGAATTGGAATTTCTTAGACTCATTTGAAAATCCCGAACTTTGGATTTTTACTTCTAACAAAGAAAACTCAAAATTAAAAGAACTTGAACAAAAATTCTTAGTGAAATTATTTTCATTACCCGAAGATACAAGACAATCCCCTTTTTGGATTCTTGGAATTATAATGTTTGACATTCATTCTCTAAAAGACTCTCATAAAATTACTTTGGTTGCCACACTACCCTACTATGAATCTATTAGTGAGTATTTAAAACTAAAAGGTATTTCCATGGATTTTCTTCTTTTAGAACCTTCTTTAAATAAACTACCCAGAGCTCAAAATCTCCAAAAAGAAAAAACTCAACATAAAAATCAAGAAATCAAAAAAACTGAAAATTCCGAAAAATTAGAAACTATTGAAAAAAAGGGTTCCAATAAATCCAAAAATAAAAAAGAACCCATAATCAAAGAATTAATACCTGAAGAGCTTCAACAAATCTGTAATGCATTTCAAGAACACTTTGAGCTAGAGGGTATCTATGAAAAAAAAGCTCTTGGGGAAATTGTTTTAATCGCGACAGGAAAAACCCTTCATAAAGTTTTTCATACTAGAAATGCTAAACTTTACGTAGGTTGCCTTTACCAAAATGGTATCATTGAAAATATAAATGAAAATGATTTTAAGCTGCTGAAATATCCAACACCTGATGTTTTTCCTAAAGAAGTAAAAATTTTACCCAAAAAATTTCATAAAAAAAATTCTAGAAAAAAAAATAATTCTTAAATTTGTAGAAATTTATTTTTTATGAGATTGACTATTCTTTATTTTATTGCTTCATTATTGAACCTTTGCTTAAATGCCCAAACGGTTCATACTATTCAAGTGAGCAGTTTTAGTTTTGCTCCTAATAATATTCCCAATGTTTCCATTGGAGATACTATAAGATTTGTAAAAGTATCAGGAACTCATACGGCTCATTCTACCAATGTTCCTCAAGGTGCTAATCCTTTTGCTTTTCAAAATGCAACTGGAGATTATATTCCTTTAGTAGCAGGTACTTACCAATATCAGTGCAATATTCACACTTCTATGCAAGGTTCTTTTACAGTTTCTACCTCCTCCAAGCAAAAAGTTAGCAATTCAAATATTCAACTTTACCCCACAGTTACTTCTGACTTTGTTAATATCAAATCAGAAAACAAAATTATTTCCGTACAAATTCATAGTATATTAGGCGTTAAAGTACTAAATAAAGACATTCAATCCAATCAAACAGTTTTAAATCTTATAGATTTAGAATCAGGTTGTTACTTTATTACGATTAATACAATTGAAGGAATTACAACTCAGAAATTAATAAAAAACTAAATCATCATGGAAATTGGATTTATTGCCATAATTTTACTTGGCTTTTTTGTATTTATTTATTTTGTACCTTTTGGGGTTTATATAAATGCCTTATCTTCAGGTGTTTATGTAGGAATTGGGCAATTGATTGGAATGAGATTAAGACAGGTGCCCCCTTCTTTAATAGTAAACAATTTAATCAAAGCAACCAAAGCAGGTTTAAGTTTATCACTACCTGATTTAGAAACTCACTATTTAGCAAAAGGAAATGTAAACGCTGTAGTAAATGCATTAATTTCTGCAGATAAAGCCAATATTAACTTAAACTTTAAACTTGCCGCCGCGATTGACTTAGCTGGAAGAGACGTATATACAGCAGTTCATGATTCCGTAAATCCTAAAGTCGTTGATACACCACCTGTAACCGCCGTAGCCAAAGATGGTATTCAATTAGTAGTAAATTCTAGAGTAACATTAAAAGCAGATATTCACAGATTAGTGGGTGGTGCTGGAGTAGAAACTATTCTTGCTCCTATTGGTGAAGCGATTGTTTCTACTATAGGTTCTTCTGAATCCCATAAAACTGTTCTTGAAAACCCAGATTCAATTTCTAAACAAGTTTTAGCAAGAGGTTTAGATAGCAATACAGCTTACACATTACTTTCTATAGATATTGCAGATATTGATGTAGGCGAAAACATCGGTGCTAAATTAGCAGCTGACCAAGCCGACGCAGACTTGCAAGTTGCAAGAGCTAAAGCAGAAGAAAGAAGAGCTATGGCTGTTGCATTAGAACAAGAATATATTGCAAATATTCAAAAAATGAAAGCCCTATTAATTGAAGCTGAAGCTCAAATTCCTTTAGCTATAGCAGAAGCTCTAAAATCTGGAAACCTTGGTTATTTTGATTATTTGAAAATGAAAAACATTCAAGCCGATACAAAAATGCGGGAATCCTTCGTAGAGTCTCCACAAAACGAAAATAAATAACCCTTATTATGGTTCATGAACAAAGGATTGTTCTTAGATAGAGACGGTGTAATCAACGAAGAAGTTGGATATATTACTTCTTTAGAAAAATTCCAATTCAAACCCGGTATTGTTGAGCTTATTTCAATGGCTAATTGGCTCAACTATAAAGTTATCGTTATTACCAATCAGGGAGGCATTTCTAAAGGGCTTTATACTCATACCGATTTACAAATCATTCATGATTTTATGTTAAATCGTTTACTAGCTTTTGGTGCTAAAATTGACCATGTTTATTATTGTCCTCATCACCCTGAACAAACACGATGCCTTTGTAGAAAACCGGAAAATTTATTTTTTGAAAGGGCTATTCATTCCTTTAATATAGACCCTAATATTTCCTTTATGCTCGGAGACAAACAACATGATTTAACACCAGCAAAATTGCTGGGAATTACAACTGTATTAGTGGGCGTGCAAGACCCTATGTATTCCGCAGATTATTTTTTTCCAGAAATTTCTGATGTTCTTAGCATTCTGGTTTAGGTATATATTTTGGGCGTGTCCCTTCGCTAAACGCTTTGGGTCGGGCTGTTTCGGGCTTCGCTGTTCGCTTCGGCAATCCTTTTTTTCCTTTTTCCAAAAGCCCAAAAAGGCAGTGCTAAACCCTTCACATCCCTCACGCTTTACCACCATCATTTTTGCCTTTTCTATCTGCTTCTCTTTTATTACTTTTGCCCAAAAACCCAATAACGACGACTGCTTCTCCCCTACTCCACTTAAAATTAATGAATGGCTCAAAGACCAAAATAATCAATTTGCAACTTTAAACAAAAATGAACTTCCGCCTGCTGTTCCTAACTCTTGCATTAACACCTTTGAAAACGATTTATGGTACTCCATTGAAACTCAAAACGTCCATAAACCTTTACAAATAATCATCTATCCCTTTCTTTGTAATACGCCTGCTGGCGTTCAATCCATTTTATATTCCACTTATGACTGCAAAAATCTTTCTCAAAATTTCATTGCTTGTGCAACTAAGGATGTTGGTGATACAATAAAATTTAACATTCAAAACCCTCAACAATACTCAAAACTTATGCTTTACATTGATGGTTTTGATGGAACCATCTGCCAATTTACTGTTGGTGTTTTTGAATTAGAGGAGTTCCATCCCTTTGATTTTTGTAAATACCTACGTTTTGATTATTTACCCAGAACCCCAAATTGGAAACAACCCCTTCAAATAGATTCCCAAAATAACCAACTCAAAATACAATGGACACATGAAAATCCTGATGTCTTAGGCTATGCCTTGCAAATCAAAATGCAAAATGGTTATAAAACTTTGAGTTGTTTTAATGCTCAAAATTATACTTTTGCTAATCAAAATTTTATGGAATACATTTTTAATCCCGATCAACTTGATTCAGAAAAAAAATGCTTCCGTTTATTAGCTTATTATAAAAATGATATCTGGACTTCTTCTGATTATTGTATTGAACCCAAAGTAATTAAAAATTTTTGGGTTTCTCCCCCAAAACCCTCAACTCAACCTAACGAATACAATTATGTTTACAAAGTCCAAAAACCTCAAAAAGCTACCATACGTCTAAAAAACTCAAAAGGTGAGATTTTAAAATCCAAGAATATTACTTTGAAGAAAGGAAATTTTGAAGGAAGTATTAGTATTTCAGGGCTTCCAAAATCAAATTATTTTTTTGAATTCTGTGTAGGGAATGAATGTTTTGAATATCCTTTGATAAATCCTTAGAAAATTTTAAATATTAGTAATTAAAAACAAAATAAAACTATATTTGCGAACCTTTTATTGATAACTTATGTCTGATAATAAACCCTATTTAATTGAATTTCAAACAGTTGGAGAAATTGGCGAAGGATTTATTTCTATTGCTGAATTTGAGAAATCCATTCCATTTGAAGTAAAAAGAACTTTCTGGACCTACCAAACTCCTGATCACATTGTTAGAGGAAGACATGCTCATCATGAAACTGAAATGATATTAATTGCAGCAGCAGGTAGAATTGTTGTCAATACAGAATTGCCCAGTGGAAAATTAGAGACATTTGTTTTAGAAAAACCTTCTATTGGACTGTATATTCCTCCAAAGGCTTGGCATACTATGCAATACTATTTTAATGCCGTTCAGTTAGTTTTTGCTTCTAGCTTATACAACGAAAACGATTATATAAGAGATTATTCTGAATTTCAACAACTTATAAAAAATGGAAAAATTTAATTTTCTACCTGGTCCTTCTCAACTACATAAAAATTTTCCAATCTGGGTACAAAAATCCTTAGACATAAATTTTCTTTCTAGTTATCATAGAAACAAGCTCTTTATGGATGTTTATCAGTCTATTTATGAATCCTTTCAAACAAAATTAAAGCTTCCCAAAGATTTTGAACTCTACTTTGTGCCTTCCGCTTCAGAAGCTTGGAATTTAACCGCCAATAGTTTAATTTTCACTAAAGCCTTATTCTATTTTAATGGAAATTTTGGAAAAAAATGGTTTGAATATGTTCAAGAAGGAATGAGTTTTGCTACACCTATCCCATTTGATGTCAACACTTTACCAGAAATTCAAGAGCGTTCAGAAGCATTTATTGGTGTTGTTCATACAGAAACTTCCAATGGAAGCCAATTACCTAATGAGTTTTTAAAAAATTTAAGAGAAAAAAATCCTAATTCTTGTATTGTTGTAGATGCAACTGCGAGCATGGGGGGAGTAGATTTGCCTTGGGAAACTGCTGATGTTTGGTTTGCCTCTGTGCAAAAATGTTTTGGTTTACCTCCCGGAATGGCTGTTATGGTTGTCAATCAGAATGCTGTTCAAAGAGCTATCAAAAAAAATTGGAATTATTACAATGGAATATTGAATTTATCTAAAAATTTCAAAAAATGGCAAACTACCAATACCCCTAATTTACTAAATATTTGGTGTTTAAATGAATGCCTCAAAGAAATGCCTGAAATTAGTATTGTAGAAAAAGTTCTTCTAAGTAGAAAAAATTTATTTTTTCAGTCTCATCAAAATCTCCAATTGTTAGAATCTAAAAATACAGCAACCACAGTTTGGGCTTTTCAGGATAATAATCCAACTGAAATCATTCAAAAAGCTAAAAATCATCAAATTACCTTAGGTGCAGGTTATGGAAATTGGAAAAATAATACTTTCAGAATTGCTAATTTTCCCGCAATACAAAATGATAGTTGGTTAAAATTACATGCTTTTCTTAAAGCCCTATGAAAATTTTTCATTTTTTTCAACAAATTCAAAAATCATTAAATTCACCATTTATACCCTCAATATCTTTGGGTTTAAAATCATTACCAACTTTAAATCCAGATATATTTTATCAAACTATACCCAAAATTGAACCCATAAACTCACCTATTCAATTAAATTTTGAAGAAGACCCAAGCTCTAAAACTATTCATGGTTTTATTGAATTTGAAGACCATAAAATCCTGTTACTTGGCAATGCTGCACGTTTTCCTGATCATGTAATGGAATCTTGTATCCATACTGCACATTGGCAAAATTCATTTAAAGAAGAAATTTTATCTACCCAAGCTACCCTAAACTTAGTTTATGCGGGAAAATCACAAAACCCCATTGAAAATTACATAGCACTTTATAAAATTGCTGCTTGTTTTTATAATGATAAACTACTTGGAATTATTAATGAACCTGCCTGGACTTACCATCCTGCTGGATTATTGCCAAAAATGATTTTTAACAATATGGTAAACCTTTGTAGAAATTCTCCACCTTTTTTGTTTTGGACAGGATTTATTAAAACTTCTTTAGATGTATCCTCACCTTTTTCCAATCAAAAATCCAATTGTTTTTTTTCTAAAGGGCACCATGTTTTTGGAATCCCAGATTTCGCTTTTTATTCCGATCATACAGACCCTATGAAAGTCAAAAAACTTTTTAACGACATAATCGAATATGCATGGTTTGAAAAAAAAGATTTACAATCTGGTGATTATATAGGCTTTGAAGAAAATGAAGTTTATGAATTAGTAGAACCTGAAGAATCCATTGAATTTTTGGAAAGCCCAACAAAAACTTTGGTTTTAAGGTACATGAATGCGGAAGTAGATTCTAATTAAAAACCCAATTCCCAAAACAACCTCAAAAAATACAAAAATATATTTGTAAGTATAGTTTTTATTCTTAATTTGCAGCCAAATTTAAAATAATGAAATCAGTAACGATTGCTGGTGTGCAAGGTTTTTATGGAGATAGCCCAATGGCGGGTGCTATGATTGCTCAAGCCGGTATTGCTCAATATTTGGTTCATGATGCCTTATCAGAATTAACTTTATCTATTCTTCAAAAAGATAAATTAAAAGACCCTGAAATGGGTTATGCCCGTGATATTGAAATTTTAGCGAAAATGGTTTGGTCAACCGCACTAAAAAAAGGAGCAAAAATTGTTACCAATTCCGGTGGTTTAAATCCACTTTCTGCAGCAGTCAAAATTCAAAGTATTTTAAAAAATCTTGGGCTTAATGATATTAAAATTGCTTGTTTAACAGGCGATGACTTAATGTCTAAATTAGGGGATATCCAATCAAAAGGAGAACCATTAACCAACATAGATGACAATCGTAACTTTTCTGAAAATCAATTTACTGTTACTCATGCCAATGTTTATACGGGTGCAAAAGAAGTTGCAGAAGCTTTAAATCAAGGTGCTCATATTGTTCTTACTGGTAGAGTTGCCGATCCCGCCTTAACTTTAGGAATTTTAATTCATGAATTTGGTTGGAAAATTGGCAGTGATTTGGATTCCAAAGATTGGGATTTACTTGCAAGTGGTATTTTGGTTGGACATTTATTAGAATGTGGTGGGCAGGCTTCAGGGGGCAATTCTTATGCTGAGTGGCCTATGGATTATAATTTAAGCAGATTAGGATACCCTATTGCTACCGTTTTTGAAAATGGTTCTGCTCATTTATTTAAACCCGATTTTATGGGTGGAAAGCTATCCCGTAATACTTTAAGAGAACAGTTGGTTTATGAAGTTCATGACCCTCAAAACTATATTACTCCCGACGTAATCTGTGACTTTACACACGTTCAAATCACTGAATTAGAAAATGGAAAAGTGGAAGTTAAAGGTGCCAAAGGAAAACCAAGACCCGAAAAACTCAAACTTTGTATTGGATTGATGGAAGGTTTTATGACCGACCAATTTTTCTTTTTTTCTTATCCATTCGCTTATACAAAAGCACAAAAATTTATTCAAGCTGTTCAAGAAATTTGGAGTACTTTACCTCTCAAAATTGAAAAAAAACGCTTTGATATCATCGGAGTGAACGGCATTCATGGTGAAGCTGCGCCTATTCAAGATCAAAACTTTTTAAATCAATTGAATGAAGTGGGTGTGCGTTTAGCAATTCAACATAGTGATCCAAAAGTAGGAAAATTAGCTATGCAAGCAGTAGTTTGTTTAGGACTTAACGGACCTCCTGGAGTAGTTTCCGTACCGGGCTGGGGTAATGACGCAAGAGCTCAATTAGGTTTATGGAGTACCTTAATCCCCAGAGAGTTAGTAAATATCAAAACCCATTGGATTGAAAATTCTTAAAAATTATTCTTTATAAATTATTTGGGCGTGCCCCTTGCTACGCTGCGGGTCGGGGTGCTTCGGGCTTCGCTGTTCGCTTCGGCAATCCTTTGACTGCTCATTTTTCGCAGCCAAAGGCAGTGCAGCTTCGCTCCCTCCGCATCCCTCACGCTTTCCCTAAAAACTTTGTTTTTATTCTGATTTTCTGTAATTACTCAGATAGTTCTAACCACCTCATAGAATACTCCTCAATTTTTTCATTGATCAATTCATATTCTTTAGAGATTTTTTGCAATTCTTCAAAAGTAAGGTTTTGATTCATTGCAAGTTCTAAATCTTTCTTTTTTTGTTCTAAATCGGGTAATTCTTTCTCTATTTGTTGCAACTCACGTTGTTCTTTGTAACTTAATTTTTTGGTAGCATTTTTAACTTCTAAATTTTGTGAGGTTTTGGATTGTACTGTATTTTCTTGAGTTTTAGCCGAACTATGATTAAGATTAACTTCTTTCCAAGCTAAAAATTCAGTATAATTACCTGGAAAATCTTTAATTTCTCCGTGATCCAACTCACCAAGAACAAACAAGTGTTCAACTACCCTATCCATAAAATATCGGTCATGAGAAACCACTAAAATACAACCCGGAAAATCATCCAAAAAATCTTCTAAAGCAGAGAGTGTATCAATATCTAAATCATTAGTAGGTTCATCTAAAATCAAAAAATTAGGGTTTTTCATTAGTAAAGTAACCAAATACAATCTCCTTTTCTCACCTCCACTTAACTGACTTACCAAAGTGTAATGCTGTTCATGACGAAATAAAAATTTTTCTAATAATTGAATTGCTGAAAGTTTACGACCTTTTTTCAAAGGGATATATTCAGCAATATCTTTAACCACTTCAATGACTCTTTTGTTTTCATCTACTTGCAAACCTTCTTGGCTGTAGTAAGCATATTTTATAGTATCACCCCAAACCACTTTACCTGTATCAGGCTCAATTTCAGACATTAAAATTTTTAAAAATGTAGATTTTCCACTGCCATTTTTTCCAATAATACCCACTTTTTCCCCCTGCTTGAATTTATAGGTAAATTGGGAAAACAAAATTTTATTTTGATAGGACTTGGAAATATTATGAATTTCTAAAATTTTAGAGCCCATTCTTTCCATGTTAATTTCAATTTCAACTTTTTTGTTTTCAATTTTTTGGAAAGCTTTTTCTGCAATTTCATAAAAAGCATCAATTCTTGCTTTGGATTTAGTAGTCCTTGCTTTAGGTTGGCGACGTATCCATTCTAATTCTTTTCTATATGCGTTTTGGGCTTTTTCAATTTCTTTTAAAAATAATTCATGTCGATGGGATTTTTGTTCTAAATAATATTGATAGTTGCCTTGATAAAAATATAATTTTCCTTGAAAAAGTTCAAGAATTTCTGAACATACATTTTCTAAAAAATATCTGTCGTGAGTAACCAAAAATAAAGTAATGGAACTTTGTTGTAAATAATTTTCTAACCATTCAATCATATCTAAATCCAAATGGTTGGTAGGCTCATCTAAAATCAATAAATCAGGTTGGTTAACCAATAATTTAGCTAATGCTAATTTTTTCTTTTGACCTCCAGAAAGGTTATCAATATACATTTCCCAATCTAAACCCAAGCGATTCAAAATTTCTTTCAAACGGTTTTCATAAGTCCAAACTTGATATTGTTCCATTTTATCCATTAAAATTTGGTAATCTTTGGGTTCTAAGGGATTTTCTAAGGAGTGTAAATAGGATTTCCAGATTTTACAAGGTTCATAATCACTATCATAAAGATAATCAGAAAGTTTGCTATGAAATTGAAAGTCAGGGTTTTGTTCTAAATAGCCAATTTTTAAATTTTTTTTAATCGCTACTATGCCTGAATCGGGTAATGTTTTACCAAGAATTATATTTAAAAGGGTTGATTTTCCACTTCCATTAGGTGCAATAAAACCAACTTTTTGCCCATGTTCAATTCCAAATGTTAAATCTTGAAAAAGTACCCTTTCACCAAAGGATTTTGATAGTTTTTCAACGGATAAAAAATTCATATCAAGGGCAAAGATACAGCATAATTTAAAAAAAAAGCCATAAATTTTCTAAGGAAATACAAAACAAAAATTTGCAAGCAAAAAAATTGTATTTCAACAAAAGTCCATTACACAATTTTAATTGTTAATGAGAGCGTGAGGGAAGCGAAGGGTTCAGCACTGCCTTTGTTAGGGAAGTATGAGCAGGCAAAGGATTGCCGAAGCGAACAGCGAAGCCCGAAGCACCCCGACCCGCAGCGTAGCAAGGGGCACGCCCAAAAAGAGAAAAAATAAAAAGCCAACGCAATAATACATTGGCTCACAATTATGAAAAATCATTTAACTTAAAAAATCTTAACTGCAACCCATGCTATTGCCACAATTTAGGCATTTATAACAGGTTCCATTTCTTACTGTAATATGTCCACAGACATTACAAGCGGGTGCATCACCCATCATATTGCTTAAATATTTTTGTGTAGCCTCTAAGTGAACATGCGATTGTTCAACTTTGGATTCCTTCATTACAACTGGATTGATAGAATCAGAATATCCTTCTTCCTCAAAAGTAAAGTAAACTTCATCTTCAGTTTGGTGGTCATGAATTACTTCTTTCTGGGATTTAACTTGCACCAAATCTTCTCGATCCAAATATTCAAAAGCCAAGAGCCTGAAAATGTAATCTACGATAGAGGTAGCCGATTTGATGTTGGGGTGATCAACAGGACCCGATGGTTCAAAACGAGTAAAGGTAAATTTATCTACAAATTCTTCTAAAGGCACACCGTATTGTAAACCAATAGAAATTGCAATAGCAAAACAATTTAACATGGAGCGTAAAGTTGCACCTTCTTTGTGCATATCAATAAAAATTTCACCTAAAGTTCCATCTTCGTATTCCCCTGTATGCAAGAAAACGGCTTGCCCACCAATTTTTGCTTTTTGGGTAAATCCTTTACGTTTTTTAGGTAGTGTTTTACGATATACTACACGGCTCAATTTTCTTTTGAAAACAGTATCAGGAGATTCCGCTAATAATTTTTTAGCCGCTTCTAAAACTTGCTCTTGTGTTAATTCAGAAATATCAACGGGTTGATTTTCTTTATTTTCTTTGGAAGTTTCGGATTTATTTGATAGAGGTTGAGATAATTTAGAACCATCACGGTAAATAGAAATGGCTTTCAATCCTAGTTTCCATGAAAGGCCATAACATTCTAAAATATCTTCAACAGAAGCTTCATTAGGAAGGTTAATAGTTTTGGAAATAGCACCAGAAATAAAGGGTTGTGTAGCAGCCATCATTCTTATGTGTCCGTGAGCATGAATAAATCTTCTACCTTTAGTACCACATTTATTTGCACAATCAAAAACAGGATAGTGTTCATCTTTTAAGAAAGGGGCTCCTTCTATGGTCATAGTACCACAAACATATTCATTAGCTATTTCAATTTGTTTAGAGGAGAAACCTAAAGCTTCTAATAAGTTAAAGGCGGGTTGGTTGTATTGTTCTGGTCTTAATCCTAAACGTTTTAGAGTATCCTCTCCTAAGGTGTAAACATTGAATGCAAAAGAAATATCAAAAGCTGTAGGTAGCTGTTTTTCAATATTTTCAATATCTTTTTCTCCAAAACCTTTGGCTCTTAAAGCATCATGATTAATTGCAGGAGAATTTTTTAAAGTTTGATGTCCTAAAACATATTTGATAATTTCATCAATTTGTTCAGGAGCATAACCTAAGTTTTTGAGTGCAAGTGGAATAGATTGATTGATGATTTTGAAATAACCACCACCCGCTAGTTTTTTATATTTTACTAAAGCAAAATCTGGTTCTACTCCTGTAGTGTCGCAATCCATTAAAAGACCAATAGTTCCAGTAGGAGCAATTACAGTGGTTTGAGCATTTCTATACCCAAATTGAGTACCTAATTTCAAGGCTTCGTCCCAAGAATCACAAGCAGCTTTTAATAAATATTGAGGACAAGCATTTTGGTCAATACCCACTGGTTTTACAGATAAACCTTCGTATTCATTGGCATTATATGCAGCATAACGATGGTTTCTTATCACCCTTAACATGTCTTCTTTATTTTCTTCATATCTTTTGAATGGACCAAAATGTTGAGCCATTTCGGCGGAGGTAGTATAAGAAGTACCCGTAATAATAGCGGTTATAGCCCCAGCAATTGCGTTTGCTTTTCTACTATCATAAGGAATACCAGAAATCATTAAAACGGAACCCAAATTAGCAAAACCAAGTCCAAGAGTTCTATACTCATAAGAAAGTTGGGCAATTTCTTTAGAAGGGAATTGAGCCATCAAAACAGAGATTTCAAGCACTATAGTCCATAGGCGAGTAGCATGTTTAATTCCTTCAATATCAAAGGTTAAAGTATCTGTATTGAAAAATTTTAGTAAATTTAATGAAGCTAAGTTACAAGCAGTATTATCTAAGAAAAGATACTCGGAACAAGGGTTAGAGGCTCTAATTTCCCCACCTTTAGGGCAAGTGTGCCATTCATTAATTGTAGTATGATACTGAATGCCGGGATCGGCACAAGCCCAAGCAGCTTCTGCGATAGCGTCCCAAAGTTCTTTAGCCTTATAGGTTTTAAGAACACGACCGTCGGTTCTTGCGGTACAATGCCAATCACCATTTTTTTCAAGAATTTCAAAAAATTGATTGGGAATTCTTACGGAGTTATTAGAATTTTGACCAGAAACGGTTCTATATGCTTCTCCTTCATAATCAGAAGAATAACCCGCAGCAATTAAAGCTGCAACTTTTTTCTCTTCCTCTTGTTTCCAACGTATAAATTCCAAAATTTCAGGGTGATCCATGTCTAAAATCACCATTTTAGCTGCCCTTCTGGTAGTTCCACCGGATTTAATTGCACCAGCAGCACGGTCTCCAATTTTTAGAAAACTTAATAATCCCGAAGAGTAACCACCACCACTCAAAGGCTCATTTTCGGCTCTAATACCTGAAAAGTTAGTACCAACACCCGAACCATATTTAAAAATTCTTGCTTCACGAACCCACAAATCCATAATTCCACCTTCATTTACCAAATCATCATTTAAACCAAGGATAAAGCACGCATGAGGTTGAGGGCGTTCATAAGCATTTTTAGAAGCCGTTAATTCTTCAGTTTCAGGATCTACATAATAATGACCTTGAGCAGGACCTTCTATCCCATATTCGGAATGTAAACCAGTATTAAACCATTGGGGAGAATTGGGTGCAGCCATTTGAGAAAGCAACATAAATACTAACTCATCATAAAATACTGCTGCATCTTTTTCACTAGCAAAATAATTATATCTTAAACCCCATTTTTTCCAACAATTGGCTAAACGATGAACTACTTGTTTCACAGAATTTTCTGAACCTAAACTGCCATCAGGTTGTGGAACTCCAGCCTTTCTAAAATATTTTTGTGCTAAAATATCAGTTGCAACTTGGCTCCACTGTTTAGGTACTTCTACATTAGTCATTTCAAATACTTTATCCCCTGATGGATTTTTGATAATGGAAGAACGATAATCATATTCAAATAGATTATAAACAGATTGTTCTTCTTTTGTAAAATACCTGTTAATTTTTAATCCTTTTGGCGGTTTTTGATTTTTTAATGCCATTGTTTTATGAATTGTTCAGCAAAAATAACACGTTTAATTTTCAAGAAATTCATTAAAAACTCACATAAAAATGTGGATAACTTTTTATTGCTTTAATTTCATGAAGTTACATAACTTTTACTCAAAGTTTAATTCTAATTGAAACCCTGAATATGCTGAAAACGAAAGAAATAAAATTTTATAATTGATTTTCAAAAAGTTAAATTCTTAAATTTTTGAAAATCCATGCTTAGCAAGATATATTCCTAAAGTTAATAATGAATACATTAACCACCAATTCATTGGAAAAAAATGTGTAATTTTAATATCTAAAGTCTTGACTTTCAAAGCTAAAATAAACCTCTCTAAAAGATAAGCAACAAAAACTGAAAACCCTAAGTATTCTACTTTCCACGAGTAATAAATCCCTAATCCACTAATGAAAGAAACTATCAAAATTTCCATTATTGCTGTAAATAAAAAAAATCTATGTTTCTGATTAGCTAATAAATAAATATCAAAAAGCAAAACTCTTGAAATATTTAAAAGTAAGAAAATATCAAAAACTTTTGCAGCTTGAGCAATATCCTTACCATACAAAAACTGAAATAAAACATTGGAAATCAGCAATAAAAAAATAGTAATTGGAAAAGTGAAATGTAATAATTTCGTAATTTTTGTTTTCACATTATGGTATGATAAATCCTGTGTTTGAATTTGTGCAGATAATGCAGCAGATAATCCATAAGCCATCAATGCTGAAAATGGAATTTCTCTAGCACCATAACGGTAAATAATAAACTCAATATCTGAATAGTAACTTTTTACTAACCAAAAATTTATATACTCAACTCCACCTGAAAGTAAAGCACTAAGACTTAAAAAAAACAAATTAGAAAGTAAAGGTTTTTCAAAAGTTTTAAAACTAAAATTTAGTTTTTTTGCAAAAAACAAAAATTTCAGTGTATCTAACGAAATCCAACCCAAGAGCATAGATTCAATTCCCAAATACAAATAAGCATAAACTGTCCAAAAAATAAACAAAGAAAAATAGCTATTAATTAGCCCAAATACCCAATAATGCTTTTTAGAAGCAATCCAATAATATTCTAATGGGTTACTAATTATTGAAGTAAAGATTTTTATCCCAATTAACGCAGTCAAAAAATCCCAACGGTTTTGTAGTATATTGAAAGCCCCAAAAGTTACTAATCCCACAATCATAGAAGTTGTAAGAATTTGGCTCAAAAAAGAATTAAAAGAAATTTGATGAAATTGCGGGAAATAAGATTGAAAAAAACGAATAAATCCTGTGTTCCAAAAAAAAACAAAAGTACTTATTGAAAGTACTAATGTTTCATACTCTGATAATTTTTGAGGATTATAAAAATATTTACTAAAAATTATGGCTAATAAAATATTACTTCCAAAACGAACAAATTGATAATAGGTAATTAACTTGGAATCGCTGATAATAAATTTATGAAGAAAGGAAAGAAAGTTCATGAACAAGTGGCAAAATTATTACAAAAGTAGCAAAATTTTTTGAGGACAATTTAAACAAAGTATTGGGCGTGCCCCTCACTAAGTTCGGGTCGGGCTTGCTACGGGTTTCACTTCGTTACAGCAATCCTTTTTATGCTTTTTTCAAAAGCATAAAAAGGCAGTGCCAAGCCCTTCGCATCCCTCACGCTTATTTACGTAATGAAATTACGTTTTTTGATTTAAAAATTCATTATTGAATTTTTGCTAAAACTGTTTTACCACCCCAAGTAATCTGGTTAAGTTCTACTTGAACTTGGGCATCTAATGGAACAAAAATATCCATTCTTGAACCAAATTTAATAAATCCAAACTCTTGTCCTTGTTCTAATAAATCACCGGGTTTTACATACCATTTGATTCTTCTAGCAACAGCACCAGCAATTTGTTTAAATCCAACGCTTACTTTCTCATTTTCCATTACTAAAAAAGTTTGTTCATTTTCGGTGGAAGATTTAGGGTGAAATGCTACTAAAAATTTACCAGGATAATATTCACAGTGAACCACTTTGCCAGCAATAGGAGTTCTATTAACATGTACATTCAAAGGAGACATAAAAATTGAGATTTGTCTCATATTTTTCTTAAAATATAAAGGCTCAAAAACTTCTTCAATCACCACAACTTTACCATCACAAGGAGCCACAATATGATTGATATTTTGTTCAACTTGAATTTCAGGGTTTCTAAAAAAGTTAAGCACCAAAAAAACAAATGTAAATCCTAATGCACCAATCGGTATAAAAAAACCGAATGGTAAATAAAAAAAAGCAACAATAATAATTGCCAAAACAGGGAAAATGGCATAAAGTGCAGTGGGTAATGCTTCTTTGTGTAATTTCATATTTTATTAATCAACAGCATCAAATAGAAAGGAATTATTATCCCTTAATTTCCCTTTTCCGTTTTGGTCAACATCTACACTCAATTTAGAAAGCTTAGGATTTGAAGTAACTGAATCTTCTAAAGTAATATTTCTTCTAACCCATGCAGGTTGATTTTCAAGTTGTTTCATTCTTTCAGTATTTTTGTAATCTAATTGAGCATCATTTAAAACTTTTTGTTTTTTTTCTTCTAATAAATCTTTATCAGCATTTTCTTGCAAGTAATTACTATGATTATTAGGTTCAGAAACCATTGTTATAGGCTCTTGATAGATTTCTTCTTCATCAATTTCATCCACTGATTGATTTAGGTTAGCATTTACTAAAGTTTTCTCTTCTTGAGGTGAAATTGGCTCAATTGCTTTTTCTTTTTGGAATAATTTACTGATATTAAATTGATTATTGATTTCTAAAGGTTCATCAGGAACAAATAAAACTTCATTTTTTGAGGTTATCATAGAGTTTTCAGTCAAAGAGAGAGAAGGGTTGGTGTTTTTTTTTGATTTTTTTTTATCGAAACCTGTTGCAATAACGGTTACGGATAATTTATCTCCCATTGACTCATCATAGACTTGCCCAAAAATAATTCTAGCATTTTCACCAACAGCATTATTTACATATTCGCCAATGATAGATACTTCTTCCATGGTTAAAGAATCTTCAGAAGCAGTAATATTTAATAAAACCCCTTCAGCACCTGAAATATCCACATTATCTAATAATGGGCTAGATAAAGCCTCTTCCACAGCCAATAATGCTCTATTTTCACCTTCAAAACAAGCAGTACCCATAATTGCAGCACCGCCATCTTTCATGATAGTTCTAACGTCCGCAAAGTCCACGTTGATATAACCGCTTTTGGTAATAATTTCAGAAATTCCTTTTGCTGCATTTAATAAAACTTCATCAACTTTACCATAAGCATCTTTCATTTTAATATTCTTAGGTAAAAGTTTAATCAAGTTTTGATTATTAATAACAATCAAAGTATCAACATGTTCTTTTAAATTACGAATACCCGATGTAGCAATATCCATTCTCCACTTACTTTCCATTAAAAAAGGAGTTGTAACAATTCCTACGGTTAAAATACCCATTTGCTTGGCAATAGAAGCAATTACAGGAGAAGCACCAGTACCAGTAGCACCCCCCATTCCTGCAGTAATAAATACCATTTGGGTATTATTTTTTAAGTATTCTTTAATTTCATCAATGGATTCTTCAGCAGATTGTTTACCAACAATAGGATCTGCACCGCCACCAAGACCTTTAGTTTGATTTTTACCTAAATGTATTTTGTTGATTACAACACTATTATTTAAAGATTGAATATCTGTATTGCAGATCAAGAAGTCCACACCTTGGATACCCGCTTTAAACATTGCGTTCACTGCATTGGTACCACCGCCTCCAACTCCTATAACTTTTATGATGCTATTTTGTGAATTACCGACAAAGTCAATTTCCATTTTTTGTTATTTTAAATTAGTTGATATGACACGATTTAATAAAGTTTTATTCAATATTTTCTCCAGTTAAAGTTTTTTCAAACCAACTTTTTATTTTAGACATAAAGCCAGCACTATTATTGGTTTTAATGGTTTTGGGGTTGGGTTTTTCTTGATGAATATCGTTCAAATTCACTGTAATATTGTTTTTGAAACCATAAATTACAAGCCCCGCACCCGTAGCATTAGATGGATGATTCACCTCATCCACTAATCCTTTAGAAATACTCCCAGAAACTGTTCCAATACGAGTATCAATTCCAGTAACATATTCAAATAAGTCTTTAAGATACAACATTTGAGAACCACCTCCAGTAACGACAATACCCCCAATCAATTTTCTTTTATCAAAACCAGCGTTTTTAATTTCTGTAGCAACAAATTCAATAATTTCTTCACAACGTGCTTGAATAATTTGAGCTAACATTCTACGACTAATGTTTTTTGGGGGTCTTCCTTGTAATTGAGAGATTGAAATATAATCATCATTAGTAATTTTTTCAAAAATAGCGGCGCCATGTTCTCTTTTGAGTTTTTCTGCTTGTTTTTTTGTTAAATAACAACCTTGCATTATGTCTTCAGTAATGACATTTCCACCAAAAGGAATGACTGCTGTATGCTTTATGATATGATCTTTAAAAATTGCTATATCTGTTGTTCCACCACCAATATCCACCATGCAAACTCCTGCTTCTTTTTCGTCATCTTCAAGAACAGCAAAACTAGAAGCAATAGGTTCTAAAACTAACTCAATAGTTTCTAAACCTGCTTTTTCAACACAACGAAAAATATTTTTTGCTGCTGTAGTTTGAGCGGTTACTACATGGAAATTACCTTCTAATCGAACACCAGCAAATCCAACAGGCTTAGTAATGCCTCTTTCATTGTCCACAGTATAATCTTGTGGCAAAACATGAACAATTTCTGTACCCGGAGCAATAGGAATTTGGAAAGTATTTTCTATCAAGCGATTAACATCCTCTTCCCTAATAATCATATCCGGATTATTTAAAGTAATCATGTTTTTGAATTGCATGCTTCTAATATGGTCCCCAGCAATACCTACATATACAGAACGAATGTCTACATTGGCTTGGTTTTCTGCTTCTGCAACTGCTCTTTTAATGGCTTCTACGGTTCTGTCAATATTGGTAATTACACCTCTATTCACCCCTTCAGAGTCTGCTCTACCTACTCCTAGGATGTCTATATTACCATATTCGTCTTCACGACCTACAATGGCACAAACTTTTGTTGTGCCTATATCTAATCCTACTATAATGTTATTTTCGCTTGACATATTATACTATTTTTTTTCTACCCAATATTTGATTACTATACTTTAATACTATTTTATCGTAATAATTCCAGCCTACTTTAGGAAGCACATTTTTATAGAACATCCATAAATTTTGTAATTTTTGCTGATAATCATCTAAACTACCAAAGTCAATGACAAAATTACCAAGTTCAGGGTACATTTCCATATTTCCATCTTCAGAAATTTTCAATTCTGATAAAATTAATGAAAATTCAGAATGTTGAGAAATAAATTTTAAAAATGATAAAGAATTTTTTAGTTGTTCATTTTGAATGTATCTATTTTTATTATCTTCTTTAAAATCACCCCTAATAATGATAGTTCTTGCTGTATAGTTATTGGATAATGGAATTTTTTTTCCTTGAAAATCAATATAATAGCTTTTTCCATTATTTTCAAATACTCTTGCAGCAACTTCTTTAAGCTCAACATTTACTTGTAATGCTCTATCTGATCTAATAAATAATTCTGCATTTTGAATAAATGGATTTCTTTTTAATTTATTTTCAAGTACTTGCAAATTAATTTTGTGATAGGCTTCTCCCAGTATTAATGGAGTTTCTATAATTTGCTTGACATTTTCAGCATCTAAAAAAGGCAACTCATTGTCATTTTTAAAATGAACAATTACATCTCTACAAATTTTGTTGTTTTGGTACTCATTAGAGTAAATAATCATACCAAAAGTTAAAGAAATGATCACTAGTATTAGCAATAATTTAGGGTTTATAGATATATTTTTCATTTAGATTAGTTGTTTTTTTAAAGGTTCTACTATTGTATCAATATCACCAGCACCCATTGTAAGTATTACAGAAGGTTTATTAATTAAATTGGGTACAAAATGTATTACTTCCTGCAAATTTATTAAATATTTATTTCTTTTTTTAATTTGTTGATAAATAATCTCTGAGGTTATGTTGGGTATGGATAACTCTCTAGCAGGATAAATAGGTAGTAAGATTACTTCGTCAGCAATACTCAAACTTTCTGCAAATTCTTTATAAAAATCCCTAGTCCTGGTAAATAAATGAGGTTGAAAAACCACAATCATCTGAAAATTTGGTAACAATTTTTTGACAGCACTCAATACCGAAGAAATTTCTTCTGGGTGATGTGCGTAATCATCAATATAAATCAAATCTTTTTCATATATCTGAATATCAAATCTTCTTTGTATTCCTTGAAAAGTTTTAACACCTAATCTAACTCCTTCCTCAGAAGAACCCGTTTCTAAGGCTATTGTGATTGCGGCACAAATATTTTTTAGATTGTGTTCTCCGGGAAAATGTAATTCTAAATCTTTAATCTGATGGTAAGGAGAATAATATTCAAAATAGTTTGTCAAACCATTAGAACCTTTTAATTTCAAATAATAATTGGAATTCCCGGTAATTCCATAAAAGTCAAAGGGTTTATGAATTTTATGAGAGAATTCAATTAAATGTTCATGTAGATAGATTTTCTTTTGAACTTGGCTAGCAAATTGTTGAAAACCTAATTGAAAACCTTCATGAGTTTCATAGATATCTAAATGATCTGAATCTGTGGAAGTTATGATTGCTAACTCAGGAAATAATGTTAAAAAAGAACGGTCATATTCATCTGCTTCAACCACCAAAATAGGGTCATTTCCTAATAAGTAGTTAGATTGATAGTTTTTTGTAATTCCACCAATAAAAGCGGAGCAATCAATATTAGAACTTTTTAAAAGGTGTGCAAGCATTCCTGAGGTTGTGGTTTTTCCATGAGTTCCTGCTACAGCTAAAGTTTTAAAACTTTTGGATATTTCACCTAATATTTGAGCTCTTTTCAATAAGGGTTTTTGAGATTTTATAGCTACTTGGAATAATTTTAAATCTTTGGGAATTGCTGGTGTATAAACTATACAATCATAATTAGAAAGAATATCAGGATTATCGTCATATATAACGGGAATACCTTCATTTTGAAGTTGTTGAGTAAGTAAAGTTTGAGTCTTATCATATCCAGCAATAGAAACATTTTTTAATTTTAAAAATCTTGCTATTGCACTCATTCCAATTCCACCAATACCAAGAAAAAATACAGATTGAAAATTCATGATACTAATTTTTGGATTTCGGTTAAAATAATATTTTCTGTATCAGGGAGTTCTAACATATTCAATTGATTTTGAATCTGTTGTAAACCATTTTGATGAAAAAGAAAATGAATTTGATCTATCAATTTGGAATTGAGAAGTTGGTCTGGGATAGTAATTGCAGCGCCATAATCAGCAAGTGAACGGGCATTAAAGGTTTGATGGTCATCAGCTACATTTGGGGAAGGTACCAGAATTGAAGGTTTTCTTAAATTCATTAATTCAGAAACAGACATAGCTCCCGCTCTACTAATCACCAAATCAGCACATGCATAAGCATCGGACATTTCTTCTATAAAGGGTAATAGAACTACTCCTTTTTGAATTTTGATTTGTTTTTTTAAATCTTCATAATAAATATTACCACATTGCCATACGATTTGAAAACCTTCTTTTAACAAATATTCATAATGGTTCAATGTAGCAACATTTAGAGCTTTGGCTCCCAAACTTCCACCCAAAATCAGTAGAGTTGGTTTAGCTTCTAAACCAAATTTTTGAAAAAATTTTTGTTTATTTCCTTCAAATATATTCTTTCTTACAGGATTTCCAGAATAAACTTTTCTTTTACAATTTAGTTTATCTGAAGCTAATTCATTACCTAAAAGCACTAAATCAACATCAGGAGCTAACATACGGTTAGTCATGCCGGGATAAGCATTTTGTTCTTGAATGATTGTGGGTATATTTTTCTTAATGGCTTGTTGAAGGGTTGGATATGCAGCATAACCACCAACACCAATTACAACTTGAGGTTGAAATTCTTTTATAATAGCATGAGCTTGAAACCTTGAAACTATTAATTTGAGAGGTAAAGTAAGATTTCTGAAAATATTTTTTAAATTGATTTGTCTATAAAATCCTGAAATCCAAACATTTTTAAGGGGGAAATTATTTTTTTGGATAATAGGAACTTCCATACCATTGGCAGTAACGAACAAAATGTCAATTTCAGGATTATGCTTTTTTAATAGATTAGCAATTGCAATGGCTGGGAAAACATGTCCTCCTGTACCTCCACCCGTTATGATTACTTTTTTAAGCATAAATTATGAGTTAGATAGTTGATTTTCAGTTAATGCAGCTCTACTCACGCTTAGAATGACCCCAATGGAAACTCCAGTGAATAACAAAGAGGTACCACCCATACTAATCAAAGGGAGGGGCAGACCCGTTACAGGCAGTATTCCAACAGTTACTCCCATATTTATCAATGCTTGAATAACTATTAAAAATGAAAGACCTGCTGCCAAAAGTGCACCAAAAGTTTTAGAAACGGTAATGATCGCTAAACTTCTGAACAACAAAACAAAGTACAACCCCAAAATGATTAATCCACCTACTAGACCATATTCTTCTAGAATAATTGCAAAAATAAAATCTGAGTAAGGGTGAGGAAGAAAATTTCTCTGTACACTTTTCCCCACTCCTTTACCAAAAATTCCACCAGTAGAAATAGCAATATTGGCTTGTTCTGTTTGGTAATTGGGCTCATAATCTGTTGAACTAATTCTCTCCACATAATCTCTTAAACGATTTCTCCATGTTTCACCTCTTTTTACAGTAAACATTAAAATCATTATACCCACAAAACCAATGATTATTAAGGTAGCAAGATAACGAATGCTTATACCAGCTATAAACATTAAAATCAAACTACAGGTAAATAATAAAATAGCCGTACTCAAGTTGGCGGGTGCAATTAATCCGCAAATAATAGAAACAAAAATAATAATAGGTAAAAAACTTTTATTAAAATCTTTGATAAAATCTTGTTTTTCAGTGAGTACTCTAGCTAAATAAACAATTAAAGAAAATTTTGCTAGGTCTGATGCTTGAAAAGATTGGCCAAACAAAGTTATCCATCTTTGAGCATCATTAATTTCGTATTGGTCTCCTTGAAGCAAAGTGTATAACAGCAAAATCACAGAGATTAACAAAAGCAAAAAACTAATTTTGGAAAAGAATTTATAGTCAAATTGATGAACTACAAACATCACTAAAAAGGAAGCAAGTAATAAAAAAAAGTGTTTTAAAAAATAATATTCTGTATTTCCTCCTTGGTAGCGAAAGGCTAATGCAGAAGTTGAACTATAAACCGCTAAAAGACTAATTAATCCTAATAAAAAAACTACTAACCAAATAATTTTATCACCCCTTAAGTGCTTTTCAATCCAAAGTGTAAATGTCTCCATATAACAATGCAAAAATAAAGTTTGAAATTTACATTATACTATTTATTTAATTAAGTAACTATCGATTTGTGTAATCAATTGGATTTAAGAAACTTAATTGTTAATTTTTTTTAAACAAAATGGAATTTTAAGAATTTTGAGTTGTGGAATTTTTTATAATTCTAGATTGGAATTTTTCAAGACCTTCTTGGGGATAAGCGTGAGGGATGTGAAGGGTTTAGCACTGCCTTTTTCTACTTTTGAAAAAAGTAGAAAAAGGATTGCCGAAGCGAACAGCGAAGCCCGAAACAGCCCGACCCGCAGCGGAGCAAGGGACACGCCCTACTCTATATATCCAATTTTTTTCTCCATTGGAAAAGTTCATAATTCTTTTTTACCCACATGGGTTCATGTACACGCAAAATATTTATTTCCTTTTGTATTAGTTCATAATGCAAACTTTCTTGAATGGGAATTAATTCTTTCCACGATTCTTGAAAAAATTTACTGATCATAGATTTACGAGAAATTCCTGCTAAAATTGGTAAATTCAAATTCTGAAATAATTCTATATGACTGAATAATTGATAGTTATGCTCAAGAGTTTTTCCAAAACCGAATCCTAAATCTAAAATAATTTCGTAAAATTCTAATTGATAAGCAATTTTTAACTTCTCTAAAAAAAATTGATAAACTTCATGAACGACATCCTCATAAGTAGGATTAATTTGCATCGTTTGGGGATTCCCTTTGGAATGCATTAATACATAACTTGCTTGGTATTGCTTACATAATTGTATCATTTTCACAAATTCTTCACCAAGAACATCATTTACAATGTTTGCTCCTAAATCCAAAGATTTTTGAGCCACTTCTGGGTAAAAAGTATCCACAGAAACCAAAATATTTTTAGGACAGTTATGATAAGCCCAATTCAAAATGGGTTCAATTCTAGACCATTCCTCTTCCGAAGAAAAACGCTGTGCATAGGGTCTAGTGGATTGTCCACCAATATCAATAATTTTTGCTCCTTCTTGAATTAATTTTTCAAACTTTTCAATTTGCTGATTGAAAGCGAAATAGCTTCCACCATCAGAAAAAGAATCAGGAGTAATATTCAAAATTCCCATAATATAAAATTGGGAAAAATCTAACCATTTTGTATTCGCAGAATAAATTGGATACATGAATTAAAAGTGTAAGGCTTTTTCTACAGTGATATTTTTACTACACAAAAAGTGTTTTTGAGGGCAGGCTTTTTTACCATGCAACCCACAGGGTTTACAAGGTAAATTTTCATCGGAAAGTATTGTTGTTTCATCACTTAATGGATAAAAACCAAAATTAGGAGTAGTAGAACAAAAAATTGCTGTTACGGGTGCATTCATTGCAGAAGCAAAATGTAATGGTGCACTATCGTTTACCCATACCCTAAAAGCATTTTTCATTAATGCAGCAGTTTGTAAAAAACTTAATTGACCACATAAATTTTCTATCTTCGTATTTGAACTTTTTACTTTTTCTCCTAATTCTTTATCTCCGGGTCCACCCACTACATAAACTTTGTATTTTTCTGATAATTTTTTCGCTAATAATATCCAATTTTCTACTTCCCATTGTTTCGTAAACCAAACCGATGCGGGTGCTAAAACTACATAAGGTTCATTTTGGTAGATTTTAACTTTTTGAAAATCTTCATCGGAAGGATATAATTTGGGTCTTTCCATATCAGGAAATTTTCCAATTATAGGTTCTAATAAACTTAAATTTCTTTGTACTTCATGAATTCCTTTTTGAATAAGGTGAGTTTTTTTGTAAGTGTAAAACATTGAGAAAGGATTTTTGTTAAATCCAACAGTTTTATGAGCATTGGAAAAAATGGTAAATATACCTGAAGAAGCAAATCGGTGAGGATTTATAATCCAGTCAAATTTTTCTTGACGAAAATTTTGAATTAATCTTTTTGCTGAACCCATTTTTTCTTTTTTATTCCAAATCCAAACTTTACTAATATCAGGATGATTTAGCAATAAATTTTCATTACCATTACGAATCAGAAAATGAATTTCAGAGGAATTTATATATTTTTTCAATACTTGTGCTATAGGTAAAGCCAAAACTACATCACCAATAAATGCTGTTTGAATAATTAAAAACTTCATTTTAAATTGAGAACGCAAAATAAACAAAGATTTTGTTTGTAATGTTTTAAAGAAAATGAGTTTTTGCTTTGTATCTCATTGAATTAAATTTTTAATAAACTGATAACTTTGTATGATGAAAGGGACATTCATAAATTTTTCTTATTTTGTCTAAGTAGATTTGACAAATCTTAGTTAGATACGCTTTATGGTTTTTCAAGAAAGTTTATATTTATTCACAAATGAATTCATCAAAATTCGTTATTTGGGAAAAGTTTTATCACTAACCAAAAAAATTGGTAAGTATTTTTGCAAAAAAGTAAACACTTGAAAAAAATCATTATTGCTATTGATGGATATGCAGGTTGTGGTAAAAGCACTACAGCTAAATTAGTAGCGAAAGCATTAGATTATGTTTTTATTGATACAGGGGCGATGTATCGTGCAGTTACCTATTACTTTATTACTCATCAAATTCCATTTCAAGAGCCATCTGATGAGTTATTAAATCAAATTCAATTACGATTTATTAAAGTAGAAGGACAACCCCAAATTTTTTTAAATGAACAACCTGTTTATCAATGGATTAGAACTAAAGTAGTGAATGAAAATGTTAGTCAACTGAGTGCATTAAAAAATGTTAGAAAGCATTTAGTGAAGCAGCAACAAGAAATGGGCTTAAATAAAGGTATTGTTATGGATGGTAGAGATATTGGTACGGTTGTATTTCCAAACGCAGAACTTAAAATTTTTATGCAAGCTTCCATGGAGGCACGAGTGAAAAGGAGATATGATGAACTTCAAACTATGAATATTATTATGACTGAAGAAGAAATCCGTTTAAATTTAATGGAAAGAGATTATCAAGATATGAACAGAAAAGAAGGACCCTTAAAAAAAGCTGATGATGCCATTATTTTAGATACCTCTAATTTAACCATTGAAAATCAAGTAAATAAAGTTTTAGAATTAGCCTATGAAAAAATACATTCTTAATATTCTGTTATTTATTTTAAACATTTCTTTTCTTTATTCTCAAAATGACCCTATGAAAGGTCAAGATTCATTAGTTTTAGAGTTAGAAAGAAATGAATGGTTGCCTGAAAGCCAAAAATTTAAGGTTGATTTTCCTAAAATCAACCTTACGTTACCACCCAAATTACCCTATCAGTATGCTTCTGATAGTTTTCAACATCAACCCAAAATGATTCAGCCTACTTTAAAAGTGGAAGGGCTCCAAAAACCAACCTTAGAAAAATTGTATCAAGGATATGCAAAATTGAGTTTTTCATCTTTATTACAACCTCATTTACTGTTCAATTTTAACCAAGGTAGAAATGCAAACTTAGATTGGGGTTTTACAGGTGAGTATAATGGGTTATTTCAAAATTATGTACCTAATGCTCAAAGAAATTTAATGAATTTGGGGGTTCATGGAGGTTGGCATAAAGAAAACATGAGTTTTACTTCAAAATTAAATTATCATCGATTGATTTTTAATTATTTCGGAGATAGTACTTTTATGGAAATTACCCCAACTTCTGATTCCATCAAAAGCAATTTTTCTTATATTCATTGGAACAATCAATTTACTTATGGAAATTCTCAAGAAGGCTTTTATGCAAATATTCCTTTTAATTTAGTATTTTATTCTGATAAATGGAAAAATCAAGAATTTCACTTTATAGGAAGCCCAAATTTAAGTTACACCTTTAAAAATTATACCATTGGTTTTCAAGGAAATATACAATCAGTTAGTTTAAAAAATGAAGTTCAGAGTAATTCCAGAATTTTGTTTGATGTGGTTCCTTACGGTTTAGTGAATCTTAATCAATTCATTTTAAAATTAGGGGTTCATTGGTCTAAAGTGGATAGTTTAAGTTATTTATTGCCCGAATTAGAATTAAAATATCAAGTATTCCCTAAAATGGTTGAAGTATTTTTAGGAATAAAAGGAGAAGGTACATTGAATACCTTATTTGAAACCAAAAGATTATATCCATTTATAGAATCTCAATTGAATCAACAATCCTCAACTACACCGTGGAAAATATTTGCTGGCGGTAAAATAAATGTAAATAATTTTTCAGTTCAAGCATTAGGATACTATAAAAAGGTTAATAATTTAATGATTATTTATGGTTCAATGAATGACCATTTAATACAGAATCGTTGGGTTCAGCAGGGATATTTGACAAGTATTTATGATGAAGCATCAAAAGTTTACGGTTTGGAGGTTCAAACAGAATGGAATAATCGCAAAGATGCTCAAATATCCTTAGAAATGAATTATCAAAATTGGAAATTAGAAAATTATGAATTTAACTTTCATCAACCTAATTTTCGCTTAAAACTTGAAGCTAAATATATTTTGAACAAAAAATTAGAATTATTTTCAAGATTATCTTACATTAGTTCTATAAATTTAGGTTACTTTTTAGATAATTCTGTCATTAAACAAAAAGGAATATTTTTGGCGGATATGAATATTGGTTACAATTTGAAACCCAATATACAAATCTTTTTGGGCGGAAATAATTTGTTCAATCAAAAATATTATCTTTTAAGATATTATCAAGAAATTCCAATACATGGGTACGCAGGCTTTAGATTTTTATTTTAATGTAAAAAGTCAAATGGAGGAACCATATTTTTCCTATTTGGTGTTGTTATTTAACGAATTAGATGTTTTTTCTATTCCTGAAGTTGGTACTTTTATCAAAGTGGTTCATCCAGCTATTCGTGTTGGAAATGAATTGATTGCACCCAGAGAAGAATTTATTTATGATTATAAAGAAGATTACAAATCAGAAACTGCTCAATTTTTATCTGAAAAACTTCATATTAATCAAAAAGAAGCCAAAAAATTATTAGAAGATATCAGTAAACACATGTTTCGTTATTTTGACTACGAGTCTCATGATTTACTAATACCCGGTATTGGATTAATGCACCATTTCCCTAAAAATGATACCTTTTCCATAAAGAATTTTGAAGATATGCGTATCAGTACTTACGGAATGAAAGATTTATCAATTGAAAATAAAGAAGAAAAAAAATCCGATTGGATTGATGGAATTTTACGCTGGTTTGGAGGAAAGAAATAAATAACTCTATAATTTCGTGAACTAAACTTTTAGTCTCATGGAAAACACTTTAATTATTGAAACTCATGAATTTGATAAATTCTTCTAGTCTTCAAAATTAAAATTTAGAATTTATTTTCCTTCAATCTTTTTATCTATCTTTCTAATTGTATCTCCTTTTTTAAATTTTACACAAATGGAGAATTTTCATTCTTAGGGAAATCAAAAAATATCAATTTTCCAGTATTTCCAGAAATTTCATTCCAATTATCAAAATCAAATTCTAAACAAGCAATAGTAGCGGTAGCAAAATATCCAATATTATCACCTGCTAAATAATTGGCTAATAAAGAAACAGTAGGGTTATGTCCAATCATTAAAATAGTATTATTATCATTTGGAAAATTTTCTATGATTTTTAACAAAGTTTGAAGAGTAGAATCATATATTTTAGATTCAATTTGAATAGGAATTTCAGGATTGATGGTATCTCTCACCAATTGAGCAGTGGTATAGGCTCTAACAGCATCAGAACTATAAATAACTTCTGGAATTACTTTACTTTTCATAATTCTTTTTCCCATTTCAGGAGCATTTTTTAGTCCTCTTTCGTTTAAAGGTCTTTGAATATCAGAAAGGGGTAAATCCCATGAAGATTTGGCATGTCGCATAATTAACAATTTTTTCATTTTTATTTAGTTTAGAGGTAAAGGATAAGGTGTTGAATATTCAATTTGAACAAGATTATTTTTCCATACATATTGAAACCAAAATATTTGAACAAGAGCCCAAGCAATAGACAATACTACCCACAAATAAAAAGGTTCATAAACATTGATAAAACCTAATATTCCTGCACTGATGCTTAAATGCCTAATCATTTCGGATTTATAAGCCCATTTTTTATTTTCCATAATACCCCCTAAATTGGCTAAGGATAAAAGTACTAAAAACGAACCTCCAACGACAGTCAATTGAATTTCCATGTTTTTATTTAAAAAGTCAGTAGCTAATTCCAATAGTTGAGTTGAAAATAAGAGGGTAAATAAAAAGTGAAAAACTAAGTAAAAAATGGTGGAATTGGGTAAATGAGTATCGTATTTATGGTAATTGGATTTATCAATTTCAACGGGGTTAATGGGTCCACCAGTTTCTATGGGTCTCCAACCGGGTTTTCCAAATAAAACCCAAAATTTATTTTTTAAGCCTTTAGCTTTTGCTACTTCTTTAAATAAAGATTGGTAACTCCCTAAATTTGCCCATAAAGGATTCCAACTATTTAAAGGAACCGTAATTCCGTAAGTAGGTTCTTCTTCTTCTTCTTGAAAAGTACCAAACATTCTATCCCAAATAATAAATACTCCAGCATGGTTTTTATCACAATATTTGGGATCTTTTCCGTGATGAACTCTATGGTGAGAAGGGGTATTCATAAACCATTCTAAAAAACCTAATTTTCCAATAGCTCTTGTATGTATCCAAAATTGATAAATTAAATTAATTCCCATGGTAATAAACCACATTTCAAAAGGAACTCCAGCAAAAGCGAATAGTAAATAATAAAACCAAGAAAAAAACTGTTGAAAAATGCTTTGTCTTAGTGCTACCGCTAAATTATATTCTTCAGACTGGTGATGAACTACATGAGAAGCCCAAAATAATGCAATTTCATGAGAATGACGGTGAAACCAATAATAAACAAAATCACCTGCAATAAACACCAAAACCCATGTAATCCAAGAATCTTTTGAAATATAATGAAAATTAAAAAGTTGAGGAATACTCCAATGCTCATAAACAAAGTTATATCCAATACCAAACAAAACAAGTTTCATAAAAATATCAGCCACTTGTTGAGAAACACCACAACTCAAATCATTGATGGTATCAGTAACTCGGTAATAACTTATTTTTCCTTTTTTCCATAATAAAAAAATTTCTAAAGCCATCATTACAAAGAAAAATGGAATAGCGATTTTGACTACGTTTATCATATTTGCAAAATAAATAGCAATTTTCTAATTTTCAAAATTATTTGAAAAAAAATTAAAATCTTGTTTATGAAGATTTGGGCGTGTCCCTCACT
>CAZBPK010000130.1:0-5358 GCA_964493765.1 uncultured Bacteroidia bacterium | reverse complement strand
ACACATAGTATTTCGTAGGCAGCGTCAGATGTGGATAAGAGAAATGATTATTTCCCACAGTTGTGATTTGCTTTCAAATTTTTTAATTCGTATATTGGCAACAGCCTTTATAAGCAATTTCTCTTCTTTCGTTAAGTTGTGATTTGCTTTCAAATTTTTTAATTCGTATATTTGCAACAGCTTCAAAATTGAAAAAGAGATTAAAAAAATAGTTGTGATTTGCTTTCAAATTTTTTAATTCGTATATTTGCAACAGCTGTTTGCCTATAACGAATTAATAGCCAAAAAATTATCCTATAGCTTAGGATAAGAAAAATTAAATGTCCGATTCGGATATGATTTAGTATAACCATTTTAGGGAAATCCCAAATGGTTATTTTTTTTCCATAGTAGATATGGAATATTTTAAAATAACTTATACACATTAAATAAATTCTGTAAATAACTAAAAGTGGAATTCTTTTTTGCTAAATTATTGCAAAAAAATCTAAATTTGTCAAAATGAATACAATGAAAACAGAAAGAATCAATGGTTATCGTATGAATTGGGTGTTTTGCACCTTTGATTTGCCTACTACTTCCAAAGAAGAAAGAAAAAAAGCACAAGATTTCAGAAAGTATCTGTTAAAAAATGGGTTCTCTATGTTCCAGTATAGCGTTTATGCTCGTCCCTGCCCCTCACTAGAACATGCTGAATCCGTGATGAATACTATCTACAATTCTCTCCCCTATAAAGGAAATGTTATTTTGTTCCGTGTTACGGATAAACAGTTCGGAAGAATGTTAATGATTTTTTCTAATAGAAAAGATCCTAGTAAACAAAATTGGCAAGTAGTTTCTCTTTTTTAATTTTTTTTCCTCCAATATTATGAGATTAATTTGTTTGTTCGATTTGCCTTCTGTTTCTGATGAAGAAGTAAAAAATGCAAAAAATTTTAGAGAATTTCTTTTAAAAAAAGGTTTTGTGATGCTTCAATGGAGTATGTATGTCAAACACTTGCTTTATAATGATAGTGTAACACATCTTTCTGAATCTATTCGTAGAAAATTACCCGAAAATGGAAATCTTATGCTTATAGAAATGACAGATAGACAATTTGAAAGCATCATGGTTTTTAATAATTATCAAACGCAAAAACCCCCACGTAAATATTCGGAATTAGAGTTGTTCTAAAAGGACTATAAAAAAATGCAATGGATTTGCATGGTATGCGTGAGGGATGTGAAGGGTTTAGCACTGCCTTTGAGCGAAGCGAAAAGGATTGCCGAAGCTATAGCGAAGCCCGAAACAGCCCGACCCGAAGCGTCAGCGAGGGACACGCCCATATAAATTAAAAAAATATCTACTCAAAATCGGGTAAAACGAGTTTTCTCTTTTCTCCTAAAAAACATTTTTGTAAGGAATAAGCGGTTTTCTGCACTGCTGTAAATAATGGGCTTTTTTCTCCTTCTAATTTGATATCTAAGGTCAGGCAACTCAAAAGTTCTTTTTTGTTTTCTTTGGTAAGCTCTAAGGAAAATTGTTTATTCAAAAATTCTAAAGTAACCCTTCTTTTTACTATTTCATCAATGTAAACTCTGTAAGGTTCCATCAAATCATCGGCTAAACAAAAAGCGTTGTACTTATTTTTGTGAAAAATACCTGTAACTAATAATAAACCCGCCGAGACAATCGCTCTTGCTGTAACTGCTCTTAAAATAGCATATCCATAATTTAAAAGGTTATTGGGATATAATCCCCCTCTTTCTCTTAAAAAATCAGGGATTTCTGGGAAAATTTTGCTCCAATATCTTTGAGCGGCACTCGCCTCTTTATTGTCTTTATCACCACTTTTTACGTTCCGAGCATAGTTTCTTAAAGGATAAGACTCTATTCCATATTTTTCTAAATGTTTGGCTTGATTTAAAATTTTTACTTCAACGATTTGTTGCCATAAATTTTTTTTCAAGGTTTCAGAAGTTTCTAATTGGTAACGAACATTTTGGTTAAAAGTTTCATGCCCTTCATAGGCAAGCATGATGCCAATAGGCATGCCATTAGGTCCGCATTGAACAAGAGCAACTTCATTTTGCATTAATAAGGCTTGAGCCATAGCGGTTATGGTAATTTGAGGGTGGCTCAAAATTACCACCCCTATTTCATTCATGGGGATTGAATGTTTTTCTTTATTTTCATTCTTTAATTCAATGATAAGTTGCTCATATTGAGTAGATAAGTGTGCAGGATTCTCTATAAGAAGAGTTCGCTTTATCATAAATCATAATGAATGATGATTCCTAGTCTATCAAATTTGATTTTGATACAACGTTCTTTAATAGATACTTCATCGTCAATAGTGTATTCGGAACAATTTTGGCTAGCAAATTCCCCTTTTTTGTCTTTATCAGAATATTTTTTTATTAAAGATGATATTGTAACTGGTATAAAATAAAAACTAGTGTCCTTACTTTTAACAAATTTGTAAATTCTTTTCGCGATTTCTTTCTGATTAGACCAATTTATGGGGTTCTCTTCATGGTTCATTATTTTTTGCCATTCTTCATCAGTTGGAACATAAACTAAGTCATCAGCTTGTAATATTATTTTTTTAGTGTTAGTGGATTCTTTAAAAATGGGTTTGTTATCATGAATACATTTTAGTACGACATGTGTGGGTATAGATTCATAAGACCTTGCTTTGGTAATTATGTTCTCATAAATCACAGAATAAGCAATAGCACCATTTCCTGTTTCCCAATATTTTTTTCCATAAACATTTTCTAACTCTTCAACTTTTCCATCTAGAAGTCTTATAGTTTTAATAGTTTTTCCATTATTACTTTGTTTAAGTTTCTCTAATCCTTCTGGAGAAAAAGCTTCTGAAGGTTTTTCATAATTTGCTAAGTGATTAAGCAGTGTTTTTGCGAAGGGTAGTTTTTCAGAATAAGGTATTTTTTTGTTAATTTTATCATCTGTAAAGCTTGAATCTATTTCTACTCTTTTAACTTTATAGGGAACAAATTCAGCGATTAGGATTTTTTCAGTGATTTCTGTATCATTTTGATTTTTGGTTGCATATTTATGCAATTGAAATCCATTGCCGGATTTGTAAGTGGCTAAAATCTTTTTTTGAATGAATTGAAACAGTTCTGTTTTTTGTGAAATGTCCAAACCCGATCTATCTAAGGCTTCTTTTATCATGGATTTAATGATTTCCCTTTTCTCTTTATCGTAAATATAAGCAGCAGTATTTTTTTTTGAAGGATCGTTTTCACAAAGCATTCTTTCTATTTGTATCTTGATAGCCTCTTTAACTTTAACTAGTTTTGTTTGTTTAATCCAATTAATACCTAAAGGGTTCTGGTTAAAAATGCTTCTTTTCACTGCTAGCCATTTAGGGTTATTTTCTTGTTTTACTTGTGATTTTTCCCATAATCCATTAGGTTTTTGGATGTATTTTGTATATTTATTCTTGGGAATGCTGATTACTTGATTATTGACTTTAAAAGTTGGAATAATTTTTTCTAAATTTTCTTTAACATCAATAATAAAGTTTTCCCATGGTAAAATAAAGTCTCTAAATTTTTCTTTAACTAAGGCTTTTTTAATTAATTTAATTTCTTCATTATTATCTGCAGCGTTTAAAGTATTCAAATACCTAATATGTTCTCTGGTAGTAGCTGCGATGATTAAGGCATCTAAAGCATGATGTCTATGATCTAACCTTTTTACATCTAAAGTTTCTCCATTCATTTTAAAAGAGATTCCGCTCTCTGACTTAAAAATTAAGGGCTGATTAATAATACTTTCCATTCTTTCAAATCTAGGTAATAGCAATTGGTACCATATTTTGATTAGCCCCCAATGATTTTTCAGTTCGTTTGTAATACTACCAATTGTGAATATTATACCATTTTCCTTTTTAGCAAACGCTTTTAAAAGTTCTCCTAATTTCCTTCCTATATAACGAGTATCATTGATTTGTCTTGAAATAAAATCTTCTGGAACATCTGTCGCTAATAAGTTTTTTAGTTTTTTCCCTTTATAGATTGATTTACAAAGATTTTCATAGTCATCATATTTGAGAAGTTGGTATTTGGTACCTCCATGTTCACAAATTCCATTTTGATTTTTTATAAAATTTGCAGCCAATTCATTACCTTTAGCCTTATTAACGCCTGTTTCGCAAATTACTAGATTATCAAAGGAATCATTTTTTAATTTTGAACGCGGAATGATATGTTCTTTTTCATAATAGTTTTCATCAAATAGTCTACTTAAAGGAATAATTTTTCCTGTATAGGGGGAAACACAACGCTGACTTAGCCAAAGTATGTAAGTTTTAATTTGTTCTTTTGAAGGATTACTTCCTAATTTCTCCCATTCAATATCATGGTCTAATTTTTTTTGTTTATTATTCCATTCAGTTTTAGCAGAATTTTTATAAATTCTAAATAGTTCTATATCACTTGAACTATTGGGATTAGGCTTTACTGAGAATGGTTTGTTACCTAAATTTCCATTTTCGTCGTAGTGAGCAAAGCTATCATCAAAAAGTTCTTTAAGAATTTTTTTTACGATTTCTTTTTCTTCATTTAGTTTTTTATTAGCATTTGTGATGGATTGTTTTTCTTCATTGTTTTTTTTCAATTCTCTTGCTAACTCAATATGAATTTCATCAGGCTGTCCAATTTTTAAGGATATATCTCTAACCAAACACAAAGTTTCTAAAATAACTTTTTTTACCAGTGGGTTTCCAACCAATTTGCTTTGTTTAATGATTTTGAGTATATCTAATTTTTTAATTTTTTCAGAGTCGAAAATTTCGTTAGTCTCTGCTTCACTGTGCCTACCATAAACTAAATAACAAGCTACCCAAGTAGGTAAACCTTGAAAATCTTCAATAGTTAAGATATTATTTTCTTTTAAAAACTTTTTTATTGGCTCTGTATCTTTTGTAAAAGAATTTGTTTTGATTTGTTGAACAATGTTAGATATTTTCTCTGTTACTTTCATTAAAATGCCACCTTGTATTGATTGAACACTTTGTAAAGTATTAATGCTCCAGTATTTGCCGCAGCGCATTAGAGGTAAGAGTTTTTTTATTGCCATAGCTGAATAAGCGGCATACACTTTTTCAAATTCTTCTGCTTCTGAAAGAGCGTTTACAATATTATCTGGTAGTTCAGGAAAAAATTTTTTTAATGCATTAGAAATTCCTTTTTTGGCTTTATCAATATCAACAGAATTAATATTGTAAAGTATAGACCATAATTTCTCAAACTTTTGAGAGTCATTTAAAAGATTCTCTTCTCCTTTCCATTGATATTTTTTAAAAATTTTTCTAAAAAAGGCTTTTGTTTCATTACCTTTTAATT
>CAZBPK010000129.1:0-31368 GCA_964493765.1 uncultured Bacteroidia bacterium | reverse complement strand
GATTTATAATTATATTTCATTTGGACTCAAGGGAAAACTTTATTTAAAGAAAATTCAAGAATTTTATTTCACCAAACTACCATTATTGGGTTCTCCTGCAGGACAAATCAAATGTAATTTACCTTCTGAGTCTTCAGCAGTTAGCAACATACCTTCAGAAAGAATCCCTCTTAATTTTCTTGGTTCAAGATTTGCAACAAATACGACTTTTTTATTCACTAAATCTTGAGGTTCAAAATGTTGAGCGATTCCACTTACAATGGTGCGTTCTTTTAAGCCATCATCAATGGTTAATTGTAATAGCTTATCAGCTTTTGGAACTTTAACAGCTTGCATAATCGTGCCTATACGTAAATCCACCTTATCAAAATCTTCATAAACAATGGGATTTTTAAATTCTTTAACTATCATCGTTTTTTCTGAGGGTTGATGTAATTTTTTTATTTGATTTTCAATAATTTCATCAGGAATTTTTTCAAATAAAATAAATGTTTCTCCGATGAGATGTCCCGAAGGTATGATTTCAAATATTGAACTTTCATTCCAAAAATTTTCAAAATCATAGGAAGGAAGGTTCAAAATTTTTTGTAATTTTAAGAAGGTTTCAGGAAGAAAAGGTTGAGAAGCAATGGCAAGGCATGCAGTTATTTGAGTAGAAACATACAAAGTAGTTTGGGTAAGAAAGGAATCAGTTTTTATGGTTTTCCAAGGTTCTTTGTCCATCAAATATTTATTTCCAATACGAGCAATTTTTAACATTTCTGTTAGAGCATCTCTAAAACGGAAATTTTCAATAGATTGACCCATAGCTTGAACAGCTTTTTTACAATCCTCTAATGCTTGAATATCAATAGACTGTAATTCATTAGCAGATGGGATATGACCTTGATAGTATTTATGCAGAAGGGTAGTAACACGGTTAACAAAATTACCATAAATATCAGCTAATTCACTATCATTACGCTGTTGAAATTCCTTCCAAGTAAAATCATTATCTTTATTTTCAGGAAGCGTAGCGGTTAAAACATATCGTAAAACATCAATTTTATCGGGAAAATCTTGAATATATTCATGCACCCAAACTGCCCAATTACGCGAAGTAGATAATTTTTTACCTTCTAAATTCAGAAATTCATTGGCTGGGACTTGGTCGGGTAAAATATAATCTCCATGAGCCATAAGCATAATCGGAAAAATAATACAATGAAAAACTATATTATCCTTTCCAATAAAATGCACTAATTTTGTTTCAGGGTCTTGCCAATATTTTTTCCAATCGTTCGGTAAAAGAGCTTTGGTAGCAGAAATGTATCCTAATGGAGCATCAAACCAAACATATAAAACTTTTCCTTGTGCATCTGAAACAGGAACAGGGATTCCCCAATCTAAATCTCTTGTAATAGCTCGAGGCTGTAAACCATCGTTTAACCAAGATTTACATTGACCATATACATTATTTTTCCAATCTTGGTGGCTTTCAATATATTGTGTAATTTTATCTTGAAACTCATTGAGCGGTAAATACCAGTGTTTTGTAGGCAACTTCACAGGAGTAGAGTTACTCAATGATGATTTAGGATTTATCAAATCATCAGGACTTAATGATGTACCACATTTTTCGCATTGGTCCCCATAAGCATTCTCGTAACCGCATTTAGGGCATGTTCCTACAATATATCTATCTGCTAAAAAAATTTGTTTTTCGTTATCAAAGTATTGATTATTTTCTTTTTCTATAAAAATTTGATTATCATAAAGTTTTTTAAAAAAATCTTGTGCTGTTTGGTGATGCAATTCTGAAGAGGTACGGTGATAAATATCAAAATCAATATGCATTTTTTGGAAGGTATCTTGGAGTAGATGGTGATATTTATCCACAATTTGTTGAGGAGTTAAACCTTCCTTCATGGCACGAATTGTAATTGCTACTCCATGTTCATCTGAACCACAAACAAAAATGACATCTTTTTTTCTAAGTTTCTGGTATTTGACATAAATATCAGAAGGTAGGTAAGCACCACTTAAATGCCCAATATGTAGAGGACCGTTTGCATACGGAAGTGCAGCTGTAACTGTAATCCTTTTAAAATTTTTCATTGAATTTCAATTCGCAAAAATAAACAAAAGTTCTTAAATTTTAATTTGCTTCTAAGAAAGTTCAAAAATAATGAGTTTTTTGGAGTTTTACACCAAATTGCACAAGAACTCCTTCAATTCATCAATTAGGGTGGAATCGTTTTAATATTTAACCTTTTTATTTCCTGATTTATTTTAAATTTTAATAATCAAGGATTTCGCCACAGCTAAAGCCTTATCAAAGTCTTAAAATCCTTCTAAAATTGTTAAAAATTTCCATACTCTTTCAATAAAAAATATTATTATAAAAATTTATAAAAAAACAAAAAAAATTGCATAAAAAATATTTGTCATTTAAATTCGCAATCTATAATTTAAAACTTGATGCAAAACACAATTACAATAAAAAGCGTAAATGAATTATTGAAGGATTCGTTCTTTATTCCTTCCTATCAAAGAGGTTACCGATGGGATAAACAACAAGTTACCCAATTGCTGGAAGATGTTCGTGAATTTAAGCCAAAAGAAATAAATAACGGTGAAAAAACCTGGTATTGCCTACAACCCTTAATTGTCAAAAAGAAAAATGACGTTTGGGAAGTTATTGACGGACAACAACGATTGACTACTATCTATTTAATTTTACACTACTTAAATCGGAGCCTATTTACATTGAGCTATGAAACACGAGAAAAATCTGCCGAATTTCTAAAAAAACTGAATAAAAATAAAGAAGACGATTCTAATGTTGATTTCTTTTTTATTTCTACTGCTTATCAAACAATTGCTAAGTGGTTTGATGATAATGGTCAAACATTTGATATTAATTCTTTTGAGTCCAAGCTATTTTTTCACGTGAAAGTAATTTGGTATGAAGTCCCTGAATCGCAGGATTCTATTGATATCTTTACGAGAATTAACATAGGAAAAATTCCTTTAACGAATGCAGAACTTATTAAAGCACTATTTTTAAATAGTTCCAATTTCCCTAATGCTGACCCTGAAAAACTCCGCTTAAAACAATTAGAAATTGCTTCTGAATGGGATAGAATAGAATATGCCCTGCAAGATGACGCATTCTGGTATTTTATCAATCAAAATAAAAACGATTTAGCAACAAGAATTGAGTTCATTTTTAACTTGATGGCTGAAATAGATGGACAAAATAAAAATACCAACGAAAATACCAACGACCCTTATTCCACTTTTTACTTTTTTTCTGATAAATTTAAGAAAGATAAGAAAGATAATAAAGATAATAAAGATAATCCTGAAGAAGCAATTCATCAGACTTGGAAAGAAGTCAAAAAATATTTTCAAACCTTTGAAGAATGGTTCAATGATAGAGAATTGTATCATAAAATTGGTTTCTTAATAACATTAATAACAGCAAGAGTTAAAATTAAAGATATCATTAAGAACCAAGAAAATAAATCCAAAACGGAATTCAAAAATTGGATAGATGAACAAATTAAACAATCCTTAAATTTAAAAGAAGAAGATTTATACATTATTTACTACTATGAAAATAAAAATAAGATAAGAGAAATTTTGCTTTTACATAATGTGTTAACCACCTTGAAGAGTGAAAATGAATCTTTTCGTTTCCCCTTTGACAAATACAAAAAAGGTAAATGGGATATTGAGCATATTCATGCCAAAGCATCAGAGGTAAAAGTAGAAGAAAAAGAACAAGTAAAATGGTTAGAAAATAATTTTGTACAAACAGAAAATCATAAAGAAGAACTCAATAAACAAATTAAAGAAATCATAGAAAGCAAAAAGTCTATAGAAGATGAGGAGTTCTATAAAATCATTGAATATGTTCTTGGTGAAGAAGACAATAGCTTGAGAAATCTTTGTTTGCTGGATAGTTCTACCAATAGATCTTACAAAAATGCTTCTTTTAAATACAAAAGGTCAACTATTATTGACAACGACAAGCACGGGGCTTTTATTCCTATTTGCACAAGAAATGTATTTTTGAAGTATTATTCCCAACAAGCCCAAGACCTTGAACTTTGGAATGATAACGATAGAGAAAACTATTTAGAAAATATAAAAAGCGTAATAAAAGAATACTTAGAACCTTAAAATCACAAAGAAAATGAATGAGACATCACAAAAATTCACTTTTACTTTTATTGAATTATTGGACAAGTACTCAATAGAAATCCCTATCATACAAAGGGATTATGCACAAGGCAGAGAAGACCAAAAAGAGGTTAGAAAAAACTTCTTAGACGCCTTGTTCAAAGCGGTAAATAACGAACCATTAGAATTGGATTTCGTTTATGGCAGTGTAAAAGATCAAGTACTACAACCCCTTGACGGACAACAACGATTAACCACTTTGTTTCTCTTACACTGGTTCATTGCAACCCAAGAGAATAAATTAGATGATGAACTCAAAAAACAACTTTCAAAATTTACTTACGAAACAAGAGTTTCTTCTCGGGAATTTTGCCAAGAATTAGTAAAACAAGGAATTCAATATGTCAAAAATAATCATAAAATTGAAAATAAAACTAAAAATAAAAAAAATAAAAAAATATCAGAACAAATCATAGATAGTCCTTGGTTTTTCCTTGCATGGAAAAAAGACCCCACCATCAAAGCCATGCTTACCATGTTAGATGCCATTGAAGAAAAATTTAAAGAAAAACAAGCTTGGGAAAAACTCAACAATATCCAATTCTATTTCATAGAATTAGAACATTTTGGACTTTCTGATGATTTATACATCAAAATGAATGCACGAGGAAAACTGCTCACAGAGTTTGAAAACTTTAAAGCCAAATTCGAACAACACATAAACCAAGAAAAATGGGAAGAAAATCTACCCCTTAACGAAACCTTTTCCTACCTGATAGATACCCAATGGGCTGATTTATTCTGGAATTATAAAGACAAAGAAACTAACACCTTTGACCAACAAAGAGACGAAGAAACTAAGACCTTTGACCAACAAAGGAATTATAGAGACCAAAAAACTAAGACCTTTGACCAACAAATCATGAACTTTTTCAAAACGTTTGATACCATTCATCGTGCTTTAAAAGATGATAAAAAGAAAGAACGTGCTTTAAAAGATGATAAAAATAAAGAATGGGAAATTCGTGATAAAGATTATTTTGACAGAATAAAATCCATTCTTAACAAAATATCAGAAGATAAGGAATTAAAGACCTTTCTTCCTGCTAATACACCCTACATAAATGAAAAAGGTATCTTTGAAGAAGTTATCGCGAATAAATTATCCGACTCTGATTTGGTAAAGGCTTATGCTTACTACGAATACATACACCTTGAAGAAAACATAGACGAGCAAAAGTTTCAGGAGTGGATGCGCGTGGTTCGTAATCTTGTAGAAGCAATTAGACCATTTATTAATACCGCTAATGAGTTTTCAAATGCCTTACGTTCTATTAACCAGCTCATAGAGCATAGAAATAACATATTAGAATATTTCGCGAACGAAAAGCCCAATTTATCTGAATTGCTTGGTATTCAGTTAGAATATTTCGCGAACGAAAAGCCCCATTTATCTGAATTACTTGATATTCAGTTAGAAGAAGAACATGAAAAAGCCAAGCTAATTCTCAAAGATGAAAACTGGAGAAATGCCATCATTGAAATTGAAAATCATGGCTATTTTAAAGGGCAAATCGGATTCTTGCTTGATTGGTGTAAAAATGATTTAGCAAAATTTAAAGAATATGCCGAAAAAGCAAAAGCCATCTTTGATAACGATGGCTTAAAACCCGAACTGGATAATGATGGCGATTTCATCTTTAAGCGAGCCTTATTGGCTATAGGAGATTATTTATTATACTATACTAACTATACTTTTTTGGTACTTAATGACCGTGATATTAGTTGGAAAAGATTGTTAAGAGATGATAATCAAGGCAAAAGAAATTTCCTAAAAGATCTCCTTGATAAGATTAGGGGAGGGGAAGTAAATTATGTAAAAGAGGATTTGAATAAAATCATAGATAACTTTTCCTATAATGATTGGAGATACTATTTCATTAAACAACCTGAAATGATAGGAGCATTGGGAACATATCAATACATCAGAAAAGAAAGTGATAAAGATATTCTTTTATTAGGTACAACAACTACCAGCGGCTATCATAAAGAGTACTATTCTTATTCTCTTTTTATTGAGTTAAAAAATGAATTACAATTGAAAGATGATGACTATAAAAAGCAACGCTCAAAAGATTATTGGAAATATTTTGAATTCAATGGAAAAAAAATATCTTTTGATCATAAAGCAGGGAAATATGTATGGACGGAAAATGACGATAACGATGCCGAATGGAAAAATGTAGGAGATCGGGAGAAGGCGATTGAGGAAATTTTGGAATTTGCTAAAGAACATAAATAATTAATAAATTAATGCAAATGATTGCTTAATATTTCTGTCCCAATTGGGTTGTAACGTATTATAAAGCTAATATCTTGTTTTATGAATAAAAAAACTGTTTTCTCTATGAAGAGAAAAAATTTTTTATTTCATTTCATGTCTTTTTCGGAGAACTTCTTCAATATCTTCTAACTGCAAATTTTTTGCTTTTAGAAGTAATAAAAAATGATAAAGCAAATCTGCAGCTTCATTTTTAAATAAATCTATGTTATTATCTTTGGCTTCTATCACCAATTCCACTGCTTCTTCTCCAACCTTTTGAGCCAATTTGTTGATGCCTTTTTCATAAAGCTTATAGGTATAAGAATTTATGCTTTGGGATTCTATTCTTTGATTTTGAATGTATTGAAGTTCATATAAGAATCCTTTGGAATAATTTTCGTCAAAACAACTTACAGTTCCTCTATGACAAGTAGGTCCAATAGGTTCTGCTTTGATTAACAAAGTATCTTGGTCGCAATCTAGATAAATTTCTTTTACTATCAAAAAATTACCGGACGTTTCGCCCTTAGTCCAAAGTCTATTTTTAGAGCGACTAAAAAAAGTAACTTTTTTTTCCTGAATAGTTTTTTGATAAGCCTCTTCATTCATAAAGCCTAACATAAGCACCTGCTGGTTCAAATAGTGCTGAATAATTACAGGAATTAAACCCTTGCATTTATTAAAATCAATATTTTGCATATCTTACAGGAATTTTGTGTTCAAATAAATATTTTTTTAAATCTTGAATGTTCACGATTTGATAATGAAATATACTAGCGGCTAAAGCGGCAGTAACTTGAGTTTTTTCAAAAACTTCTAAAAAATGTTCCATTTTCCCTGCTCCCCCAGAAGCAATAACAGGAATGTTAATATTTTGTGAAATTTTAGATAATATATCAATTGCAAAGCCATTTTTTTCGCCGTCATGGTCCATTGAAGTAAGTAAAATTTCTCCTGCCCCTAAGTTCTCGGCTTCTTTACACCAATTTTCGGTTTGCCATTGTGTTTCTATTTTTCCTCCTGAAATAAAAACTTTATGAATATTACCACAAACCTTAGTATCTACCGCAACTACAACAAATTGACTACCAAATTGTTTGGTTATATTTTCAATCAGTTGGGGATTTTTAACAGCCATAGAGTTAATACTAATTTTATCGGCACCCGCTTTTAGAACGGCTTCAACATCTTTTAAATCCCGAATGCCTCCTCCCACCGTAAACGGAATTTGTATAGCTTTAGCTACTTTTTCTACCCATTCAATCAATGTTTGCCTCTGATTTTCGGTAGCGGTAATATCTAAAAAAACCAATTCATCGGCTCCTTCTTGCATATACCTATACGCCAATTCTACCGGATCGCCGCTGTCTTTTAGATTTTGAAATTTCACTCCTTTCACTACTCTTCCTTCTTGAATATCTAAACAAGGAATAATTCTTTTTTTAAGCATAATTTTTCAAATTTTTAATAGATATTTTCCCTTCATAAATGGCTTTTCCAATAATAACACCTTCACAACCTAAATTTTTAAGTGCTACTAAATCTTTTTCATGATGAATTCCTCCACTGGCAACTAAATTAATTTTAGGTAATTGATTATGAATTTGATGATACAATTCATAAGATGGACCCGTTAAAGTACCGTCTTTGGCCACATCCGTACAGATTACATATTTTAATTGATGCGGTGTAAATTTTTTTAAAAAATCATAAATGCTCCATTCTGTTTTTTCTAACCAGCCTTGAATAACAATTTTTTCATGTTTAACATCAGCACTTAAAACAATTTGATTTTCACCATATTTTTGAAGCCATTCAATAAAAATTTCAGGATTTTTTGCCGCTAACGAACCTATACAAGCCTGATTGGCACCAGAATTTAACACTTTTTTTAAATCGTCCTCAGACTTGATTCCCCCACTAAAATCCACTTTTAATTTGGTTTGTGTACAAATTTGTTCTAAAACCTTATAATGAACAACTTTTTGTGCTTTTGCACCTTCTAAATCTACTAAATGAAGATATTCTAATCCATTCTCTTCAAAAATTTTTGCCATTTCTAATGGATTATCTTTATAAATCGTTTTTTGTTCGTAATCGCCCTGTGTTAAGCGAACACATTTTCCGTCTAATAAATCAATAGCTGGTATTATTCTCATAAATCTATAAAATTTTGCATAATTTTTTTGCCTAATTCAGAAGATTTTTCTATATGAAACTGAACACCGTAAAAATTATTTTTTTGGACTGCCGCACAGAAATCTAACAAATAATTGCATTGAGCAATACAAAAAGGATTTTTTTCTACATAATAACTATGAACAAAATAAAAATCAGAACCTGAAGGAATATCCTTAAATATTAAATTATCTCCTGATAAATCAATATTGTTCCAACCCATGTGGGGGATAATACCCTTCTCAGGAAATTTGCTAACTTTTGCAGGTATAATTCCTAAACATTCCGTACTCCCCTCTTCGGAATATTGACACATCAATTGTAAACCTAAACAAATTCCTAAAAAAGGTTTTTGATAATTTTTAATAAATTCTACTAATTGAAGTTGTCTTAATTGGTTCATAGCAAATTGTGCATGCCCTACGCCCGGAAAAATAATTTTATCGGCGGAATTTAGTTCCTCTATATTGGATGTAATACAAGATTCTACGTTTAACAAATTTAATAAATTTTTAACTGAAGTTATATTTCCTGCACCGTAATCTAAAATAGCTATCATAAAATGCCTTTGGTTGATGGTAAACTTTGATTAGGATGGATTTGAACAGCCATATAAATAGCTTTAGCAAAAGCCTTAAAAATGCTTTCAATTTTATGATGTTCGTTTTTACCTTTTGCTTTTATGTACAAATTACATTTAGCATGGTCACAAAAAGATTTAAAAAAATGTTGAAACATTTCCGTAGGAACGTCTCCTATTTTCTCACGCTTAAATTTTACTTTCCAATTGAGTTCGGTTCTACCGCCAAAATCAATAGCGGCATAAGCGATACAATCGTCCATAGGAAGCATAAAACCATAACGATTAATGCCTTTTTTGTTTCCTAAGGCTTGAGAAAAAGCCTGCCCAAGCGTAATTCCCACATCTTCAATCGTATGATGTTCATCAATATGCAAATCTCCAAAAGCTTCTATTTTTAAATCCATAAGACCATGTCTTGTAATTTGTTCTAACATATGATTAAAAAATCCTAATCCTGTATTAATTTTGGCTAATCCTGAACCTTCTAACGCTAGTTCAACAAAAACATCTGTTTCTGAAGTTTTTCTATGAACAACCGCATATCTTTTTAAGCGTCTCAAATACAAATAAACCTCTTTCCAAGACGTAGTGATATAATCTGCATCAGGGCAATCTAAAGAGTTCAGCAAAATACTTTTGGCTCCTAAATTTTTAGCTAACTGAACATCTGTAATACGGTCACCAATAACAACAGAATTTTTTAAATCATAATCTTCTGATAAATAAGAAGTTAGCATTCCTATTCCAGGTTTACGAGTAGGTGCATTTTCATGCTCAAAAGTTCTATCAATATGTACTGCATAAAACTTTATTCCCTCATTTTCAAACGCATTTAACATTTTATTGTGAGCAGGCCAGAAAGTCTCCTCAGGAAAACTATCCGTTCCTAAACCATCTTGATTCGTTACCATCACTAATTCATAGTCTAATTCCTTAGCAATTTTGGACAAATATTGAAATACTTCTGGATAAAACTCCAATTTTTCTAAACTATCTACTTGCCTATCAGGTAAAGGCTCTATAATTAGTGTTCCATCTCTATCAATAAATAAAACTTTCTTTTTCATAAACTTTTGTTAATATTTTTAATTTCTTTTATCAATTTTTTTAATTCACTTTTTTTTCCAATAGTTATTCTCAAGGTATTAGGAATTTGTGAATGTCTATTTCGCACAACAATAGGATATTCTAATAATTTTTGATAAATAAAATTTGCATTTTCTACTTCTATCAAAACAAAATTTGCGTCTGTTGGATAAATGTTTTTTACCCAAGGGATTTTAGCAAGTTCACTTATTAAAAAATCTCTATTTTCTAATATTCTTTGAATTTCTTTTTGTACTTTTTCAGGATTATTTAAAGATTTTTCAAGGATTTGTTGATTAGGTAAACTAATATTATAAGGATACTTTACTGCATTCATATAATTTATAATCAAAGGATTAGCAAATGCCATTCCTACTCTCACGCCTGCCAATCCCCACGCTTTACTAAAGGTTTGAGAAATAATAACATTAGGATATTGAGATAAATAACTTAAAAATGAAGGTCGCTTTGAAAAATCAATATATGCCTCATCTATCACTACAATTCCACGAAAAATATCTAAAAATTCTGAAATATTTTCTAAAGAATTACCCGTTGGATTATTAGGGCTACATAGTATAGCCATCTTAGGTTGTTCATTCTTTAAAAAGTTATTTATTTCTTGAATAGGCAGTTGAAAATCAATGTTTAATGGAATTTTGTCAATTTTTACTTGATTAATATTTGCTAGAACTTCATACATTCCATAAGTAGGGGGAAAGATCAGAAGGCTATCTTGCTTAGGTTCTAAAAAAATTCTCATCAAAACATCTAACACTTCATCGCTTCCATTTCCTAAAAAAATGTGATTTTCAGGAATTTGTTTTAGTTCGGCAATTTTCTTTTTTATATTTTTTTGATACGGATCGGGATAGCGATTATAAATTCCATAAGGATTTTCGTTAGCATCTAAGAAAATACCCTCATTCCCTTTAAACTCACTTCTAGCACTAGAATAAGGAATTAAATTCTTAACATTATCTTTTATATAACTTTGAATATCCATCATTTTTTAAATCATTGAGACGTATAGAAACTGCATTTTTATGTGCGAAGAGTTCTTCATTTTCAGCCATAATTTCAATGGTATTTCCGAGGTTAAGCATTCCTTTTTTAGTTATTTTTTGGAAAGTAATTTTTTTCATAAAGCTATCTAAGGAAACCCCACTAAAAGCCTTTGCAAATCCTGCCGTAGGCAAAGTATGGTTCGTTCCACTGGCATAATCTCCTGCACTTTCACAACTATATTTTCCTAAAAATACAGAACCTGCATTTTGTATAAAATCTGTATATTTTTTAGCTTTTTTAATTGCAAGAATTAAATGTTCAGGGGCATAAAAATTAGAAAATTCAAAACAAGTTTGTAGGTCTGGGAACTCAATACAATAACTATTTTCTAGTGCTTTTATGGCTACATTTTTACGAGGTAAATCTTCAAGTTGTTGATTTAAAGCGAATTGAGTAGCCTCTAATAAATTTCTGCTATGAGAAAGTAATACGACTTGGCTATCGGCTCCGTGCTCTGCTTGAGAAAGCAAATCAGCGGCAACAAATTCTGGATTAGCCCATTCATCGGCAATAATCAAAACTTCACTAGGACCTGCAGGCATATCAATGGCTATACCCAAAGTTTGTGCATACTCTTTTGCTGTGGTAACGTATTGATTTCCAGGACCAAAAATTTTGTAAACTTTAGGGACCGTTTCTGTGCCTAATGCCATAGCGGCAATAGATTGAATTCCCCCTATCTTAAAAATTTTAGTAACTCCCGTAATAGCTGCAGAAAACAAAATAGCGGGATGCACCTTTCCTTCTGAATTAGGCGGCGTACATAATATAATTTCTTGACAACCAGTAATTTGTGCAGGAATAGCAAGCATCAATACTGTAGAAAACAAAGGTGCTGTTCCCCCAGGGATATAAATCCCCACTTTTTCAATAGGTCTGCTCTCACGCCAACAATATACTCCAGATGTGGTTTCTATGACTTTCTTTTTTTCTTTCTGTGAACGATGAAAATCTTTAATATTTGAAGCGGCTTGTAAAATAGCATTTTTTAAATCTGCGTTCACCAAGGAATAAGATTCTAGAATTTCTTCTTGTGAAACTTGTAAATTATTTAATAAAACTTTATCAAATTTTTCTGTAAAATTAATAACTGCTTTATCACCATAAGTTTTTACTTCTTGAAAAACTTCTTTGACTAAACTCCATAAAGTTTCAGTATCCATTTTAGGTCTTTCTACGAGTTGAGACCATAAACTTTTTTCTGGATTTTGGTAAATTTTCATCATAATTATAAATTTTATATGACCATTTTTTCAATTGAACATACGAGAATACCTTGCGCTCCTAATGCTTTTAATTGGTCTATAATATCCCAGAATTGGTCTTCTTTTACAACGGAATGTAAACTGCTCCAACCCTCTTGAGCTAAAGGAAGTATCGTTGGGCTTTTCATACCCGGTAAAATTTTAACAATCTCAGGAATTACTTCATTAGGTGCGTTCAGTAAAATATACTTATTTTCAGAAGCATTTTTAACAGCTTTAATTCTAAATAATAATTTCTGTAACATTTGATTTTTATTATCAGAAAAATCATTATTTCTTATTAAAACGGCTTCACTTTTCATAACAGTATGAACTTCTTTTAAACCGTTCATAATCAATGTACTACCCGTGCTAACTATGTCAAATATTGCGTTAGCCAAACCAATACTGGGGGCAATTTCTACGCTCCCCCCAATAGTCTCTATTTCCACAGGAATTTTATGTTCATCAAAAAATCTCTTTAAAATATTAGGATAACTCGTAGCAATTTTCTTATTTTCAAAATAATGAAGCCCGGAATACAATTCATCTTTGGGAATTGCTAAAGAAATTCTACAATTGGCAAAACCAAGTTCTTCCACTATGGTAACATTTTTATTTTGTTCTTGAACTTCATTAAGCCCCACGATGCCAAGGTCTGCTACCCCTTGCTCTACATATTGAGGAATATCATCATCCCGTAAATACAAGATTTCTATTGGAAAATTGCTCGCGATAGACCTTAATTTTCTATCCTCATTAGAGAGTTTAATACCACATTCTTTCAAGAGTTGAAGCGATTTTTCACTTAATCTGCCACTTTTTTGTACTGCTAATTTGAGTTTATCCATACTTTTCAATAAAAAATAAAACACCGCTAATGGTTTTTAGCGGTGTCTTGAAAAAAACAATAAAAAAATGTAAATCACCGCCAGATGAATTTTAAATGCAAACCATGATGATGAAATACTGCTTTTTTCATTGCTTTTTTGTGCCGCAAAATTAGAAACGAATTATTACTTTGCAAAATATTTTAATTTTTTTGAGAACTTTTAACAAATTAAAAACTTACAGGAGATAACTTTACTGTAATTAGTTCAATTTTCAAATATTATAAATCTTTTTTTTCTTCATAATTATCATTATCCCAGAAGGAAAAAAAATTTTTTTTCTTTTTAAATCCATAAGGGCAATGGCGACAACCACTTTTACAGCAATACCCACGTTCTTTTAAAAACTTTTCTGTAAAGACATATTTACCATTTTCAAGATAATAATCTTCGTTTTCAACCAATTTTTTCATAAAAATTTCAACAAAAATAATAAAATAATGAAAATTCTGTTATATTTGTTCCAAAATTGAAACTTATTGGAAGCTAAATACGTATAAATTCCGAAATTAATTTTATAATGATTACTCAAATGTATGAAACATTCCGTTTTAGTATTGAACCAAAATTACGAAGCTATTTCTGTATGTACAGTAAGAAGAGCTTTTTTATTGATATTTCTAAAAAAAGCAGAACTCATTGATGCTTTAGAAGACGAGTATATTCGGAGTAGCCTGAATTTTTTTGAAGTCCCTTCTATAATACGTCTCAAAAATTATGTAAAAGTTCCTCATAGGAAAGTATCTTTAAGCAGAGCAAATATTTTTAGGAGAGATGGTGAGCAATGTGTTTATTGTGGTACTCATAAAGATTTAACTATTGATCATGTGATTCCTCGTTCAAAAGGGGGTATAGATTCTTGGGAAAACTTAGTTACTGCTTGTCATAGTTGCAATTCTCATAAAGGTAATAGAACTCCTGAAGAAGCGGGTATGACGATGATAAGAAAACCTTTTAAGCCTTCTTATATCTTCTTTATGCGAGAGTTTAACGGAAAAATTCGTGAAACTTGGAAACCTTACCTTTTTTTGGCTTAATTTTATTTGCATTTCTTATGGCTAAAAATTATATTTGCATAGATTTATTTCGTTCATGAAATTACTTTTACTTTCTATATTTTTTCTTGCTTATTCCTACTATTTAAGGGGTGATGTATATCTAAAAGATAGATTTTTAGCCAAACTAAAACCTAGTTTTCGCTATGAATTAGAACAAAACTTGTATCTACAAAATTTTTTAAAACAAGAAGGAGTAATTCAATGGAAAAAAAAGTTTCCTTTCCATTCACCCATAGAAAGCCCTTTGAATAAGTATGGAGAAAAACTCGTAGATTTGAGTTTAATTTATGATTTTGAAGTTCATCCTTCTATAGATTTGCAAACGCTTGTAACGAAACTAAGTAGTTTTTATTTTTTTGAGTATGTTGAATTATATTATGGACACGAGCCTTTTTATACTCCAAATGACCCCCTTATTACTTCTTTTGCTTCTCAGCATTGGTGGTTAACGAATGTAAACGCTTATGGGGCTTGGGATATTCAAACGGGCAACTCCAGTATGATTATTGCAATTATTGATACAGGAACGGATTTAGACCATCCTGATTTAGCTCCAAATTTATATTTGAACGTTTCGGACCCTATTAACGGAATTGATGACGATTCTGATGGATATGTTGATAACTATTATGGTTGGGATTTTGTAGGAGCGAATAGTGCGGCTCCTGTGCCTGATAATAACCCTGATATTGTTCCTACGGGAAATAAGCATGGCTCTTGGGTTGCCAGTTTTGCCGCTGCCGCAACAGACAACGGAATAGGCGTGCCTTCTGCAGGATTTAATTGTAGATATATGCCACTAAAAATTATGGCAGACAACGGAGGTTCTTTATATTTTGGTTATGACGCTATTATTTATGCCGCTGATAAAGGTGCAAAGGTCATTAATTGTTCTTGGGGAGGAATATATTATTCCCAGTACGATCAAGATGCGGTGAACTATGCAACCATCAATAAAGATGCAGTAGTCGTTGCTGCTGCAGGAAATGCTAACGCAGATGTCAATTATTATCCTGCGGGCTTACAAAATGTCTTATCGGTTACAGGAAATAGAAATGGGGATATTTTTAGCCAAACTACAAGAAATTATTCCGTAGATTTGATGGCTCCTGCGAGAAGTATTCGCTTTGCAGGGCATAACAATGCTTATAGCGCCTGGGCAGCAGATTATACTTCCTTCTCTGCTCCGATTGTCTCTGGTACTGCCGCATTAGTGCGATGCCAATTCCCTACTTTGAACGCTCAACAAGTTGCAGAAAGATTAAGAGTAACCACTGATGATACGTACTCTATTAACACAAATCCCGCTTGGTTCGGAAAAATTGGTAAAGGAAGGCTCAATATGTATCGCGCATTAACTGAAACTACACCCGCTATCCGCCAAACTTCTAAACTTATTACTGATGGAAATGATAATATCATTGAAGATACCGAAACTGTTCATTGGTCTGGTAACTTCAAAAACTTTTTAAGTTCTGACAATATTACCGTTACCATTTCTACTACTCATCCTAATGTAGTATTTAATGTAAGTTCCGTAAACTTAGGAACCATCAATACACTTGCTTCAGTGAGCAACCTGTCCAATCCTTTTGAATTTTATTTTAATACTCCCTTGCCCGATGAAACCGTCATTTATTTCCGTTTAGATTATACGAATGGTTCTTCTTACGTAGATTTTCAATATGACTCTATTGTAGTAAATCCTTTATGGGTTAATATTGATACCAATCAAACCAAAATTACTATGGGAAGTGCAGGGGCTTTTGGTTATAAAGACTTTCCTATTAACTCTATTGGTTATGGATTAGAATTTTTATCCCAAAAATTATTATTTGAAGGGGGATTGATATTAGCCAATTCTACGACCCAAGTGTCGGATAATATACGAAATCTTTCTTATAATCGGGATGGAGATTTTCAGGTTATTCAGAGATTTAAACTCAATAAACCGGGGATAGTTTCGGCTGTAGATGGAGTCGGTACTATGCAAGATTTTAAGCCTACCAAGTTAGATGCTTTTGTTCGTACAAAAACTTATGCATGGAACGGTGTCGCTGATAATCAATTTATTATTTTTGATTATGAAATCAAGAACATAGGAGCATCTACTTTAAATAATTTGCATTCTGGTTGGTATTTAGATTGGGATTTATTTCCGCTTAATCAAAACATAGGAATTTTAGATTCTTCATTAAATTTACTTTATACTAAAAATGTTTCTAATACTCAATTTGCGGGAGCGGTTTTATTGAGTTTTGATAGTTTACACGCTTTAAGCACTACTACACCCATGAACTATGCTCCTTCGGAAGCCAATAAATTCAATGCGATTAGTAACGGAACTAGTTCTTCCAATACGATTTTTGCTACAGAAGTTCAACAATTTTTAGGTGCAGGTCCTTTTAATGTTGCGGTCAATGATTCGGTGATAGTGGGATACGCCCTTATAGCCGCAAATTCAGAATCAGAATTAAAAAACATGGCTCAAAAAGCCCATGAATACTATCGCTGTATTGTGCATGCTAATAAAGCGCATATAGATTTCTCAGTGCCTTCTATGGTCCACAATGAAAATACCGCCATGTCAATAGATTGTATTCGCTACCAAGATATTGTCATTCCTATTAACATAGATAAAACGCCTAGTTATTCTGCAGATGTGTATATTCAAGTAGATGGTTCTACTACTGCAAGCGCTTTTCAATATGAGATTTTGACTCCCGTCGTACATTTTCCTGCGGGTTCTAATGCTTCGCAGAACTTAATCGTCAGGGTTTTTGATGATAACTACGATTACGGAACGACTAACCTTGTGCTTTCTATGAAAATCAAAAATTATCGTGATATTATTCTGGGTTGTACCCATCAAAAATTAAATATACAATTGATTGACAATGATTTAGACCCTACTACTTTTCCTGTTCAGACGGCTTTAAGTACTGATGAACGTAATTTACCGCCTTATGGCACTGCTTATTTTGTTTCGGGCGGAAATCTTATGGCAAAAATTGAAAATTTGACTTCTCATAACTATGGCTGTGTAGAATTACAAATTGATAGGGTAGGTACCACTACCGTTCCTTTTCAACATCCTCATCCGAGTCGCCATGCCGCCGCTAAAACTTTTTTAGTTACTCCCGAATTTAATAATCCCCTAGGAGAATATTACATTACTTTGTATTACACTGAACCCGAAATTCAAGGTTGGGAAACCGCTACGGGAAATACACGTTCCCTGTTAACGATTTTTAAATCCGGTGGTGCTATTAATAATGTTTCTCCAAGTAATATACTTGCTAATGGTTATACCAATTATTATGCTACTGATGTAACCTCAGGTACTTGGAATACAACCGATTTTTATATTCGGGGTAAATTTATTACGGGATTTTCGGGCTTTGGAATAGGAAAACAAGAACCTAGCGGACCTTTACCCGTAGCCAATCTTTATCTTTCAGGAGATTTTGTTTCGCCTTACCAATTATACTTACAATGGAAATATTCAGGAGATATTTCTCCGCATTTTTATACAATCTCACAATGGAAAAACAATCAGTGGAACGAAGTTCGCCAGTTTATACAAGATAATTTTTTTACTCTTTCAAACAGTAGTTCACAAGAAATTATAAAAGTAGAAGCTTATGATGAGCAAGGAAATTTATTAGCTTCCGATACTCAGGCGTTTTTATATTCTGATAAAAGTTCGCCTAACGTTTATCCTAATCCCGCTGATGATATAGTGTATATTCAAAATCATCAAAAATCTTTCATTACAATATGGAATTCATTAGGGCAAAAGGTATGGGAGCATCAGCCCGAATCAGAACAAGAAGTAGCCATTAAAATTGGGCAGTGGGCAAAAGGAATGTATTTTTGTAAGATTAACCAAACAATCATTAAACTGATAGTTAATTAGAATGAAAAATATAGGATTGGTTTTACTTTTTTTGATTTTTCAGGGAGATGTCCCCTGGAAACAAGCCATCATAGAGTTTGAGAAAAAAAATTATAAAATTGCATCAGAAATATTTCAAAAATATGCACAAGAACAGCCTTTATATGCGGGTTATTTAAGTTATAATGCAGGTAATGCAGAACTATTACGGGATTCTTTAAAACAAGCCCAATGGCTTTTTCAGCAGTCTTTGATTGCCAATAACCCCTCACTAAAATCGGACGCTTATAATCATTTGGGCTTTATTCTTGCAAAACAAAATAAAAATGAAGAAGCATTAAACTACTGGAAATTAGCCTTGAAAGAAAATCCTCAAAATGAAAGGGCTCGTTATAATTATGAACTTTGTTTAAGAAGAATACAAAAACAGGATATTCCACCTAATAACACTTCCAATGACCCCCCTCCAAAAGCAAAAAAGAATAAAAAGCAAAATTTTAAAAATCAAGACAAAGGGGATCAGGAATCCAATGTTTCACAATTGGGTTTGGACGAAGTTGAAAATATTTTAGATGCTATGGAGAATCAAGAAAAGAAATTTATACAACAACTAAGAAAAAGAAATAAAACATCTAAAGCTTATGATGGTTCTGATTGGTGATAAAAAAACGCAAACCTAATTTCGGGTATGCGTTATATGAGGGTAGAAATTTATATTCTATATTACGCATTTAATTTTAGAAAAGTTTTGTTTTTATAGTTTTTTAACATTTTTCGCCTATTTTTACTGAAATAAAAGAATGTAAAAGATGTTGGAGTTTGAGAAAAATCTTTGATAAATGAGGAAATTATACTAAATAATACCCATACATTTTGCAAAATTGCAAGCAAATATTATAAATAACAAAGGCTGCCTTAATAGGGCAGCCTTATAAAATAAAATATGTTTTTTTTAAAATTATTTTTCTACAACAAATTTTCCAGTAGAAATGATTTTTGAATCTTTACCTACAATTTGATAGATGTAAATACCGTTAGCAAAACCATTTAAAGAAACTTCAACTTGATTATTTTTAATCACAGTTTGAGCTTCTTGTTTTTGACCTAAAGTATTGTAAATTATAACGTTATGAACATTTGTTAAATCACCACTAAAATTAATAAAATCTGAAGCGGGATTTGGATAAACGGAGAATACTGATTGAGAATTTTTAGATTTGGAAGTAGCGGACGCATAAAACTGAATAGACATAGCAGAATCACCAATTGCATTCATATTAGCAGTCAGAACAGGAAAACTTTGGCCACTTACAAACCAGTGATAAGTTAAATCTGTATTTGATGTAGGAGGAACCCCAAACCCTGAACCATCTGTCCATGTTCCGAAAATTTTTATAAAAACAGAGTCTGTAGATTCTTCTATGATTTTATATCTTAGGGCATTTTGCCAGTTTTCAGTATTTACTGTCAAACTTCCAGAAGCATCGAAAGTACCTGTTCTTACGACATTTCTTTTAAGTGCTACCGAATCAATGCTAGGTTGACCAATATCAGAACCTGCTAACTTTATTTCCCCATAAGCGCTATCCACGAAATTAGTTCCAAACTGGCCAGGGAAAGGCATAAAAGTTAAAGGCTGATTAAATTTGAATTTAAAGATAACGCCACCAAAACCCATATTTCCTCCATCACCTGCTAATCCTAACTCTTCTGCCGCGGCATTGTCCACTTTAAAGTACTGGTAAAGATCAGGAGCGATTTGTAAAGACAAATTACTTTGGGGATAATCTGAAGCATAAGGAGTGGAACTAGGATTTGTAAAGTTAAAAGTTTGAATAGAATCAGAATTTAACCCTCCGTAGTTCCATACATTAGTACTGCCTGCCATTCCAGGATCAAATTCTTTTGCTGTCGTATCAACATTTCTGTTAAAAGTAGCCCCAGCTGATGGGAAAGTACTTTGAGTAATTACTACCTGTGCTGATAATTCCCAGCCTAACATTACAAGTGTTAAAATAATAAATCTTTTCATTTTTCTAAGGAAATTTTTATGCAAATCTAATATTAATTAATTAAACTACAAAAGTTTTTTTATTTTTTATTTAAAATTTTTTGATAAACGGTCTCTAATTTTGATAATTGAGCATTCCATGAGTAATTATCATTAGCAAAACTTAACGCTTGATTTCTTATTTCTTTCATTTTTTCAGGATTTTCTAAAGCCCAATCTATACTTCTGGCTAACTCAATAGGTCTATTAGAACGGCATAAAATTCCTGTTTCTTGGTTTTTTATAAGTTCTCTTGTAGAAGGTAAATCAGAAGCAATCACTAATGCTCCATTTCCTAAACTTTCAATTATTTTTAACGGGCAACAGCCTTGTTCACTATTTCTTGCACAATCTGTTAATGGAGCAATAACCGCATAAGCACTTTGAATATATTGAAATAGTTCCTCTTGTTTCAACTCAAAATACCAATCTACTTTATCTGTTATTCCTAGTTTATCCACTAACTTTTCATAGAATTTTAAATTTCTTTTTCTTTGTGATACTATAATTTTTAACCTGAGTTTTTTATTTTGGAGATGTGGAATTGCTCTTAGCAATATGTCTAATCCTTGCCAAGGTTGAATTGCACCGAAGTATAAAATGTAAAATTCATTTATGGGGTAGTTTTTTGCTTTTTCCACTAAATTTTTATCAAAACCGTTTGGAATGATATGAATTTTCTCTTCTGGAATACCTCTTTTCAATACATTTTGCCTAAGAAGTTCAGAAACAACAATAATGGAATCAGAATTTTCTAAACAAAATTGTTCAATTTCGTAAATTTTTCTTAATGTATCTTGATGAATATTGGTATATAAATGAACTAACTCTATGGAGTAAAAAGCATTCACTTCATAAACTGTTTTACATTCAGAATTTTTAGATTTTAAGATTGGAAATCCAGACCAAGGGTCTCTAAAATGAGCAATTTTTAAATGAGTTTGAGAAGCAACAGCATATTGTAAAAGTTCACCAAAAGCTTTTGCTCTTTCTAAATAATTGTCAAATAAAAATTTAAATCGAAAGATTTCTAATTGATTATTCCATTCACTTTCATAGATAGGTAAAGTTTGGTCAGCTAAAGTGAACAAAGCTAAATTTCCCATAAAATCAAACAATTTTTGGGAAAAATATCTAATATGAGTAGAAGAACCTTTAAAAGTAGGAAAAACATCAAAAGCAGAATATAAGGCTGTATGTTGGTTTTTATAAAATAAGCTCATAACAAATCTTATTACAAAAGTCGTAGTTTTTTTGATTTACAAAGAAAAATCCCATTATATTTGCGAAAATTTTTAAATCAATGGAAGATAGTGTAAAAAATGTATTATCCTCTGCTGAAGACGGAATGTCTAAAGCGGTAGATCACTTGGAAAATGAACTTTTAAAAATTAGAGCAGGAAAAGCCAATCCTGCAATTTTAGAAACTATAAAAGTAGATTATTATGGAACTTTAACTGCTTTGAATTTTGTAGCTACTTTATCAGCTCCAGATGCTAAAACCTTAACGGTTCAGCCTTTTGAAAAAAAAATGATTCCAATCATTGAAAAAGCTATTGTTGACTCTAATTTAGGTTTTACTCCTCAAAATGATGGGGGAGTGATTCGTATTAATGTCCCACCCTTGACAGAAGAAAGACGCAAAGTTTTAGTGAAACAAGTAAAAGAAATTTGTGAAGAATCCAGAGTAGCTATTCGTAATATTAGAAGAGATCACAACGATCAATTAAAAAAACTTCAAAAAAATGGTGTTGAACAAGATGTTATCAAAGTAGCAGAAGGGGATGTCCAAAAATTAACCGATAAATACATCAAAAAAGTTGATGAATTATTTGATAAAAAAGAAGAAGAGATTATGAAAGTTTAATTAAAAAAAATTATGATTCCAAGAACTTTATTTACAGAAGAACACGAATTATTTCGTCAATCAGCAAAACAATTTTTTGAAAAAGAAGTTGCTCCATACCATGATGAATGGGAAAAAGATGGACATGTTCCAAGAGAATTATGGAAAAGAGCCGGTGAACTAGGTTTCCTTTGTGTTACTATGCCTGAAGAATATGGAGGTGCAGGTTTGGATTTTAGGTATTCCGCTATTTTAATGGAAGAACAAACAAAAGTGTATGCATCAGGTCCTGGTTTTGCTTTACATACAGATATAGTTGCTCCTTATATTTTACATTATGGAACCGAAGAACAAAAGAAAAAATACCTTCCCAAAATGGCATCAGGAGAATGGATTGGCGCAATAGCTATGACTGAACCCGGTACTGGTTCTGATTTACAAGGAGTTAAAACTACTGCTATAAAACAAGGTGATAAATATATTTTAAACGGTGTAAAAACTTTTATTACTAATGGTTGGCATTCGGATATTGTAATTGTTGTTGCTAAAACTGACCCCAAACAAGGTGCTGCTGGTACAAGTTTAATAATCGTTGAAAATGGAATGAAAGGTTTTACTAAAGGTAAAAAACTTCAAAAAATTGGTATGAAAGCTCAAGATACATGTGAACTTTTCTTTGATAATGTTGAAGTACCAGCAGAAAATTTATTAGGTTTTGAAGGTGCCGGTTTTATGTATTTAATGCAAGAATTGCCTCAAGAACGTTTATTAATTGCTGTAGTGGGAACCGAGGCTATGGCTACCTGCTTAAAGGATACAATTCAATATACAAAAGATAGACAAGCTTTTGGTAAACCCATTTTTAATTTCCAAAATACTCGCTTTAAATTAGCGGAAATTCATTCCAAAGTCCAAATGGCAAGAGTTTATACTGATAGATGTATTGAACTTTTATGCGAAAAAAAATTAACAGTTGATGATGCAGCTGCTTGTAAAATGTTAATCTCTGATATGCAATGTTCCGTAATTGATGAATTATTACAATTACATGGTGGTTACGGATATATCTGGGATTACAAAATTGCTAGGGCTTATGCTGATTCTCGTGTCCAAAAAATTTACGGTGGAACCAACGAAATAATGAAAGAGCTTATAAGTAGAAATTTGTAATATAGAGTTCTTTTGAAAAAATAAAGGCTGTTCAATTGGACAGCCTTTATTTTTATTTCAAAAAGTATTTTTTAAAAGGAAAACCCTGAAACGTTATGGTTGGGTAAAGCGTGAGGGATGCGTAGGGCACGAAGTGGCACTGCCTTTTGATGCTTTTGAAAAAAGTAGAAAAAGGATTGCCGAAGCGAACAGCGAAGCCCGAAGCAGCCCGACCTGAGCAAAAGCGAAGGGCACGCCCAAAAAGTTAAAAAATTATATAAATCCAATTTCTTTGAGACCTTTTAAGGCATTTTGTTGAAGTCTTTCTTGGATATTATCATAGCTTTGTTTTACAAACTTTTGTCCTGTAACTGTTTCATATAGCTGAATATATCTATCAGAAACTTCCTCTACAAAGTCTTCAGCCATCAATGGAGGCTCTTTTCCTTCTTGCCCCTGAAAACCATTAGACATTAACCATTCTCTTACAAATTCTTTGGATAATTGTTTTTGTGGCTCCCCTTTTTTTTGTCTTTCATCAAAACCATCTAAATAAAAATATCTAGAAGAATCAGGAGTATGAATTTCATCAATTAAGAAGACCTTATTTTCATAATAACCAAATTCATATTTTGTATCTGCCAAAATTAAACCTTTGGATTTAGCCATTTCTAATCCTTTTTTATACAGACTTATAGCATAATATTTAAGTTCTTCAAGTTCAGAGGAAGATAAAATTCCCATTTTGATAATTTCCATTTCTGAGACATCTTCATCATGTCCAATAGTAGATTTAGTTGCTGGAGTCAGTATTGGCTCAGGAAAGGGGTCATTTTCTTTCATGCCCTCAGGTAGTTTTACACCACATAATTCTCTTTTCCCAGATTTATAAACTCTCCAAGCATGACCACACAAATAGCCTCTAACTACCATTTCAATAGGTATAGTTTCACAAAATAGCCCTACACTAATATTGGGATCAGGAACGGATAACAAATAGGAAGGGCAGATTCCTTCTATATGTTGATGAAAATAAGCAGCGGTTTGGTTTAATACCTGCCCTTTATAAGGAATGGGATTGGGTAATATTACATCAAATGCTGAAATTCTATCTGATGCAACCATCACAATCACTTGTTCATTAAGAATATAAGTATCTCTTACTTTTCCTGAATATTTTCTTACCTTTCCTTCAAATTGTAAATGGGAATTTTTTAAGTACATTAACTTTATATTTTGGTGCGAAAATACAGAAAAATTATTTCCAGTAATCAGTTTTTGATTCGCATAAACTAAAAAAGCAGTTGAAGTACTCAACTGCTTTTTTTATAGCTCAAATTTTATTGATTAAGGTCTATAAATCAATTTACCCATAAAGTTTTCTTTGGAAGTATTAATTTGATATAGATACAATCCAAATGGCTCATTTTCAGGCTTCCATTCAAAGGAATAATTTCCAGACTCAAATTCTTGGCTAATTAAAGTTTTTACCACTCTTCCTGTCAAATCCATAATTTTTATTTCTATGAAATCTTTTTGATTCAATTCAATTTGGAAATTATGCTGATTCTGGAAAGGATTTGGATAATTGACTAAAGAAGATATTGAAGAGAAATCATTAGGGATTGTAACCGAAGCAATACCCGATTGTGTTTGATTTCCATCATAATCTTCTTGAATTAACTTATAGTAGAAAACTCCTGTTTGGATATTAGAATCGGTAGTTTGGTACAAGTTAGCATTTGAAGTAGTGCCCTTTCCAATCAGGTCAGAGTTCCATTTATAATTTTGAATTTCAACCCAATTATTCAAATCACTAGATTTATGAATGATGAAACCAGCATTATTTTTTTCATTTAGAGTAAGCCATTGAATATTAACGTTTTTGTTAGGTTTGTTGTAATGTGCTTCAAAATTTAACAACTCAACTGGTAACGGATTATCAATTCTACCAATCACAAAATCGCTAAACCCTGTAATGTTTACAGTAGAGATGTGGAAACCATATGAGGAATTACCATAAGCACCGGTAAGTGGTGTAAGATTATCCCAAAGGGTATTATCTATTGAGTTTTCTTTTAAAATACGTAACACAGAAGCATTCGTTGTTCCTAAGGATTGCATGTCTTTGTAATTATAACGCAAAGTAATATCACATGAAGTAATAGGAGTTCCAGTCATATTCGTAACAGTAAAGTAATGTGCAGTAGAATTTAAAATTACATCTTCAGGAAGTGTGGGATAAGTTCTTGAAGGTGGGGCAGCATTAAATTGCTCAATCAAGATTTCTGTTTCTGTATTGTTAGCTAATTGTAAATTCAAATCAACAGGTAAATAGTCAATGAAGGAATTCACTCCAAGTGTATAGCTTCTAAACCATTTAGTGGTTGAACTTTTGAAAATATAGCTCATTCGTTTATCTACAAAACCGTTCGTTCCCGCAGGATTAATGCCAACGACAGAAGCGGATTCCCCCATTCTAACTATATTACTTCCTGTGATAATTCTTGCCTTGTTAGATCCATTAAAGTACAAAGTACTATTGATGTAAATATGATGATTTAAGGATACACTACTGGAAGGTTTATTAATTTCTAAAGAAAAGAATCTTTGAGCATTGGGATTGGTAATGGTTTGTAAACCGGTTCCTGTAAGAGCCACTGTCCCTTCTCTAGCAATAAAGAAACCATTACTGCTTCCTACCCAGTTAACTTTTAAATTGATACGGTTATTATTCGTACCTACATCTAAAGTACCATTGGTTAAGTTCAAATTTCCTTTGATTGTGATGGGGGAAGTCAGTTTAATAGTATTTCCTGGGGAATTTATAGTAATATTTTCGAATGAATTATAATCGGCAGTATTAATTGTAGAAGAGTTACCTGAAAATGTAACGGTTGTATTTGTAGCAGGGATAAAATTTCCCGTTGTTGTTAACCAATTACCAGCAATATTGATATTGCCTCCTGTATTGGCATATAAGCTATCATAATTAGAAGTAAATTGAAGATTTCCATTGATAGATAACAAAGAATTATTATTTAAAGTAATAGACTGATTAGAGGACATAAAAATTAAATCTTTACAGGTTGCACCTGAATTATTGGTAATGACATAAGGAGTAGGCTGATGCGTATGGTCTAGAACGACATTATCGGTAGAAGTAGGAATAGGTACAGGATTTCCTGCTCCGTCTCTCCATTTTGTTGGCATATCATTCCAATCTCCAGAAGCAAATGGACCCCAATATATATTGTTATCTATCCAAATGATGTTTCCGGGAGTATTAGGTCCTGTATTATCTTTTTCATAAGTTACACCTTTTAAAGAACCTACAGAATTAACAAAAGTAGCGGCACCTGTTCCTGCACCACTTCTAAAAACATTAAAATGGGTACCTGGAACAGGAGTTCCAACAAAAGTAAAACGGGTTTCCATGATATTGTTTAATAGCACATTAGGAAGTTGAAGCATCGTACCTGCGACTTGCGTAAAGTTGGTAAAGCTACAATAGCTAAAATTATTGGTTGTAGAAATATTTACATTAGCGCCTGCACAATGGATACCATTCCCATCAAAATATTCAAAATCTGTATAAATAGCTTCAACCAATAAAGGAAAACCAGCTGTTGCAGTATTTGCGGAGAAACTATAGGTACCCACTCCACTTCCTTTGGTTATTGTTACTCTTTGGGAGGCGGTACCCAACATTTGAATTCTTGGAGTTCTACCAGCAGTAGTTAAAGTATAACCAGGATTAATTCTTAAAGTAGAACCAGCAGAAGCCAGTAAAGTAGCATGATAAACTGCTGCAGTGCCAGTTGTATTTCCGTCAATCAAAATGTGATTAACTGTTAAAGTTTTTCCATTTAAATCAAAAATTACTGCTCCAGCGTCATTATTTCCACGAATAGAAAGAGAATTACCGGAAGTACCTACTCCTGTTGCAGTAGAAACACAGGTCATATCGTCTAATAATTGATAAGTACAACCACCAGTTGAAGGCATAACCAATACTGTTCCAAAAGTTTCGTTTCCGGATTGAATGGTTTTTAAAGTGTTATTTGCGCTTCTAAAATAAACCCTACCCCCTACATGAGTAAATCGCCCACCATTATTGACCCAGTTTCCTTCTACATGAATATTACAGTTCTGATTAACAAATACTAAATTACCCGAATTCAGTTCAATATTTTGTTTAATAACTGTATTAGAACCCGTATTAGAAACAAAAACATTTCCATTGATTCTCAAATTTGCAAAGCTAAAAACTTTGTCAATAGAAGAAGAGCCTGTAAATTCTACCCAAGAGCCATTTATTGCATTGAGATGAGCGGCATCAATTAAAAAATTATATTTGACGGAGAGGGTTGAGCCTGCGCTTACTGTAATATTTCCATTGGTTCCAGTAGTTTTCGTTAAATCTCCATTAACTGTTAAATTATATCCATTGGTTGTAAAAATAGCACCTGCTTGGTTTGCGGTAATTTTAAGGTTATTGATAGTAACGTTCAATTCTAGAATAGGGTATCTTGGGCAACCTGCAGGAATAAGAGCATCTTCTGTGGCTGTAGGAATAAATCCTCCTACCCAGTTTCCTGCTTCGTTCCAATTATTAGAAGTCGCTCCTGTCCATTGTCTTACTACAAAACTATTGTTCCATCTTATTTTGCCATCGTTATCAGGCTCTATGGAAGAAGGTGTAGGGTCAGCGGGATCTTCTTCAAAGCCTGGACCCGATTTTACTCCCGTGCAATTAAAAAAGATTACATTGCCAACGGCTCCAGCAGGTCTTGAACAATTAAAAACTGTATTTGTTTGATTAAATCTAACATTAGAAATCGTAATATCGGATGGGAAATCTTGTTGTAAAACCATATATCTTACGGTTGCTCCTGCATTAGTTTCATTAAAAGCCCCATCACTAAAATTATTAGGAGCATCTGCTAGTATAGAACCAGGTTTCATTAAAAGCCCTTCTGCATGTAATAGACTAAAACTATAAAACCTAGCCGCAAAATTTCCTCCACTTTCTATATTAATTCTATAATATTGTCCAGACCCTCCGTCTCTATTTATTCTTACAATATTGGATAAATCTGTTCCTACCAACCTTAAAGTTCCACCATTCTCTACTCGTAATAAAGGTCCTGTAGTGGAGTTCGTGGACATCATTAAAAATGAACCCCCATCAAAATCTAAAATTCCAGTATTCGTTACAATATTAGTACCTGTCAAATTCCCTAGAATAATTTTTTTACCATTGGCTTTTAGGGTACCTTTTTCTACTCTTAACAGGCCTATCGTTCTAATTCCTTCATTTTCAATAAAAACGGTTGATTCAGTAGCAATTTTCAACGAAGGTAATCTTAGTCCTTTTTGTAGGTTGTTACCGGTATTTTGTGCCGTTACTAATCCATAGCCTATGATTGACTGGTTCACAAAATTAGAACTACTGTTCATAGTGATTAGAGCGTTTCCATCGGTAAAATTGATTCCATAAGCGACATTGGTTACAAGGTTTCTTGAGGGTATAGCCGTATTAAAATCAATCAAACTTCTACCTATTTGTAATTCTACATTTTGAACACCAGTAGTATTATTGAGCATTATACCCGATCCCTCAAACATCCTTACATCTTGAGCTACAGTTGCAGTAGGCAAACTCCCAATGTTATTAAACACCATTTCACCATTCTGAACTTCTAAAGAGTTATCAATTTTCAAAAATAATGTGGAAGTCAAAGCGGAATATCCAGAACTTTTTTGAATAGATACATTGTAGAAATTGGTTGCATTCGTACTCGTACCTAATATTTGCTTATCTTGATTGCCATCAAAAACGACTAAACCTAAATTAGGGATATAAGTTCCTCCATTACTAATCCAGTTCCCTTCTACTGTAATAGTATTGGATTCTCCTGCGGTTCCAGGCTTAGTTTTTCCACTTGTAAAAGTAATGTCATTTTTTATAATAATATTATCCGAAAAAATCACTGTATCCTGAGGAAAGGGAGCTGTATTGGCAAGTTCTAAATCATAAAAAGTAGTAATTCCTGTTAAAGTTTGTTTGAAAGTAGAACTTTTAAATACTACTTTTCCTGCATTAGCATAAAAATTACCTGTTTTGGTAAAATTTCTATGAATTTCTAAAACTCCGCCATTCATGGTTAATTCTGCACCCGTTTGAATGGTTAGCGTTCTAGCCAAAGCCGTTCCTGAACTGATTTCAGGCCAGTTTGGTCCTGTCGGTACTGTTGGTATCCTTACATCTTGAGCGATTGTAGGAACCACACTTAAACTCCAATTCGTTGAAGTAAACCAATCTGTTGAGGTATTTCCCGTCCAGATATTAGTTTGACCATAAATAATGCTAAACATTAAGTTTAGTACAGCAAGTAAAAATAAACTATTTTTCATTATATCGTGTTTTAAAATTGTTTTGCGCTTTTTTAGTTACTTTGTACGTAATTTCAAGTCACAAAGTTACATTTTTTTGTTATTTTTTATACATTATGGAAAAAATATTTTCAACCTTTAATCAACCAGTTAATTATTTTATTGACAAATCTGCTTTAAGAAAGAAGTATTTAGAAGGGATTAAAACCTATCAAAATTCTAATGAACAACAAAAATTATCAGAGCTTCATAATGCTTATAAAATTTTGAATGATGATGAACTTAGAATAGAATATTTTTTAAAATTGTGGGGATTGATTCGTGAAGATGGAAGTAGTGATATTAAACTTTCCAATGAATTTTTAATGGAAATGATGGATTTGAACGATGAAATCTTAACTGGAAACGAAGATGCAATTCAACAAACTCAACATCTTTTAGAGGAAAATTTAAAAGCAATTTTTCAACTCTTTGAGAAAGAATTTTCTGAAAATGTAAAAAAAGAAATTGCACAAAAATATTTTGAAAGAAAATATTTGAAAAGATTACTTAATCTTTAATGAGATTCCTAAGATTCCTATACATATAACATGAAATTTTTGGGCATGCCCCTTGCTAACGCGGCGGGTCGGGCTTGCTACGGGCTTCGCTGTTTGCTTCGGCAATCCTTTGCCTGCTCATACTTCGCACCCAAAGGCAGTGCCACTTCGTGCCCTTCGCATCCCTCATGCATACTATGCATAATATGCTTGCCCTCACAATACTATAATGAAGTTCTTAGATTGAAAAATTATTTTTCTCATCACAAAATTTCTATAATTTTGCGTTTTTTTTATGCAGTCTTCACAAGTTAGAAAAGCTTTTTTGGATTTTTTTCATTCTAAACAACATCATTATGTTCATTCTTCTCCTATTGTCAATAAAAATGACCCTACCTTATTGTTTACCAATTCTGGAATGAACCAATTTAAAGATATTTTTACAGGTAACCAAAAACCTCAATATTTAAGAGTTGCAAATTCTCAAAAATGTTTAAGAGTTTCTGGTAAACATAATGATTTGGAAGATGTCGGTTTAGATACTTATCACCATACCATGTTTGAAATGCTCGGTAATTGGAGTTTTGGTGATTATTTTAAAAAAGAAGCCATTGAGTGGGCTTGGGAATTTCTTACCCAAGTTTTAAAAATTGATAAAGATTTATTATATGTTACTGTTTTTGGTGGAGATGATGCAGACAATTTACCAAAAGACACTGAAAGTGCTGGTTTATGGAAAAAATGGATTCATGACGATAGATTTTTGTTTTTTGGTAAAAAAGAAAATTTCTGGAAGATGGGAGAGAACGGTTGTTGTCCTACTTGGTCTAAAATTCATATAGATTTACGTTCCGAAGAAAAAAAAAAAATTACAATTGGTCATACTC